>JAFZAP010000106.1 GCA_017557185.1 Prevotella sp.
AGGTGCGTCGCGCAAAGCTGTATTATCTGCGTAACCTCACGGGTAAGAAGGCCCGCATCAAGGAGAAGCGCAGCGGTGTTGCAGCTAAGTAATTAACCCTGCTTCTAGGATTCGAAAGAATCAAAAAAATAAGAGACCCGACGTCCAAACAGGATGTCGGGTCTCTTGTTGTATTCACTTTTCGCTTACTTAATCACGACTTTTCTGCCATTGCGGATGAAGACACCCTTCGGCAGCTTCGATCTGTTGGATACGCGGCGTCCGCTCAGGTCGTAGATGCTATCATCGCCCTTTGTAGAAGGACTGGGCGTGACACTCTCGATACCCGTTGCGACTATGCGGAACGGTTCGCTCAGTGCCGACTCGCCCTGTTCGTAGACGGCTGTCACACGATAGTCGCCACTGCCAAGCCAGATGGTCTCGTAGGTGGTCGTGGTGATGGGCTCGTCGTTCAGCAGTTCGTCGGCCCAATAGATGTTATAGCCCAGCAACTTCAGATCTGACGTGTTGAAGAGGGTGTAGGTGATGTCGTCGATCATCAGCATGAACTTCTGCTTCACACCCACATGAATAGCGAAGTAGCGCGTGCCCTCAGGCAGCAGGGCGCTGATCTCGGTCCACTCGCCGCCAGCCACGTTGCCCGAGGCTTCAATGACGGTGAAGTCGGCAGGCTCGGTGCCCTCCTGCGATGCCAGCACCTCGAAGGTCTCGGCGTAGCTGTCGCCCATAGCGCGTACCCAGAAGGTGATGGTCTGCTCGCATCCCGATAGCTCGGGCGAGATGAGCCAGTCGTCGGCAGCCTTATTGGCCTCGAGGATATTGCTGAGCATCTGACTGCCGGAGTGCGCTTGCAGTTGCGTGACGGCACTCAGACCAGCCGCTTCGGCGTTGAACACCTGATAGGCCATCGGCTCGCCCACGTGGTCGTACATCACCGTGTTGCCGTCGCCGGTCTGCAATCCCAGCGTCATGTCGCGGTCGCCATCGCGCACGGTCCATGTGCCGATGCCGTCGATGATGAACGGGTCGTAGCGCTCGAAGTCGTCGGTCACCCGTATCTCACGTGGCGAGAGGTCGGGAGCCTGCCACGACAGCACGACGACATCGTCATCGCTCACACCTTCGCCCGCTGTGGGAACAGGATAGAGCGGCATCTCGATGGTCATCTTCGCCGTAGCCTTGTTGTTGCTCTGGTCGGCATCGTCGTCGTCGATGATGGTGGCCTCAAACTCGTTCTCCTCCTTGTCGGTGATGGCGGTGGGGATGTCGAAGACGTAGTCCATCGTCTCGCCAGAAGCAATCTCCTTGCCGCTGACCTCGTCGGCAAAAAGTCCGTTCTTCATCAGGCGCACCTTGTAGTCGCTCACGCTGAGGCGACCCTGGTTGCTGACGGTGACCACGGCCTTGGCGGTCTTGCCGGCCGACACGATGCCAGGCATCGAGAACTTCTGCATGACGAGATCGTTGTCGTTTTGGTTGTGTACGCTGATGGCATCGAAGGCGATGTTGCCAAAGCGGGCACCGGTGGCCTGTGCGTTGAAGGAGAGAAGGATGTGGTCGGCAGAGGTGAACTCGTCGAGTCGAAGCATCACCTTGCGCCAGCCTTCGTCGCCGCTGATCTTCGTGTAGTCGATGGTCTGCAGCACCTTGCTCTGCTCAGCGTCGCCGTTGGGAGCGACGATGATGCTCAGGGCTGTGGCCTGTCGGGGTACGGCATAGTAATAGAACTCAAGGATGGGGTAGGGGGCCGACTTTAGGCTGATCTTGCCCGACGTGAGTTGTGCCACATCGCCTGCCTTGCCCGGCATGATGATGGCGGCACCGTTGTCGCCATCGGCCGAGATGCTGTTGGTGTAGCCCATCTGGCCTGCAAAGCCGTCCGACTGCTGGGCTGTCCATAGCTGCTCGGTCTTCGCATTGGCAAACGACTCCTTGAACGGCAGTTCGTAGGGCGCACCCGAAATCACGGTGTTGGAATAGACGTAGTTGCTTCCGCCGGCCTTGCTCTGTGCCGACACGCGGTAGTAGAGAATCTCCTGCGTGGTGCCGCGATTCTCGGTATAGGTCGTTCCAGAACGGTGGTCGCCCTTGATGTAGGCGTTCATGTCCTCGATGTTGTAGGTCAGCTCGGAAGCCTTGATATAGCCGCCGTGTTTGCCCGTCGTCGGCGCCTTCCATGTGAGTTTGGCCGTCAGGCCCGTCATCACCAGCTTCACGTCGGTGGGCTCGTTGGGAATATCGGTGCCAATCCATCCCGAGCGCTCAGCAGGAATGCCACAGCCATACGAGTTGTAGGTATAAATATAATAGGTGTTCATGCCGGTAGGTACCGATGTGTCATTGAACTGCAACTCAGCACCCAGTTCCACATCTTTGAACACCTTGCGCTTCGCCTTACCGCGATAGATCACGATGCTGTCAACATTCTCTATGGGTTCGCCGAAGAAGTTAGTGGTGGGCACGGTGAATTTCAGCTTAGCGGTCTGCGCACCGCTGCTGCCGGGGGTTACGGTGAAGTTGGTCACGGTGTCGGGAGCGGCAAACACACCACACTCCTCCAGGCGGATGTTGTCGAGTTCGAGCATGCTCTGATCGGCAGGGCTCTCGCAATGGAAGCCGACATAGTAGCGGCTGTCCTCGTCGGACTTGATGATTCCTGTGAGGGGCATCGGATCACCGTTGTTCACAATGGTCACGGGCACCACCTCGGTCGTCATGGCCTCAATGGTGTTGTCGTTGCCCACCCAGGCTGAGATGACCTCGTCGCCGCCGAAGAAATAGTCGTTGTTCACATCGAAGGTAAGGCGATAGAAACGCGATTCCTTCATGTGGATCGGTGATGTGATCACCCAGTCGTCGGCAGGAGTCTTGCGGTCTTCGTTGCGGGTGTAGTAGAGGTCGGCATTCTGCGTGCCGTTCCAGTAGCCGTATTGCCAGGTGGTGCCGTCCTTGTTGGCATCGATGATGGTGAACAGCTTCGCGCCGACAGCCGTGTCTTCGAGGTCGTCGAAGTAGGGAGGCTCAATGGCTTCGCCGAACTGCATGCGGTTCGACTCTGCCGACAAGCCTTCGATGTCGCCGTTGTAAGCTGTGACGACATAGTAGTAGCTGGCCAGTGCGGTGGAGGTGATGGTTTCCACGAACACGCGCTCGGCCTGATGTTCGCTCACCGTCACCTGGTCGGGATAGCGCACGATGGTGTAGTTCAAATCGTCCTTATTCACATAGCCCTTGTTCACACCTGTCGTGGGAGCACTCCACGTCAATCGGATTTCGTTATCGTTGGCGGTCTTCACCATCCTCACGTTTGTGGGAGCAACAGGGGCATCCTTGCCGATGAACTTATCCAAGTGGATGCGCGGACCTTCGCCGACGCTGTTCTTGGCACTCACCTCAAAGCGATACATGGCACTCTTCCCGACGGTCACCTCAGGCTTCACCTGTGTGCCGGGCTCGCCCTGTCCTTCGGCGACGAGCTCACTGTCGATGTAGACGCAGTAGCCTAGCGTCTCGCTGCCGAGACTCTCGCCGGCATAGGTCTTGCTGGGCAGACGGAAGTTCACAGTGCCCGTCAGCGCGTCGCCGGTGAAGGACGTGCTCAGCGATGTGCAGGCAGCAGGAGCTTCTTCTTCAGCAACGGGAGCGGGGATGTAGAGACCGATGTATTCTTCGCTATTGGCAAATTTGCTGATGAGGGTGGCCTTACCCGATTCAATGTCAATCTCGTAGAGACCTACAGGGTCGACGGTGGAGCAGGCAGCCCAGAACATACGGCCTGTGCGCGGGTCGATGGCGGCACTCTGCAGATAGGTGGGCTTCACCCCTGTATCGCCGATGACGGTCATCTTGCCGGTGGTCTTATCGATCTGTACGAACATGCCGTCAGTACGTACGGCATAGACCACACCTGCCTGGCTGATGGCCATAGCGAGAATGTTCTCGTTGTCGTTGAGCTGTTTGATGATCTTGCGGGTGTTCTTTGCGTAGTCGAGCGTTCCGAATACTTGGTTCTGCATGTCGTCAGTATACATGATGGCGAAATACTGGCCAGTGGCTTCATCGTAGCAACCGCATGCCGACATCAGGCGTGTCACAGCGTTGTCGCCCTCGCCACGGCGGTGCTGGAGCAAATCCCAGTACTGGGTGCTGTATTCGTACCAGTCGTGGTCGAGGATGACCATTCCCCAAAGGTCGGTGTAGTTCAGCACGTTCAGTTTGCCGTTGGCATAGATGGCACCGCCCGTGGCTTTAAAGTTGTCGTTCTTCACGACAGCCTTGGCTGAGGCGGGATTGTCGGCAGTGAAGGTATAGACGCCGAAGTTGCCTGTGCCATTGCCGTTAGCCCATTTGTTGCTATAGGCAATCACACCATAGATCTGGGCAGGCATCTTGTAGTCGGCAGCAGCCATAGGAATGGCAGGCGCCTGGCGCTTCTGCATCTTGAAGGGCTGTGGCAGCATCTGGTCGGCAGTCTTGGCGACGGGTGTCAGCAAGCTGTATCCCATAGGGCGTACCAATGCCGTTTTCTCTTCACTTTTCTTTTTCATGGTTTCCCACTGATCGTGCTGCTCGAGTGATACGGGACGCACAGGAACAACACGTCCCGACTGTGCAACAGCCGAGACCGACAGCAGTAGCATCACGCAAGTAGCGCAGATGCTAAGGATTGGGTTTCTTCTCATCTTTCTGGATTGAATCGTTAGATTGTTTTTGATCGTGTTTTGCTTCATAGTTTTCGCTGGCATCGGCTTCGCCATGCAGGGCACGCTGAAAGCTCTCCCAGTCCTGGAACCCCACAAACAACGACAGCTTGTCGAGGTTTTCTTTCTTGGGCTTTTCCAGTCCATGCAAGTAGGCCATCACCTTCTTCAGAGCGATGGGCTTGGCTGGCTTCCAGTTCTTTTCCTTCTCAATGGCTTCGCGCAACTTGCGCAATTCCCAATGCTTCTTTTCCATAGTTTCTTATGAGTAATATGGTTATAAACCGCTTCTCATGTACAAATAGACTCGTTTCCTTTTGCAAAGGTAGCGAAAAAGGGTGGGGCAGAACAAATCTTTAACCAATCTTAACGCGTGGGGAGCGATTATCGGGAAACAATCTTCTGATTTCCGACAATGAACACGCCCTTCGGGAGCTTGTTGGCTTGTGACTTTGTTGCCTGTTCAACCTGACGGCCCTGCAGGTCGTAAATGGCCAGGGAACTATCGTACTGCCTGTCCCGACTTGTGGCTTCGATGGCCGAGAGGACGTCGTCGGCGTTCTCCACAAAGGCGATGTCGTTGATGACGGCACCGCGCACACCGCTGTCTGCTGAGCTCTTGCCGTTCCACGTCAGTCCGAAGATGGTCTGTCCGATGGTGACGTTTGGCCGGTCGCCCGTGATGTTTCCATCGAGCTGGCTCTTGGTCATGTCCCAGGCGATGACCTGATAGGACACGCCGTCGACGCTCGCCGTCTTTGCCACAGTGGGCGATACCTGGCTTCCCTTGTTCACACCGTTGAGCCACCACAGATAGCTTGAACCGCTCGAGGTGAGCAGATTCTGGCCTTTTACGACGAGGTATTTCTGCGATTTGGCGATGGTGTAGTCGTTCTTTTCGTGGTTGAGCATCAGGCAGACGTTGTTGGTGCCCGTCTGCGGAACGGTGATGGTGTTGGCATCCGTGTCATAGCTGATGCGGCTCTGCGCCACACGGTTCGGGTCGCCCGTCACCCAGTCGGTGGCGACGAAGCGATAGGCGTGCGGGTCGTAGTCGCGCATCAGTCGCAGATAGTACAGCCCAGGGTTGGGGGTGTTGCCCGATGCCGTCAGCTTGACGACGAATTTCTCCTTCGCCTTGCCATTCTGGGTCGTCAGGTAGTCGGGTATGGGGAACTCTGTGTTGTAGAAGCCGTTGCCTTCGCTGCCTTTCGCATTGGCGGGAATCTCGATGTCGGCAATCTTCCGACCATCGACCGACAGTGTTGCCTTGCGGCCTTTGTCGGCAGTGGTGAAGCGACAGAGAATGCTCAAGTTCTCGGTGACGCCTTCCTTGTTGAACAATGTGTATTGCACATAGCCGCCTGCCTGTGCATCGCGATATCGCTCGCTGTTGTAGGTGCCGGTGGTGCTGCCGTTGCTATATCTCACCTCGTGGCCTGCCTCGCTCTGCTGTTCGCCGGGAGCCACGAAGTCGAGTGTCCGCTTCAGCAGTGCCTCGTTGGCAGCTTCGGTCTGTGCCATATCGCTGTTGGCGAAGTTCTCGGCAGTCTGTTGATACCAATAGCACTGGTAGCGGGCATGATGGATGTCGTAGAACGGGCGCAGCTGCAGTTTCGTCCAGGTATAGGTGGGGGCGTCGGCACGCGAGACGTCGATGTCGAAAACGAGGTTCCAGGGTTCTTTGGGCGCGATGCGGCTGAGCACGTCGCTACGCTCACCGATGAGCAGAGGCGCACTGATGAGGCTCTTCGTCGAACCCATGCTGCCTGGTGCGTGATCCATATGCCCCTCATGCCCGTAGACGTTGGGCAGCGCCTCGTAGCTGAGGCCCGTCGATGCAGCCTCGGCTTTGTCGACAGCGGTAGTCTGGGCAGCCAGCAGGATCGGTCCGCAGTGGAACGCTACATAATCAGAGTAGCCCGGACATTCCTCCATCGTGATCTCCATCGGCAGGTAGACGCTGATCTTGTCGCCTTCCTGCCAGGTGCGGTCGATGGTCACATAGCTGGCCTTGCCCTGTTTGACATCCGTCGTCACTTGTTCTCCGTTGACGCTGATGGCATATTCCTTGCCTGCCCATGCGGGATGGCGCACGGCAATTTGATATGTTCCGGCACGCGTGACAGTAAGCTCTGACACAGCGGTCAGCGGTGTGGGCACTCCCGACGCAGCTGGATTCATATAGGGGAACAGCGTCTCCTGTCGCAGTCCGAAGTGCTCGCTGCAGAGTTCGCTGGCTGTGAAGAGGTTCACGTAGAGCACGTCGTTGCCGTCGTGAGTATAGATGAAGTGTCCGTATTTCGAATGGTTCTCCATGCCCGTACCCACGCAGCACCACATCGATTCGTTCACGGTGGAATAGATGCGGTAGGCCTGCGGGCGCAGCGTGGTGAAATAGACGTAGCCGCCCGTGCGCGGGTCCTGTGTCGAGAGCATGTGGTTCCACATCGTATGTTCGTAGAAGTCGGCATAGCGGGCATCGTGTGTGCGGGTGCAGAGCATCTCGCTGAGCTTCAGCATGTTGTTGGAATTGCAGCTCTCTGGGCCGTCGACAACATCGATGTAGCGATAGGCATTGGCCTTGGGCAGGAAGTGCTCGCTGACGCTGTTGCCGCCGATGCAGACGGTGCGGTTCTCGGCCACGTCCTGCCAGAAGTTCTCGGCAGCGCGCAGGTAATTCTTGGCCGTAGCGTCCTGTTCGCCGATGCGCTCGAAGCCGATGTACTTCGGCACCTGCGTGTTGGCGTGGCGGTTGTCGAGGAACGAGGTGTTGAGTGTCTGCATGCCGTTGAGCATCGTGCGGTGGCTGAAGCGCTTGGCGGCGGAGAGGTATTTCTCGTCGCCGAAGAGCTGATAGGCATCGACAAGCGATTCATTGATGCCGCCGTGCTCGCAGTCGAGGAATGACTGCAGGTCGCTATCGCTCACCTTCGCAATGAGGTTCACGGTCCAGTCGGCCATTTTGCGGAACATCTCCTTTGCCTGCTCGCTTTCTCCATAGAGGTAGGCATCGCGCAGTCCGGCCAGCACCTTATGCTGACAATAGAAAGGCACCCATCCCCAGTTGTTGCGAATCTTTGAGAGGTCGCCTCGGGCCATCGCGCGCCACGAGTCGTTGATGGGCTGTCCGCCGAGGAAACCGTACATGCCGTCCTTATCGTTGTCGTAGGCTTTCTGGCAGTCGTCGAGCACGTCGAGCATATACTGCATGCGCTCCTTCAGCTGCTGGCGCTCACTGCCCTCATCCGTTGCTGCATAGGCCAAAGCCAGAGCCGATACATAGTGACCGCCCACGTGGCCGTTGAGGTCGAAGCCGGCATCGCCGCCCCAGTTCTTGAAGATGGGGTGTGCCTGCAGCCATCCGGTATAGCGGCCGGTGGTGAGTCCTGCCTGGCGCACGAATGGTGACAGCAGCCGGTCGGCATCGTATTCAAGCAAGAGCTGGTTGTTTCGCTCCAGAGCCGTCTTCATCGGACCGTCAAGCAACTTCACCTCCTTCAGGTTGAAGTGGTGTTCATACAAACTGGATTGTGCCTGTGCCGAAATGGGCAGCAACAGGGCGAAGGCGAAATAAGTCAGTAGTCGTTTCATAGTGCAAAAGTACGAATAAGTGAGCGAAAAACCAAATATATTTGAGTTTTTCCGAACGAGAGTTTCTTCGGCGATAGCCAAATTAAGAAAAAATCATGAAATACAAGCAATAAGCAGAAAAAACTCTGAACTCTGAACCTGAAACTTGAAACTTTTTCGTAACTTTGGCTATCGCCGAAGTTTCTTTCGCTCGGAAATGAAAAAGAAAATGACTTTTCTTTTTGTATTTCGCTCACTTATTCGTAACTTTGCACATCAATTACGACAAGACGTATGAAAAGACTTCCATTTTTGTTGATTTCCTTGCTTCTTCCAGCATTGACTCTCTGCGCCCAGTCGCTGGGCAAAGCCGAGGCTGATGCCTATCGCGCGCAGTTGGCGGCAGAATGGAAAACCTCGATCCGCACTCTTCATCAAGCCCGCTGGGAACGC
Source organism: Prevotella sp. (assembly GCA_017557185.1). Taxonomy (GTDB): domain Bacteria; phylum Bacteroidota; class Bacteroidia; order Bacteroidales; family Bacteroidaceae; genus Prevotella. Next base: position 8,727 of record JAFZAP010000106.1, read on the forward strand.
TCCGAAGCTGAGGTAAACGGCTTGCCGATGATGTTCTGGAAAGCGGTCTATGGCGAGAAGCCTGCCGATGGGCGCAGTCTGTGGATATCGCTTCACGGCGGCGGCAACACGCATCCGCTCGCCAACGACCAGCAGTGGGACAACCAGAAGCGCCTCTATCGCCCGGCAGAAGGTGTCTACGTGGCTCCGCGCGCACCTTACAACGATTGGAACATGTGGTGCAAGCCCGCCCTCGACGGCCTCTACGAGCAGCTCATACAGATGTGTGTGGCCAATCTTGACGTGAATCCCGACAAGGTCTACATCCTCGGCTATTCGGCTGGTGGCGACGGCGTTTGGCGCATGGCTCCCCGCATGGCCGACACGTGGGCGGCAGCATCGATGATGGCGGGTCATCCCGGCGATGTGTCGCTGCTCAACCTGCGCAACACGCCATTCATGATCTGGTGTGGAGGTGACGATGCTGCCTACGACCGCAACCGCCTCGACCGCGAGCGCGGCCTGCAAATGGACTCGCTGCAGCAGGCCGATCCCGAGGGATACATCCACGAGACTCACATCATGGAAGGCATGGGCCACTGGATGAATCGTGCCGACACGGTGGCGGTGCCTTGGATGGCGAAATACCGCCGCAATCCCTATCCGCGCAAGATTGTCTGGCAACAGGAGGAAGTGCTGCGCCCCAGCTTCTACTGGTTGCAGGCTCCTGCAGGCGAGTTGAAGCGCGGACAGCGCGTGCGGCTGACGTGTCAGGACAACGTCATCGACATCAGCGAGTGCACGTACTCACAGCTGACGCTCTGGCTCTGCGATGAGCTCGTCGACCTCGACCGCCGCGTCGTCGTGCGCTATCAGGGTCGCACGCTCTTCAGCGGCAAATTGCCGAGAACCCGTCAGAACATGGAGCAAAGCCTCAGCGAGCGTGGCGACCTGAGCTACTGCTTCCCCGCGAAAGTAGATTTGAACTTTGAACATTGAACGCGACATAGTCGCATTTGAACATTTCTATATATGAAAGAACTTGAACTGAAGTACGGTTGTAATCCCAACCAGAAGCCCTCACGAATCTTTATGGAGGAGGGCGAGCTACCCATCGAAGTCCTCAGCGGACGACCCGGTTACATCAATTTCCTCGATGCGCTCAACGCGTGGCAGCTGGTGCGCGAACTGCGACAGGCCACAGGCCTGCCTGCAGCAGCATCGTTCAAGCATGTCTCGCCGGCAGGCGCTGCCGTAGGACTGCCTCTCAGCGACACGCTGAAGCACATCTATTTCGTCGACGATATCCCCGGCCTCGACGACTCGCCTGTGGCTTGTGCCTATGCCCGTGCCCGCGGAGCTGACCGCATGTCGTCGTATGGCGACTTCATCGCGCTCAGCGACACCTGCGACAAGACCACCGCTCTGCTCATCAAGCGTGAGGTTAGCGATGGCATCATCGCCCCCGGTTTCACCGACGAGGCCCTTGAAGTCCTGCGTGCGAAGCGCAAGGGAACCTACAACGTCATCCGCATCGATCCTTCTTATCGGCCCGCCCCCATCGAGCGTAAGCAGGTGTTCGGCATCACTTTCGAGCAGGGACGCAACGAAATACAACTCGACGACCCCGCTCTGTTCGAGAACATCCCCACTCAGAACAAGACGTTCCCCGCCGATGCCCGTCGCGATTTGATGATTGCCCTGATCACGCTGAAGTACACGCAGTCGAACTCTGTCTGCTATGTGAAGGACGGACAGGCCATCGGCATCGGTGCCGGACAGCAGAGCCGCATCCACTGCACGCGCCTCGCAGGGCAGAAGGCTGACATCTGGTGGCTCCGCCAGCATCCGAAGGTGATGAGTCTGCCCTTTGTCGAAGGCATCCGCCGTGCTGACCGCGATAACACCATCGACATCTATATCTCTGACGACCACGACGATGTGCTGGCCGACGGACTCTGGCAGCAGTTCTTCACCGAGCGCCCCGAACCGCTCACCCGCGAGGAGAAGGCCGCGTGGATTGCCCAGAACACACGCGTTTCGCTCGGCAGCGACGCCTTCTTCCCCTTTGGCGACAACATCGAGCGCGCCCACAAGAGCGGTGTGCAGTACATCGCTCAGGCTGGCGGTTCCGTCCGCGACGATTATGTCATCATGACTTGCGACAAGTACGACATCGCAATGGCCTTCACGGGTGTGCGCCTGTTCCATCACTAATTGAAAAAATATGAACGACGACTTTCAGAGCATTCTCGAGAATGGCATCACCTTCGGTCGTGGCGGCGGTAAGAAGAACTCCGACACCGACAAGGTGAAGACCAAGGCCAAGAAGAAAGCCTACATCACGGGTGCCCACGGCTCCGGTTCAGCGCGCCAAAAGGCCAAATACCGCCAGCAGCGTGCCAACCGGCATAAGTAATCATATACTAACGGAGAACACAGTGCATAGCTCTAGTACTCTTGTAGTCTTAGAGCTATGCTGTATTATTGCCCTATGAGCTTTAACCCTCGTTAACATCGGTAAACTCCGTGTTTTTGCAATGTTAATGTTGGTTAATGTGCATTCTGAGATTTATCCCCCATGAGGCTGAGAAGTTCTTTCTCCGCTTCGCAATGCAAGCGCCCCTGTGGGTCGAGCGGAGAAGTTGAGAGGTAGAGGATTTAATTCTTCCTGGAGGTGACGCTGCCGTTCTTCTGAATCGTGAGGGTGGCGTTCTGCAGCTTGTGGGCATCGTGGTTGAAGAGGATGTTCGGGTTGTAGCGACGACCGCAGAAGAAGATCTCGAAATGCACATGCTCGGTGGTGGCGTGGCCCGTGCGGCCGACGAGACCGATGACCTGTCCGGCTTTCACCTTTTGTCCTACCTTCACGAAATTCTTCGACTGATGGCCGTAGAGGGTGACGAGTCCGTTTCCGTGCTGTATCTTAATGCAGTTGCCGTAGCCGCCGTTGTAACCCGACTGGATAACTTCGCCGTCGAAGGCTGCCAATACATTGTCGTTCGCATGAGTCTTGAGGTCAACGCCTGAGTGGGTGTGATCGCCGCGATTGTTGCCATAGGGACTTATTACGCGGGCTCCAGGCAGCGGATAGGACCACTGGGTGGGCTTTGTATCCGCCAGATTCCACTTCAGGGTGTTGCCGTTAGCAAAGGGATCGGCCTTGAAGTCAGTCATATTGTCGCGAACGCGGTGGGTCTTCACCTCGATGCGATGTCCGTTGCGTCGGAAGGTAATGGTCTGCTGGTGCAGCTTGTGTCCGTTTACCTCAAGGATGATAGCAGGGTTGATGCGGCGTCCGTTCACCATGATGGAGAAATTGCAGAACGTCTTTAGTCCTTCACCGCCAACGATGGCGATGGTTTGTCCGGCCTTCACCTTGTCACCAACATGTACGAGGTTCTGAGCGTTGTATGCGTATACGGTCTCGAGGCCGTTGTCGTGGCGGATGACGATGACGTTGCCAAAAGGAGCATTGTGCTTGGAAAGGCGCACCACTCCCGCGAACATCGCCTTCACGGCATCGCCCTTTGTGGTGGAGATCTCGAGTTCGGAGTTGTTGTTCACCAGCTCGGCCTTACCCACGGGCAGGGGGAATGAGTATTCATCCTTCGGAACATCGGTGAAGTCGATGCTGAAGGCATCGCTGCGGTCGAACAGTCCGGGTGTGGCAACACTGATAGATTGTTGTTCGGCAGGTGTGAACTCGTGGATGCTTTGCGCATGAAGCCTAGTCCCTCCCAAAAGGGAAGGGAGAATAAAGAGAAAACATACGAGGCAGAGGGGTTTTAAGACATACGTGACAGACGAACAAAAGGGTTTTTGAGACATACGTGACAGACGGACAGACGTTTTTGAGACATACGGAACAGACGAACGTATATTTTTTATGACATACGAGACATAAGAACATACGGTTTTGAAAGTCGTTTGTTTCGTATGTTCGTCTGTCTTAAAAATCGCCTGTTTCATCTGTTCGTTTGCCATTATGATTGTTTGTCTTAAAGATCATCCATCTCGTCTGTCTCGTCTTCAATGTCTTCGATGTCTTCGTCGTCGAGGAAGATGATTTCTTCGTCTTCGCCTTCCTGTTGCAGTTCGCGGGCCAGATGAGAGAGTTCCTTGTCGCGATGGATGAGCGTATCGGTAGAGGTGATGACCTGCAGCTTATTTGACTCCGCATTGAGTTCGCGCCACAGCACGTCTTTCAGTTCGTCGAGGCCGAAGCCCGTCACGGCAGAGATGAAGACGATGGGAATGGAAGCCTCGCCCTGGCCCTCTGGGAGGGAAGAGTCGATGGCTGCGAGTTCTCCGCGCAGCATGTCCATGAGTTCCTCATCGAGGAGGTCGCACTTCGTCACGGCGAGCACGCGGTGCTTCGAGAGCATCTCAGGATTGAACTGCCGCAGTTCGTTGAGCAGGATCTCATACTCGTGACGGATGTCGTCGGTGTCGCCGGGCACCATGAAGAGTAGCAGCGAGTTGCGCTCGATGTGGCGCAGGAAGCGCAGACCGAGGCCGCGTCCTTCGCTAGCACCCTCGATGATGCCGGGGATGTCGGCCATAACGAACGACATTCCATCGCGATAGGCCACGATGCCCAGCGAGGGCTCCATCGTCGTGAAGGGGTAGTTGGCAATCTTCGGGCGGGCATTCGACAGCGCAGAGACCAGCGTGGACTTGCCGGCATTTGGGAATCCCACGAGGCCGACGTCGGCCAGCAGCTTCAGCTCGAGGATGATAGTCATCTCCTGCATGGGCTCGCCAGGCTGTGCGAAGCGCGGTGCCTGATTGGTTGCTGTGCGGAACTGGAAGTTTCCCAGTCCTCCACGACCGCCCTTCAGCAGGATGACTTCCTGACCGTCGTAGTTGACATCGCAGACGAACTTACCCGTCTCGGCATTGTAGACCACCGTGCCCGGCGGTACGTCGATATAGACGTCCTTGCCGTCGGTACCGTGACATTTGTCGGCACCTCCGTTGCCACCATGCTCGGCGAAGATATGCCGCTGGTAGCGCAGGTGGAGCAGGGTCCAGTAGTTGTGGTTGCCGCGCAGGATGATGTTGCCACCCCGGCCGCCATCACCGCCGTCGGGACCGCCGTTGTAGTTGTACTTCAGATGCTTCAGATGCATCGATCCGCGACCGCCTTTTCCCGAGCGACATAGGATCTTCACGTAGTCTACAAAGTTCGATTCTGCCATGATATTACACTTTTGGATTGCAAAGGTACGATTTTTTTTCTGAAAAAACAACAAAACACGCCACCTTTACACCTTTTTAATACGAAACAGGGCTGTTCCGCGGGGGTACAGCCCTGTGTGGGTGGTTGGTTCACAACGCAAAAATCATCGTGAGGAAGCACGACTTACAATGCATCGATGACGGCACAGATGTCGCCGAAAATGCGGTCGAGGTCGCCGAGACCGTCGATGTGGTTGCGGATGCCTTCACGCTCGTACCAGTCGATGAGGGGTGAGGTCTGGTTGTGATAGACGTCGAGGCGTTTCTTGATGGTTTCCTCGTTGTCATCGGAGCGGCCGCTCATCTGTCCGCGCAGCAGCAGACGCTTCATCAGTTCGTCCTCGGGCACGTCGAGCTCAATCATCGCAGCTACCTTGTGACCACGCTCAGCCAGCATGGCCTTCAGGGCTTCAGCCTGTGGAATGGTGCGGGGGAAGCCGTCGAAGATGACGCCGTTGTGGTCGCCGCCAAACTTGTCGTAGACACTGGCCAGCATGTCGACGATGAGCTGGTCGGGCACGAGCTGTCCCTGGTCGATATACTGCTTGGCGGTCTTGCCGAGCTCTGTTCCGTTCTTGATTTCGCTACGCAGCACGTCGCCAGTGGAGATGTGCTCGAAGCCATACTTCTCAATCATTTTGTCGCTCTGCGTTCCCTTGCCGGAACCAGGCGCACCGAAAATTACAATGTTCTTCATACGTTTTGTTTCTATTTTATAATTCAAAGTTTCCTTAACTTCTTTCCTATTCCACAATCGTATAAATGTCGCGCAGATTGCGTCCCTGCTGGTCGTAGTCGAGGCCGTAGCCGACGATGAATTCGTTGGGAATCTCCATAGCGGCATACTCGATGTTGAGGTCAACTTCCAGCTTGTCGGGTTTCACCAGCAGTGCACAGATATGGATAGAGGCAGGATTACGTGTGCCGAGAGTCTCAATCATACGCTGCATGGTACGTCCTGTGTCAACGATGTCCTCGACGATGATAATGTGGCGGTTCGAGAGGTCTTCGTTGATGCCGATGACTTCGGTGATCTTGCCTGTCGACGTGGTGCCGGCATAGCTGGCGAGTTTCACAAACGAGATCTCGCTGGGGATGGTGATTTCGCGCATGAGGTCGGCAGCAAAGATGAATGCGCCATTCAGCACAGCGAGGAACAATGGGTTCTTGCCGTCCATGTCGTGATTGATACGCTCTGCAACGGCTTTCACTCGGCGCAGGATTTCTTCTTCGGAGATTGACGTGCGGAACGTCTTGTCCAGTATTTTTACGGTACCCATGATAGCATTTACGATTTACAGATTTACAATTTACGATTTATGATTTAGGATTTCGGGGACAAAGTTACAAATAATTATCGACATAACGGCACATTATAGCCACTAATCTCTACATCGGGGATTTCTCCACGGGCATCGCGAGGGTTCCACTCTACCTGAATGACGCGCTTCTCGCCTGGCATCAGATGGAAGTAGTTGTCGTCGTAGAGCACGGGGAGCACCTGTTCTCCGTCGTCGGTCTTTAAGTTCAGACGAATCATCAGCGCCGGCTCAAAAGAGGGATTTTCCAAAGTGACAAGCATCTTCGATTCGTTGTTGTTCAGCTGTTTCGTTACCTTCAGTTTTACTTGCGGCAGGGTTTTCAGAGCCTGATAGTTGCCCGTGTCGGTGGAGCAGACGTAGGTGTTCTGCGAATAGGACTTGCCGATGGCATAGAGGGCTTCGAGGCTTAGGAAGTAGACGCCCTGATAGTTCTTAGGTACTTCGATGGGGAAGCAGGCAATGGTGGTGTCGTTGTCGGAGCGGAATGGACGGTCGTTGTGCCAGATCTCTACGCCATGCATGTCGAGCAGGCGGGCGATGGCGATGCCGTCGTTGCGACCAGCACCGGTGTTAACGACTTCCACGCTGTCGGTGAGCGGATTCCACTGGATGTGTAACGGTTCACAGGCTTTCTTCGTGCCAAAATATCCGGCGATGGGCTCAAAGTAGTAGTCGTAGGTCTGCCAGACCATCGACGGCCACGTGGGATGGCTCATCCAGATAAGCAGTCCCTGGCGGTCGTGATTGGTACTCTCGTACATTGCACGATAGCCGTCGTAGTTCAGCCACTGGGCTAGCGTGGTGAACTCACGGGCGTCCTTCGGTTCGCCGAAGGCACGGGCGATGAGCTGATTGAACGAGGCACCGCGCTGAGCACCCTCTTGTGTGAAGTCGTGCTGTCCCCAGTAGTGGCTCTGCGGCCAAAGGTGCTCAGGGCGCAGGGTGCGGGCGAGCCCTTCGTATGTCATGATGTTTGGCATGCCGCGCTCGGAGTGCAGCTTGCCTGTTTGTCGCTGATAATATTCCTTCGCTGGAATAGCCCAGTAGGGACCGTGGCCGCTCACACCGTCGTCGGCGGAGGAGGAGATGTAGAGGCAACCCTTTGGGGTTGTTTGTTCAAGAGCGCCTTCGGCGCGTTCAAAGTTCAATGGCTGCTCCGCAGCGTTCAAGCCAGTGAGTTCGCTTACTAATTGTCGCAGTCCGTCGTCGAGTTCCTTAGGCGGATAGCCCTCGTTGCGGCCGCAGAAAAGCATGATGCAGGGGTGTTGGCGGATACGAAGCACATAATCGCGGGCATTGCGCAGGAAGAGATCGTTGTCGTAGGGATCGGGGCCGTCGGCAGGGTTGGCGAGCCAGAAGTCCTGCCACACCATCACCCCATAGCGGTCGCAAGCCTCATAGAACTCGCGGTCGCCAATCTGTCCCACCCAGTTGCGGATGCAATTCAGGTGCATGTTGCGATGATAGCGCACGGCGGCATCGTATTCGCGACCGCGATAGCAGAGGTTGTTCTCGGAGAATCCCCAGTTGCCGCCCATCGGCACGAAGCGCACACCGTTGACGAACACCTGCAGGCGGGTTGCTACTTCGTCGTAGGTGACCTCGCGGATGCCGGCCTTGTAAGACAAAGACCCACCGCAATTCACCTCAAACCCAGCATCGTAGAGATACGGTTCACCATAGCCAGCCGGCCACCAAAGGTGCATTCGCTGTTGGTTGAGTTGCGCATATTCGGAGGGGTTGAAGCTCACTTCTCTCTCCTCGCCAGCGGCAAGTGTGATTTCCTTTTCGAACCTAATCTGTCCAATCCAGCCACTCAGCACGGTCTTCTGCTGTTGGTCGGTGTTGTTGGCAACGACTACCGTTGGCATCATCGTAGCGAGTGTATCTGTTCCGTTTATCGTAATTTTGCTATTCACGACGGGATCGCTCAGCGTTAAGCCAGAGGGCGAAGCGGTCAGATAGACATCATCCCAGATGCCGATGTCGCGACCTCGGATGCTCGAGATCCAGTCCCAGCCGACAGTAGCGTGGAACGTGGGATTGTCGGCACCCAATAGTCCGCCGTTGTAGTCGGTAGTCTGTTCGTTCTTGAGCTTCGCACTGCCGGGATGGGCACACTTTTCTATCTCTACGGCTAACACATTCACACCGTCGTGGAGGTAGCGGGTGATATCGGTCTTGCCACGCATGAAGGCACCTTCCACGCGGTCCACTTTCTGTCCATTCAACCAGATGTTAGCCTTCCAATTGATACCATCGAAGTTCAAGAATATTCGTTGTCCCAGCATCTCGGCAGGCACGCTGAACTCGCGACGATACCAGAAGTTGCTGTTGAAGAACGACTCGCTCGTGAGCATGAGATTGTCATCGTAGTTGGGATTGGGCAGGGCACCGGCGTTCACATAAGACATAAGCACTGTAGCGGGGACTGTTGCCACCGTCCATGAAGAGGTATCGAAGCCTTTGCTGGAGATCTGTGCACCCGTAGCCTTCACCTGCGAGGCACGTTGCAGACGCCAGTCGCCGCCGTTGAGGGAGCCCCACCCCGGCCCTCCCCCGTAGGGAGGGAGATTGTTCTGATTGGGTTTAGCCACGAGTCCGCCTCGTCCCATCACCTCAATCTCTGAAAGCACCACGCGTTGTGTCTTGCCTGTCGAGGGAATGAAGACACGCACGTAGCGGGCCTTGCTAGGAGTGAGCCCCACCCCAACCCTCCCCCGTAGGGAGGGAGGTTCTTTCTCCGCTATGCTGCGAAAGCGCCCCTGCGGGTCGAGCGGAGAAGTCGTGAAGTGTTCGCCGTCGTCAGACAGCTGCACCTCAAAGCGTTGCGGCTTCTCAATCCAATGGAGATTCACCTTGCTGATATCGGCGGGTGCACCAAGGTCGATGCAAGCCCATTCGTCGCGGTCGGAGACGGTCATCCAAGCACTGGTGAACCCCGACGAAGGCAGCAGATTTTCCACCTGTCGGCCATCGAGCGTGATGGGATTCTCGGTAAACGTCCAATAAACGGCACCCTTCATCAATAGTTCAACGCGCAGGTAGCTGAACGACTGTGCCTGTCCGAAAGGAAAGTCCATCTCTATGCGTCGCGTCGGCAACATGTTGTCGTTGCCATCGTTTTTGTTCGGGTCGGAATGTACCATGCCCCACGACCGCTTGCCCAGCAATTGCCGGCTCTCGTCGTGTGCCACTTCCTGCCACTGTCGGCCGTCCTTCGAAATCATCACACGAATGCGATAGCCGTCGGTGGCCTCGCCCTCACGATAGGCAACAGTGCCGATGAGGCGGATGGCATCGGCACGGATCGTCATCCCGTGCCAGCCGTATTGTAGCCACGTGTCCTCGCCCATGACGATGGAGCGCGTCCAGTCGTTGCCGTCGATGGTGCTCTCGCGCTGCCGCTGTGATAGCTGTCCGTCGGGCGTAGTCACCTCCAGGAAGACAGGGGTAATCCCTTTCTTTTCGACGATACCATCAGTGAGCAACTGTGCGGTCATGTTGAAATCGAATGCCGACGACTGGTACACTATTCGTCCGCGTGCCACATTCCGGTATTCCTTGCTATCAACGAGTTGCGGTCCGAAGAATTCTTCGGGTGCGCCAGGATAGATGCCGATGCCTCGTGACTTCTCCTGCGCCATGACGGGGAAGGTAGAAAGAAGTAAGCCGATGATGGTCAGCGCTTTCAAAACTCTTGATGTATTTGTGTTCATGTTCTTCGTTGACGTTTTGTTTTTTACTCTTTTTTCCACCACAAAAGTAAGAAAAATATCTGAAAACACAAAAAAAATGGACAAGATGTCGGCAGATTAGTAATTATTTTGTATTTTTGCACGATGTGAACACATTGTCGTGCGACAAGAAGACAATTCGTAAAGGCATATGAAGATATTTACAGGGGCTCAGATACATGAGCTCGACACCTACACGATAGAGCACGAACCCATCCGGTCGATCGATCTGATGGAACGTGCTGCGAAGGCTGTGACACGTGTGATTACCGAGCGATGGGACACTCGAACGCCCGTCGTGGTCTTTGCCGGACCAGGCAACAATGGCGGTGACGCGCTGGCTGTGGCCCGTATGTTGGGCGAACAGGGCTATCAGGTATCAGCCTATCTGTTTAATATCCACAACAAACTCTCCGACGAGTGCAGCATCAACAAGAAACGCTTGGGTGACGGGCGCCGCGTGAAGGATTTCATCGAGGTGACACTCGACTTTGACCCGCCACGCCTCACAGCAGAGACACTCGTCGTCGACGGACTCTTCGGCTCAGGACTGAACAAGCCGCTGTCGGGTGGTTTCGCCTCGTTGGTGAAATACATCAACCAGTCGCAGTGTCAGGTGGTGAGCATCGATATTCCGTCGGGCCTCATGACCGAGGACAATACCTACAACATCCGTGCGAATATCATCAAGGCCGACCTCACGCTGACCTTCGGACAGAAGAAGCTCTCGATGCTCTTGGCCGACAACCAGCACTTCCTGGGAGAGCTGCGCGTGCTCGACATACGTCTGTCGCAAGAGTTCATTGCCCGCACCGATGCGCAGTTTGTCCTGCAGGAGGAGAGCGATGTGCGCAGCCGCATCCGTACCCGTAGCGAATTCGCCCATAAAGGGCAGATGGGACATGCACTCATCATCGCCGGCAGCTATGGTATGGCGGGTGCCGCCATCCTCGCCACGAAGGCTTGTCTGCGGTCGGGAGCCGGCAAGGTAACGGTGCGCACGCCGAAGCGCAATTATTCCATCATGCAGATCTCCGTGCCCGAGGCCGTGCTGCAGATGGATCACGAGGACAGCTACTTCTCCGAACCTGTCGACACGCAGGCTTTCGATGCTGTGGGCATGGGACCAGGCATCGGCATCCAGGAGCACACGGCTATCGCCCTTATCGCACAAATCAGGCGCTCGCAGTGTCCGATTCTCATTGATGCCGACGCGCTGAACATCCTTGCCAATCATCGTGCATGGATGCAGCAGTTGCCGAAGGGAATTATCATGACACCCCATCCTGCCGAGTTCGACCGTCTGTCGGGCGGAACCAGCAACGGCTGCTACGACCGGTTGTCGAAGGCTCGCGACATGGCCGAGCGCCTTGGGGCGTATATCATCTTGAAGGGTCATTATTCTGCCCTCTGCCTGCCCGACAGCCACGTCATCATCAATCCCACGGGCAATGCCGGCATGGCAACGGCAGGCTGTGGTGATGTGTTGGCTGGTATCATCACCGGACTGCTGGCACGTGGCTACAACCAGGCTGATGCCTGTCGAGTGGGCATGTACCTGCATGGGCTGGCAGGCGACTTGGCCGTACGCGACCTCGGTCAGGAGAGCCTCGTGGCAGGCGATCTCATCAGGTATCTGCCGAAGGCGTTTAACAAAGTAACCGAGTAACCGTTTAATTGATAATTGATCATTCAGAATATGGCACAGACAATCAATCATAGAAGGAATAGCATGACAAACAACAGCGTGGCAAGAGTTGCTACCTTGTTGCTTTGTAGCATTGTTTCCTTGGCTTGCTACTCGCAGGTCATGGAGGGCACCAGCTACTACCTGCCGAAGACAGCGATGAAGTTTACGCTCACTGTTGAGAAGACGCAGTACGAGCCTGGACAGTTTGCCGGCTATGCACAGCGGTATATGAAACTTGACGATGTGCAGCTCGAGGCCTGCACTACCTATCGTCTCATTGGCACAAGCATGCACAATATTGCCTTGCCTGACACAGCGAAGCACTTCACGCTCTCACTCGATAAGCGCTACACCATCAGCACCGTGGAACGCACCGACAACGGACAGCTTCTCGCTATCAATGCCGAACCGAAGCGCGTAGCGGAGCCTGTTCCCTTTGTGCCGGCACGCAAGGCGAAGGTTCTCAACCCGAAGGACTTCATGGGTGAGGACATCCTCACCGCCGGTAGCACGGCCAAGATGGCACAGCTCATCGCGCAGGAGATCTATGACATTCGCGACAGCCGCAACCAGCTGCAGCGCGGACAGGCAGAGTTCATGCCTGCCGACGGTCAGCAGCTGCGTATCATGATGGACGGTCTTGACACACAGGAGCGTGCACTGCGTCAGGTGTTCGAGGGTGTCACCGTGAAAGACACCACGGAGGTGACGCTTGTCTTTGTGCCTACGGAGAATGTCGAGCGCCAGCTGTTATTCCGCTTCTCGCGCCACTTCGGCCTTGTCGACAACGACGACCTTTCGGGAGTACCTTATTATATAACAGTGAACACCGATGCGAAGGCTGCTGATGACGCTGACGCTCAGAAGAAAGAGAAGAAGGACAAGGACGACATCGGCCTCGTCGTGAACACACCGCAGAAGGTGAATGCCACCCTCTATTGTGAAAACAAGGTGCTCGACCGCTATGAGTTCAATGCCGGACAGTTCGGAGGAACGGAGTCGCTGAGCGGTGCCCTCTTCGGCAAGAAGCTCACAACAAAACTCGTCCTTAATCCGCTCACTGGCGGTATTGAAAGCATCAAGGAAGAGGTTCTTGAGAAATAAAACCAACGAAGCGTGGAGGGACGCAAAAAAACAGAACGTAGATTAATCTGCGTTCTGTTTTTTTTTGGTCTACCTTGTGCTTACTCAGCGAGCTTGCCGTCGGAACCGAGCACATTCACAATCTTGTGGATGTACATCTTCTTCATGTTCTCGCGGGCGGGCTTCAGATACTGGCGGGGATCGAAGTGATCGGGATGCTCAGCCAGATACTGACGAATGGCAGCGGTCATAGCCAGACGGCTGTCGGAGTCGATGTTGATCTTGCAGACAGCGCTCTTCGATGCCTGGCGGAGCTGCTCTTCG
>JAFZAP010000107.1 GCA_017557185.1 Prevotella sp.
ACGGGCACCGTTCATCAGTGCCATCACGTACTTGATAAGTCCGAGACGGGTGCTTCCGCAAAGCTCTGCCTTTGCGTTCTTATAGGTGAGCTCGCAGGTGGGTGAGCCGTGAATACCGAGCTTGTGCTCAATGTGGCGCACGTTCACACCGCCGTTGCGCTTGTCGTAGATGAACATCGACAGGCCGCGGCCGTCCTTCGTACCTTCCTCCGAACGAGCCAGCACGAGGTGGATGTCGCTATCGCCGTTGGTGATGAAACGCTTCACACCGTTCAGGCGCCAGCAGTTCTCCTTCTCGTCAAAGGTGGCCTTCAGCATGACGCGCTGCAGGTCGGAGCCGGCATCGGGCTCGGTGAGGTCCATCGACATGCCTTCGCCAGCGCAGACACGCGGGATGTACTTCTGGCGCTGTTCCTCGGAGCCGAACTCATAGAGCGTGTCGATGCAGCTCTGCAACGACCAGATGTTTTGGAAGCCGGCATCGGAGGCGCTGATGATCTCGCTCAGCATCGAGAACACGGCGTTGGGCAGGTTCAGGCCGCCGTAGCGACGGGGCATGGAGACACCCCAGAGGCCAGCCTTGCGGGTGGCGTCGAGGTTCTCGAAAGTCTTGCTTGCATAAATCATACGACCGTTCTCAAGGTGCGGACCTTCCAGGTCGACGTCCTCGGAGTTCGGAGCGATGATGTTGGCAGCCACGTCGCCTGTGATGTCGAGAATCTGCTTGTAGTTCTCGATGGCATCGCCCAGGTCGACGGGAGCGTAGTCATATTCTTTCGCATCAGCGAAACCCTTTTCTTTCAGCTCAACGATACGAGTCATCAGAGGGTGGTTGAGATAGAACCCTATCTCGGGGTGGTCACTATAATAGTTTGCCATAATTAAAGCCCCCCTCTTATCCCCCCAAAAAGGGGGAAGACCGTTGCAGGGGCATGGGTCTTTGGTTATCCTTCCTCCTCCCCTTTTTGGGGGAGGTCGGGAGGGGGCTTTTACTTACTATTCTGCTTATAATATTTAATGAGCTTCGGAACTACCTCTTCCACTGTGCCTACAATCACGTAGTCGGCGATGCGGTTGATGGGAGCATCGGGATCGCTATTGATACTGATGATGATGCCAGAGTCCTGCATACCAGCAATGTGCTGAATCTGACCGGAGATACCGCAGGCGATGTACACCTTCGGATGTACGGTGACACCTGTCTGGCCAATCTGACGGTCGTGGTCGAGCCAACCTGCATCGACAGCAGCACGGCTACCACCAACCTCACCATGAAGAACCTTAGCCAGGTCGAACAGCATGTCGAAGTTCTCTTTCGAGCCCATGCCGTAACCACCAGCCACCACGATGGGCGCACCCTTCAGGTTATGCTTGGCTGCCTGCACCTCGTGGGTGAGCACTTTCACGACGTAAGCCTCGGGGCTGACATACTTGCTAACCTCAGGATAAACCACCTCCTTCTTGCAGGCACCCTCGTAGATGGCCTTCTGCATCACGCCGGAGCGGACGGTTGCCATCTGCGGACGATGGTCGGGGTTCACGATGGTTGCCACGATGTTACCACCGAAGGCGGGACGAATCTGATAGAGCAGGTTCTCGTACACCTTATTATTCTTCTTGTCCTCGTACGGGCCAATCTCAAGTTCGGTGCAGTCGGCAGTCAGACCTGAGGTCAGCGACGAGCTGACGCGCGGACCGAGGTCGCGGCCAATCACCGTTGCACCCATCAGACAGATCTGCGGCTGCTCCTCCTTGAAGAGGTTCACGAGAATATCGGTGTGGGGAGCCGAGGTGTAGGGGAACAGTCCCTCGCCGTCGAAGACGAACAGCTTGTCAACACCATAGGGGAGAATCTGGTCTTCCACCTTGCCCTTGATGCCGGTACCGGCAACAACAGCGTGGAGCTCCACACCCAGTTCATTGGCAAGCTTACGGCCTTTTGTCAGCAATTCCTGAGAAACTTCGGCAACCTGAGTGCCTTCCACTTCTATATATACAAAAACATTCTCCATAGCTTAACCAATAATCTTTTCGTTTAACAATTCCTTGATAAGGTCGTTGATGTCGTTATCGCTGGCAGTGAGAGTCTTCGACTCCTTTGCCTGGAACACGATGTTCTTGATGGCCTTCACTTTTGTGGGCGAGCCATTCAGACCGCACTGCTGCACGTCGCCATCGACGTCGGCCACGCTCCACTGATTCAACGTCAGCTCAGGACGCTCGTCGTAGAGGTAGTCGTAGGCGGTGCCCTCAGCAGGACGCTCCATCGGACACGTAGCGCGCTTGTACTTCATCACCAGCTTAGCATTCTGCGGGCGACAGGGAGCAGCACTTCCGTTCACGGTGACCACCACGGGCAGCGGAGCTTCAACAGTTTCCACACCACCGTCGATGACGCGGCGGATGAGAGCCTTGCCATCCTCCACCTTGAGAATCTCCTCGGCGTAAGTCACCTGGTTCAGGCCCAGCTTCTGTGCCACCTGCGGACCCACCTGCGCGGTGTCGCCGTCGATAGCCTGACGTCCGCCAATCACCATGTCCACATCGCCAATCTTCTTGATGGCTGTGGCAAGGGCATACGAGGTGGCGAGGGTGTCGGCACCTGCGAAGAGACGGTCGGTGAGCAGCCAACCGGTGTCGGCACCTCGGTAAAGACCTTGACGAATGATTTCACCTGCACGCGGAGGACCCATCGTGAGGATTCCTACTGTTGAGCCTGGGTGCAACTCCTTCAAGCGAAGGGCTTGTTCCAGTGCGTTCAAATCTTCGGGGTTGAAGATGGCGGGTAGGGCGGCGCGGTTTACCGTTCCTTCGGCAGTCATCGCATCCTTACCCACGTTTCGGGTGTCTGGCACTTGCTTGGCCAGCACAACAATTTTTAATGCCATAAATATAATAGGTTATAACTATATCCTTTGAAAAGCGGTGCAAAATTACTCTTTTTTTGTCTGCCGACCAAATGAAACGAGGAAAAACGCACAAAAATGAAATGATTGTGCACATTTTTCGAGGTTTGTGCAGTCTTTTTCGACAAAATGTTGTAATTTTGCATGACAATTCAACAAACCCACAAAACTATAAAGGACATGAAGAAAATCAGAGCAGCCGTCGTTGGTTACGGCAACATTGGTCGCTTCGCTGTGGAGGCATTGGAAGCAGCAAAGGATTTTGAGATTGCAGGTATCGTACGTCGTCACGGAGCAGAGAACAAACCGCTGGAGCTGACACCCTACGAGGTGGTGAGCGATATCCGCGAGCTGAAAGACGTGGACGTGGCGATTCTCGCAACTCCTACGCGTTCGTGCGAAGAATTTGCCAAGCAGATCCTGCCTCTCGGCATAAACACAGTAGACTCGTTCGATATCCATACGAATATTCGCGGCTATCGCGAGCGCCTGATGGAAATCTGCAAGCAGACGGGCACTGTGGCCGTGATTGCAGCCGGTTGGGATCCAGGCAGCGACAGTATTGTCCGCACACTGATGCAGAGCCTTGCCCCGAAGGGTCTGAGCTATACAAACTTCGGCCCGGGCATGTCGATGGGCCACTCTGTCTGTGTACGCTCGAAGGAAGGTGTGAAGAATGCCTTGTCGGTGACTATTCCGCTTGGCGAGGGCATTCATCGCCGCATGGTGTATGTGGAGCTGGAGCCGGGTGCCGAGCTTGCCGATGTGACGAAAGCCATCAAGGCCGATCCATATTTCGCCAGCGACGAAACCCACGTGTTTGCTGTGGAGAGTGTCGACGACGTGCGCGATATGGGTCACGGCGTGAACCTCGTGCGCAAGGGCGTCTCAGGAAAGACGCAGAACCAGCGTTTCGAGTTCAATATGCAGATCAACAACCCTGCCCTAACAGCTCAGGTGCTCGTTAATGTGGCTCGTGCCTCGCTGCGTCAGCAGCCTGGTTGCTACACGATGGTTGAACTTCCCGTCATCGATATGCTGCCCGGCGAACGTGCCGACCTGATTGAGCATCTGGTGTAAAATGTGTCATCGCTATCTGAAGTCGTTGCTGGCCATGCTGCTGTTGCCGTTGCTGGCCTATGCACAGGGATTCGACAATCTTCCTGATCCGACGGAGAAGTCTGCGGATAAGGGAGAGGTGGTCGTTGACAATACGCCAGACTCCATAGCGAAGGCATTGATGTCGCGGCCGTCGCCTGGAACGACCCGTGTCGGACAGAATCCTGTGATGTTCCTCATCGGCAACTCAACGATGCGAAATGGTACGCGCGGTGACGGCTCCAACGGACAGTGGGGGTGGGGATACTATTTCCCGAAGTACTTCGACGCCCGAAAAATCACCGTGGAGAATCAGGCTCTGGGCGGAATGTCTACCCGCACGTTCTACACGGATCTGTGGCCTGCCATCCGGGACTCGCTGAAAGCAGGCGATTGGGTGTTGGTGAGCATCGGCCATAACGACGGTGCTGAGTTCTTCGACCAGAGGCGAGCACGTGGCGTTATTCCCGGACTCGACCCCGACACGATGGTTGTTGGCTTCAATCAGCGTACGCAGTGTCAGGACACCGTCTACAGCTACGGCAACTATATCCGCAGATATGTCGGTGAGATACGTGCCCGTGGTGCGCATCCTATTCTGATGTCGCTCACGCCTCGCGATGCTTTCGATGAAGACGGACACATCGTGCGCAAGCCGGAGTCGCAGTGGCTGGCAACCCTGTCGAAGGAACTCGATGTGCCTTATGTCGACCTGAACGAAATGTCTGCAAAACAACTCGATGGCTACAGCCGTTGGAAGCAGCAGTACCATTTCTTCGGCGATAAGATTCACACTTCGAAGTTCGGTGCCGAGATGAATGCACACAATGCCGCTATGGGCATCTTCCGAAGCAGTGACCCGCAGTTGACGACGCTGAAGGCGATGATGAAGGTCGACATCCCACAGAAAAATATCACTACCAGCAACAAGCCCTTCGTCTTCTTCACCGGCGACTCAACGGTGAAGAATGCCGACAACGACGATGATGGCATGTGGGGGTGGGCAGCACTGGCGGCAGAGGTATTCGACGAGTCGAAGATAACCCCTATCAACGCTGCCCGTGCCGGACGCTCCACACGTAGTTTTATTCGTGAAGGTCTGTGGGACATGGTCTATCACTCGCTTCGTCCGGGCGACTACGTGCTCATTGAGTTCGGACATAACGACATCTGTCCCATCACTGACGCGAAGGAGCGCGGTGTCATCGCTGCTGCTTACGACACCTGCCACGTATATAAAATGGAGAAGGACGGCCGTTACGAGGTGGTATATAGCTTCGGGTGGTATCTGAAGAAGATGATCGACGATACCCGCGAGAAGGGCGCCACGCCTATCCTCGTCTCGCTGACACCGCGCAACGAGTGGCCAGGAGGACGTGTCGAGCGTCGTAACGACACCTATGGCCACTGGTATCGCGAGGTGGTTGATGCGACGGGTGTTGACTTCCTCGACCTGCACAACCTTTCTGCCGATGTGCTCGACCGCGAGTTTGCCGTGAAGCGTCTGCCGAAGAACAAGGAGAAGGCAACGGCTCGCATCGCGAAAATCAAGGAGCGCTGCGGCAACCGCTATTTCAAAAAGGACCACACCCATGCCTCAAAGGCCGGTGCACGGCTCAACGCACAGAGTGTGGCACGTGGTCTGCGCGAGATGAAAAGTCCGCTGGCCGCATATCTGCTACCCGACAATCTGAAATAAATCATAATTTATTTTGCCAGTTGGCCGAATTGTGCTAACTTTGCCCTCTACTAGCAATGATTGACAGACAGACCGTAGAGAAAATCAAAGATGCTGCCAATATCGTGGAGGTGGTATCGGAGTTCGTGACACTGAAGAAGAGTGGTGCGAACTATAAGGGCTTATGCCCGTTCCACAATGAGAAAACACCGTCGTTCATGGTGTCGCCGGCTCGCAACAGCTGTCACTGCTTCGGCTGTGGCAAGGGTGGTACGCCTGTTTCATTCATCATGGAGCACGAACAGATGACCTATCCCGAGGCACTGCGTTGGCTGGCCAAGAAATACCATATCGAGATAAGGGAACGCGAGCTCAGCGATGAAGAGAAGCGCGAGCAGAGCGAACGCGAGTCGATGTTCATCATCAACGAGTATGCCCTGAAATACTTCGAGGACATCCTCCACAACCATCCTGACGGCGTGGCTATCGGTAAACAGTACTTCCGGCAGCGCGGCATCCGCGACGACATCATTCGCAAGTTCCAGTTGGGCTTCGACCTCAACGACCGCTATGCCTTCGGGCGTTCCGCGTTGGAAAAGGGCTACAAGGAGGAATTCATTGAGAAGGTGGGCATCTGCTATAAAAACGAGCGCGGTGAACTCATCGACCGCTATGCAGGACGCGTCATCTTCCCGTGGATAGGTGTCTCGGGTAAGGTGGTGGGATTCGGTGGCCGAAAGCTCGATGCCGCCACGAAGGGAGTGCAACAGAAGTATGTGAACTCCCCCGACTCTGAGATATACCACAAGGACCACGAACTCTATGGCCTCTATCAGGCCAAGCGCGCTATTGCCAAGGAAGACTGCGTCTATATGGTGGAAGGCTATACCGACGTTATCGCAATGCACCAGGCAGGCATCGAGAATGTCGTGGCCAACTCGGGAACGGCACTCTCAAACCATCAGATCAGTATTCTACACCGCTTTACCTCGAACATCGTCTTGCTCTACGATGGCGATGAGGCCGGCATCCATGCTGCTTTGCGCGGTACCGACATGCTGCTCGCCGAGGGTATGAACTTGAAGGTGCTACTGCTGCCCAATGGCGAAGACCCCGACTCCTTTGCCCGAAAGAACACCGCCAGCGACTTCCGCCAGTACATCGTTGAGCATCAGACGGACTTCATACAGTTCAAGACCGACCTATTGCTGCGTAATGAGCGCGACCCGCTGAAGCGCGCGAATGCCATTAACTCGATTGTGCAAAGCATCTCGATGGTGGTGAATCCCATTTTGCGCGACACCTATATCCACGACTGTTCGCAGCGCATGGGCATCGCAGAGGCAACACTCATCAGCCAGATGAATAAGTTCATCAGAGAGCGAAAGGGACAATCGGCGGTGCGCCAAGTGCCCGCCAGCGAGAACCCGCGGCCTGCAGCCGTCAGCCAGCCGAAGGTTGAGAAGAGTGGTCCCTCGCCTGTTGAGCAGATGATCATCCAGCACATCATTCGTCACGGAGAGAAGGTGGTCTTCGAGAACCTCTCCGATGAAGATGGCAATACCTATAACCTCAGCATTGCGCAATACATCAGCCTGAATCTCAGTGTCGATGGTCTGACTTTAAGTAACGACCTCTACAACCAAATCCTCAGTGAGGCTGCTGCCCATAGTGTTGAGCCGGGATTCGTTGCAGAAAAATACTTCATCAACCACGATAACATCAACATCAGCCGCATTGCCACAGAAATGGCGATGGACAAGATTCTCCTGGCCGACAGCCAGCAGCCGCGCAACGATGAAGAGGCACTCCGACAGCGCACACAGCATCTCGTGCTCGATTTCCGCATGGATTATCTCGACCGCCGATTGAAGGAGATACGTCGCGAGATAGCGGCTGCCACCAACGATGCCAATCGACTGCAACAGCTCATGGAGGAGTTCAAGGACCAGTCGGAACTCCGCAACGCCCTTGCCCGCAAACTGGGTAGCAATATCATCCTATAACCCCTCAACATATCAACCCGCGTGAACTACCTGCACTGGATATTCCTGGCTGCTTACGGCTTGCTGATAGTCGGAACGATGGTCACCATCCTGATGGATAACCGTCAGCCCGCAAAGGCTATGGCATGGATTCTGGTGCTCTCGTTCATGCCTGTTGTGGGAATCATCCTTTACTTCTTCTTCGGTCAGAACACGCGAAAGGAACGCATGATCAGTCAGCAGAGCCTCGACCAACTGACAAAACGCTCGATGCTGGAGTTTGCCGAACAGCGCGACCTGACTATTCCCGATACCAATCGAACACTGGTGCAGCAGTTCATCAACGAAGGGATGGCGCTGCCGTTCAAGGACAACAATATTGATATCTACACAACGGGTCATGACTACTTCCTGGCGTTGCTGCGTGCCATCGGACAGGCCCGTCATCACATCCATATTGACACCTATATTATCGAGGACGATCCGCTGGGTCGGTTGGTGAGCGATGCGCTCATCGATCGAGCTAAGCAGGGTGTTGAAGTGAGGCTCATCTACGACGATGTGGGCTGTTGGCGTGTGCCGACAAGGTTCTTCGAGCGGTTGCGCGAGGCCGGAGTCGACGTGCGTGCTTTCATGCCAGTTCATTTCCCTGCTTTCACGAGTAAGATCAACTATCGCAATCACCGTAAGCTGTGTGTCATCGACGGCCGCGAAGCCTTCGTCGGAGGTATGAACATCGCCCTGCGCTACGTGAAGGGAAAGACGAAGAAGAAACGCGGGAAAACCACACAGGTCACCCCTTGGCGCGACACCCACCTGCGTGTGGTTGGCGGTGCCGTCTATGCGGTGCAGCGAGCCTTCCTCGTCGATTGGTATTTCGTTGACCGCACACTTGTCAGCGGTCGTGAGTACTATCCGCGTGCCGAGGAGTCGGGAAGCGGTCTGGCACAGCTCGTCACGAGCAATCCCACCTCGCCCTGGCCCGATATCATGCAAGGCTATGTGCGCATCCTGCTCGAAGCCCGCCAGTATGTCTATATGGAGACACCATATTTCCTGCCTACCGAGCCTATTCTCTTCGCCATGCGTACGGCAGCCCTCTCGGGTGTCGATGTGAGGCTGATGGTGCCGCTCCATGTCGACTCGAAGCTCGTAGAATGGGCGTCGCGCTCCTATCTCATGGAGGTCATTGAGTCGGGCGTGCACATCCTCTTCTACAAGCCTGGCTTCAACCATACCAAGCTCCTCGTCAGCGACGACCTGCTTTCTACCTGCGGTTCCACTAATATCGACTTCCGCTCGTTCGAGAACAATTTCGAGTCGAACCTGTTCGTCTATGACCGCGACGTGGCCCTGCGCATGAAGGCTGTCTTCCTCGACGATGAGCGCTGCTGCATGCGTGCCGAGGAGCTGAGCGATATCCACAACCGGCCGTTCCACCAGCGTCTATGGGAATCGCTGGTGAGGCTGTTGGCACCGTTATTGTAAAAGTGAACTTTTGAACCTTTGAACCGCGCCACAGGCGCTCTTGAACTTTTGAACATTTTGAACCGCGCCGCAGGCGCATTGAACCAATATGGAGAATAGAATACCCGAACAGTGGAGTCAGTTCCTGCTGAAGGACGTGACCTTTGCCAATCTGATGATGCGGCGCATCTACAACGTGCTCATCGTAGCCAATCCCTACGATGCCTTCATGCTTGAGGACGACGGCCGTGTCGATGAGAAGATCTACAACGAGTATGTGGAGCTGGGACTTCGCTATCCGCCTACGTTCACACAGGTGTCAACCATCGAGGAGGCCCGCGAGGTGATGGCCTCCACCCATATCGACCTGGTCATCACGATGCCTGGTAATGCCGACAACGACGCTTTCTCGGTGGCCCGACAGATCAAGGCTGAAGACCCCGAGGTGCGCTGCGTGGTGCTCACGCCGTTCTCCCACGGTATCACCCGCCGCATGCAGGACGAGGACCTGTCAATGTTTGACTACGTCTTCTGCTGGCTCGGCAACACCAACCTCATCCTCTCCATCATCAAGCTCATCGAGGACCGGATGAATCTGGAGCACGACATCCAGGAAGCAGGCGTGCAGCTCATCCTCCTCGTCGAGGACAGCATCCGTTTCTATTCGTCCATTCTGCCCAACCTCTATAACTACCTGCTCATCCAGAGTCAGCACTTCTCCACAGAGGCCCTGAATCCCCACTCAGCAACCATGCGTATGCGCGGACGGCCCAAGGTGGTGTTGGCACGTAGCTACGAAGAGGCATGGGCCATCTACGAGAAGTTCCACGACAACGTGCTGGGTGTCATCAGCGACGTGCGTTTCCCCATGAAGACCACCGACAGCCCGTCGCGTTCGGGTGAAGGCCTGTCGGGTATCGAGAAAGATCCTGAGGCCGGACTGAAACTGCTGCGTGCCATCCGTGAGCGCGACGAATTCGTGCCGCTTATCATGGAGAGTTCTGAAAGTGAAAACCGCGCGAAGGCAGAGGCCGAGGGCTTCCACTTCGTCGACAAGAACTCGAAGAAGATGAGCATCGACCTGCGCCATATCCTCGAGGAGCACATGGGCTTCGGCGACTTCATCTTCCGTGATCCAGTGACGCGAAAGGAGATTATGCGTGTCAGCAACCTGAAGGAGCTGCAGGACAACATCTTCATCATCCCGCGCGAGGCCATGCTCTATCACATCTCGCGCAACCACATGAGCCGCTGGCTCACAGCGCGCGCCATCTTCCCCGTGTCACAGTTCCTGAAGACCGTCACCTGGCGGAAGTTGCAGGATGTCGATGCTCACCGCCAGATCATCTTTGACGCCATCGTGCAGTATCGCCACATGAAGAATCAGGGCGTCGTGGCTGTGTTCGACCGCGGACGTTTCGATAAATACGCCCACTTCGCACGCATCGGCGACGGTTCGCTGGGCGGCAAGGGTCGTGGTCTGGCTTTCCTCGACAGCATCATCAAGCGCAATCCCAAGCTCGATCAGTTCGAGGGAGTAAGCGTGCAGATTCCGAAGACCGTTGTGCTCTGCACCGATGTCTTCGACCGCTTCATGGAACAGAACAACTTGTATCCCATCGCCCTCAGCGATATTCCCGATGAAGAGATTCTGCGTCACTTCCTGCATGCACAGCTACCCGATGCGTTCATTGCCGACTTCTTCGCATTCTTCGAGGCCACGCGCTCACCCATCGCCATTCGCTCGAGTTCGCTCCTCGAAGATGCACACTACCAGCCCTTCGCCGGTGTCTATGCCACATACATGATTCCCTGGCTCAGCGACAAGTACCAGATGCTGCAGATGCTGGCTGCAGCCATTAAGAGTGTCTATGCATCGGTCTACTACCGCGACTCGAAGGCCTATATGACAGCCACTTCGAACGTTATCGACCAAGAGAAGATGGCAGTCATCCTGCAGGAGGTCGTCGGCAGTCAGCATGGCGAACGCTTCTATCCGACGTTCAGTGGTGTGTTGCGCTCGCTTAACTACTATCCCATCGGCGATGAGAAGGCAGAGGAGGGCATCGCTCAGCTCGCACTCGGGTTGGGCAAGTACATCGTCGACGGCGGACAGACCCTGCGCGTGTCGCCCTATCATCCCAATCAGGTATTGCAGACCAGCGAACTCGATTTCGCCCTGCGCCAGACGCAGACACGCTTCTATGCCCTCGACTGTTCCGATGTCAGCCAGGATTTCAAGGTCGACGACGGCTTCAACATCCTTAACTTGAAAGTGAAGGAAGCCGACTCCGACGGCACGCTCTATGGCATCGCTTCTACCTACGACCCCTATGATCAGGTCATCCGCGACGGCATCTATGAAGGTGGACGCAAGGTCATCACGTTCAGTGGAGTACTGCAGCAGAATGTCATGCCGTTGCCCGAGATTCTGCAGGAGGCGATGCGTTGCGGTGCCGATGCCATGAAGCGACCTGTGGAGATTGAGTTTGCCTGCGACCTCAGGGGAGGAAAGGCCGATTTCTACCTCTTGCAGATTCGTCCCATCGTCGATAACATGCTGTCGGTCGACGAAGACCTCCGGGCGATCAGCGATAGCTCGTGTCTGCTGCGCTCTGACAATACGCTCGGTCACGGCATCATCGAAGATGTCTGCGATGTGGTCTATGTGAAAACGGGCGAAAACTACAACGCAGCCAACAATCCGGAGATCGCCGTGCAGATAGAACAGCTCAATCAGCAGTTCCTGGCATCGGGAGGCTGCTATGCCCTCGTGGGACCTGGCCGTTGGGGTTCCAGCGATCCGTGGCTGGGCATTCCTGTGAAGTGGCCGCACATCTCCTGTGCACGCATCATCGCCGAGGTGGCGCTCCCCAACTATCGTATCGATCCCTCGCAGGGCACGCATTTCTTCCAGAACCTCACATCGCTTGGCGTGGGCTACTTCACTATCGATGCCGAGAATGCCACATCGCCCGAAGGTTCGCAGTCGGCTGAGGATGCACAGTTCGTCAATACCGATGGCGAGAACACCGGCCGCACCTCGTTCTTCCGCAAGGAACTCCTTGACAACCTGCCGGCAGTCAACGAGACGGAGTTCATCCGCCACGTGCGTCTGCCGAAGCCGTTGCGCATCCTCATGGATGGAAAGAAGCAGCTCGGTGTTGTCATCATCGATGAGACTTGATATATATCAAGAAAAAGACGTGTTTTAGGAATAAATTGACACATTTTGCGCGGGAAAAGAACAAAATCGTTACCTTTGCAACGTGTTTTTCATGGTATTAGATTTAAGGTTAAGTAGATTGGGACTCAGCGGAGCCCCATTTTTTTTGTCTTTATCCTAGATGACGAGTTTACAGTTCCACTCCCCAACAATTACATTTTGAACGCAGCATAGCAGCATCGAAATGCGCCAAGGAGGAGGGAAACTGCTTGTTTTAATACCTATTAACATTCCAATTCAACCCGTTTTTGCGCACGTTTGCCCAAAAGCCATTATATTTGGACACTGTTCAACCCAGAAGAGTTGCACCCGTAGCACCAGCTACACCGGCTCCCTCCCTATGGGGGAGGGCGGGGGGAGAGGCCCCTGTTTTTGCTCATAACTCTATGCTTTTCACCTCAAAACTCAATGCTTTTCAAGTGACAACCCATAGCGTTGTGAAAAATAAGTCATAGCGGGTGCAGCTGACAACCAGCTGCAAAAGAAAAAACAAAAAAACTTGGAGTGAAAACAAAAAAGCGCCCACCTGACCACCAAGGTCAAGCGGGCGCATCTCCATAGAAATTAAAAAGCTAAATGCCTATTATCGTTAATCGCAGTGAGCCAAGGGACTATTTTACGTGTATCTTCTGCGTTGCCACTACTTCGCCTCCGACGATGACGCGCAGGACTTACAGCCCTTTTCATGATACTTCTTCTTTTGTAATTACTATAATATTTGAAATCATCATATTATTATGGGGAAACAATCCCCAGAAATGCATATTATACGCCATCCAAAACAGACCACTAGGGTTATCGGTAAAGACACATAAGGTTTGATCATACTCATATTTGTGAATCTCTAATGATTCAACATGGTAGGTCATTCCAAGCATATAGGCTTTGCCAATTATTAATGTGTATTTGGCAAAATCAATCTCAGGCAAAGATTTCTCTCCTTTGTATCTGCTTTCTAACTCGCCCTGTGAGTTAATCACAATGAACTCAGTTTCGTTTTCTGATGAAAAAGAGAACGCAGGTGTCCTGTTTTCATTTGGTAGCGCCTCATCGAAGAACGCTTTTACTTCCTCGCTTACTTCAACAGTGGAAATGACGGTGTATGATCCTGTAGAGTCAACCTTCGAAGAGTGGTTGTTGATTAAGGTGCTGTCAACAGGTGTCTCGTCCTGGTGCGAATTCGGCTGTTCTGGCGGATCTTCCGATTCGCAGGAGCAGGCTGCAAAACCTGCAGAAAGCAGGAACAGACTGCCGAGGATGTAAACTAACTTTTTCATTGCAGTATGGTTTTTGGGTTCTACATTATTAATAATATATGAGGTTGCCGATGCTTTCTCGGACTTCCCGTTGGCAAAGTTAGGAGAAAAAAGTATATGCTGCAAGGTTTTTAGTGTTAAATCGGTTTAACATTGTTACAGTTTTTTGAGGGGTTGTTTTTGCAAGAAATCCAGAGTGGCAGGGCGTTTGACCCGCGTTAACAAACGATAAATCGCCAAAAAATTGTAACAAATTTCGGGCCTTTTTCCTCATTTTAAGCCATATTTTCCCATTATTTATGGTAACTATATACTTTTGCCCCCTTAAGATTTACGCGTTTTTTCGACACTAATTTCCACAAATTAACCACTAATTATCATTAATTATATAGTCAATTTATCTAATACAACGAATGAAATAGGACCTTGGCACCGCGTGCCGTGGTGCCGCCGGTGCTACGGGTGCAACTTGTTTTTGATTAACATAGTGTCAAAATATAGTGCGTTTGGAGCAGACCACCAAAGAAACAGCAATTTCCCGCGAGTTAATGTTGGTTAATGTCATAACTCCCAGACTCTAAAAGATATGGCCTAGGTTCCTCTCTCCCCAACCCTCCCTTGGGAGGGAAGGAAAGGGGGGCTACGCTGGGTGGGCTTTTTATACCGCTGTAGGCGTTTACACTTTTCACGCGATGTCGTCACTTTCATCCACCCTTCGCGGGTGGGGCTGGCACAGTAGGTTCATCAAGGTGGTAAGATTGGCATGAGAACGCGCGTCCGCTTTCAATTCGTAGCAGTTTCGTCGAAAAAAGATTTGATTTGTTACTTTTTGTATCAAAAATGTTTAAGTTTATGTTTATGAATATTAATTACGGACGGGTAATTGTGAATTATATTTAAATTAGCGATGTTTTTACATGAATTATTTGCAGTGGTTGAGATAAATAAGTATATTTGCGGTGTGTTTTTCATAGTATTAGATTTAAGGTTAACAAGGTAGGGCGCAGCGGCGCCCATTTTTTTTGCTTGTTATTTTAGATGGTAGAGATCGGACAGGAGTCCAATAGAAATACTATGAAACACACATATATTATCGTTCACCTAGTATCAAGTTTGGTAATTGTATGAGGAATGATATAGGAGATGAGCTGAAATACAAATTGTTTCATCGTTAAAGCCCCGACGGGGCGTTAAGATTATAGGCAGGGTGTGAAGTGCGCAGCACGTAACCCCTGCTATTGATGCCAGAAGAAATTAAGTGCCGAAGGTACGACAGAATTTCTGTCACCCCTTCGAGGTTCTGTTTTGTTATTGCCCTTTTAGCAGGGGCTTCACTTTGCTCCACCCCTGCCTGTGTTCTGTCGCACTTTCAGTGCTGTATCAAGTTATCTGCATTATTTTTCCCATAGTATAAGAAACCAATCGGCAATTATATGCATTTAGCCCCTGCAGCAATGCTTTTATGTCGCTAGAGGCATGCTTTTATTGTTCTGTTTGCATGCTCCCGTTATGCCAGAGCAATGACCTTATTTAGTAAATCAACTTAAATTGTGCAGTAAATTAAGTTAATTTGTGGAGTAAATTAAGTTAATTTACCAAGTAAAATAAGTTAATTTGCTGAGTAAAATAAGTTAATTTACCGATCAAATTAAGTTAATTTACTGAAAGGGAGCATTGAGATAGCTACACGAGGGCAATGCTCCACATACATGAAAACAATGCTCCGCATACACAAGAGCAATGTTCCGCATACAAAAAAGCAATGCTCCGCATACAAAAAGGAAACTATAAATAAGACCTTGTAGGGAATTTGACAGGCATTAAGCTCATGTAGGGACGCGGCGTGCCGCGTTACTGGCGAGGACATCATCCATTTACGCGACACGTCGCGTCCCTACACTTCTGGGGTCAAACAGTATATAGTTGCCAACAAAAAAGCAATGCTCCGTTTGCACGAAAGCATTGCTCAGAGTTTGGTATTCCTTTATTTCTGCATGGTAACGGTCATGCGTCCGATATAGATGGCATGCTTGCCATTCTGGTCGACAGGCACACGGCGTCCGTCGAGGTCGGTGATGTATTGCAACTCCTCGAAGTAGGTGTGGGAATGTCCGCCGAGGACGAGGTCAATACCGCGTGTCTTGGCGATGGCGCTGTTGTCGCTCTCTGCGCGGCCAGCACGTTCTTCCTGTGGCGTATCGTCCCATCCCAGGTGGCTGATGCAGATCACCAGGTCGCACTTCTTCTGCTTCTTCAATAGCTGTACCATTTTGTTGGCACAGGTGGCGGGGTCGAGATAGCGAATGCTGCCATAGTTCTTTTGCGACACGAGGCCTTCCATCTGCGGATTCAGGGCGAACACGCCGATTTTCACTCCCTTGCGCTTGATGATAGTATAGGGCTTCACGAGTCCTTCCAGTTCCGTTCCTGTGAAGTCGTAGTTGGAACAGAGAATGGGGAAGTTCGCCATTCGGAAGATGCGAGCCATGTTTTCCAGTCCGAAGTCGAACTCGTGATTGCCGATCGTTGAGGCATCGATGCCCATCTGGTTCATCAGTCCGACTTCCACATCTCCCTTGAAGAGCGTGTAGTAGGGCGAACCCTGACTGAAGTCGCCACTGTCGAAATAGAGCAGGTCGGGATTCTTCTGACGTTCTTCGTTGAGCATGGCGATGCGACGCAGGAATCCGCCGCGACCTGCCAACATCGTATCGGCAAGCTGTTCGCTAAGCGGCATGACGCAACTATGTGTGTCGTTGGTGTGCAAGATGAGCAGCTGTCGCTGCTTCTGTGCCTGTGTGCTCATGGTGAGCATCAGCAGGACTGCCAACAGGATTGATCTATGGTGTGACATATGAGTTAGTTTTAATTATCAATTATCAACTATTATCCTTCCTTCGATGTTTGCATCGACGGAACGTCCTTGAGCGGTCTCTGCACGGAAGTAGTCCATGATGATGAAGCGCACGTTGTTCTCTTCCGTCTTCGGCGACACCACATTTGTGCCGTCCTTGAAGGCGAGCAGTCCGTCGTTGCCCTGTGCCAGATAGTCGAGCGTTGCCACGCGGTAGCTGGCCTGCGGGTCGATCTCCTTTCCGTTCAGGCGTGCTGACAGCAACTTCCCGTTGCCGATGTGCAACTCCACACCGTGACTCACGCCAGCACCTCCGCGCGCAGCAATCTGAGAGAAGAGTTCCAGCACTTTCTCGCCCGTGAGCGTAAGGAAGCAAATCTTATTGTCGAAAGGTGCGACGTCGACAACATTTCCATAGGTGACGGTACCTTCGGCAAAGGCAGCGCGGATGCCACCAAGATTATAAACACTGAAATCGGGCTCCTCGCCAAATGGCTTGCCTGCCCATACCAGCACATCCGAAAGCAGGTTCGACAACTCACTCTCAGGCTTATAGGCAGCCATGTATTTCGCTGCACGTCCCACCACAGGACTCATGATCGAATCCACCTGATGTTGGTAGGGAGCGATGAAGGCCTGTGCCTGGGCATTCGGATTGGCATCGTAGCGCTTGTCGATGAGCATGCGCGAACGCTCAATACCCGCCATATGGTAGTGGGTTGTACACGATGTGAGGAGCAGTAACGCTCCTAAAAGCTTGATATACTTCATATTGTATTTAGGTTTAAATTCCTCTGCAAAAATACAAAGAAAGCTTGAAATGCAGAAATGTCTTTGCATGAAAAGATGGCTTGAGAAGTTAAAAATTCTAAAAACACCGCTATTATGACAAAAACTTTCAACACTTCACTTTCATCTCTCAACTAAAAGTTGTACCTTTGCACCCGCTTTTCGGCGTAACCGCTGGTCGTGGACGAGTCATGAGCCATGTTGCGTTGGTGAGACAAACAACTTTTAATTCATTAAGAAGAAATGAAAACTGATTTAATCAAAGTTGCTGAAGAAGCATTTGCAACCGGCAAGGAGTTCCCCAGCTTTGGTCCTGGTGATACCATCACTGTCGCTTACAAAATTGTCGAGGGTTCGAAGGAGCGTATCCAGCTCTACCGCGGTGTGGTGATCCGCATCTCGGGTGAGGGTAAGAAGAAGCGCTTCACTGTTCGCAAGATGTCGGGTACCGTGGGTGTTGAGCGTATCTTCCCCATCGAGTCGCCGAACATCGACAGCATCGAAATCAACAAGCGTGGTAAGGTGCGTCGCGCAAAGCTGTATTATCTGCGTAACCTCACGGGTAAGAAGGCCCGCATCAAGGAGAAGCGCAGCGGTGTTGCAGCTAAGTAATTAACCCTGCTTCTAGGATTCGAAAGAATCAAAAAAATAAGAGACCCGA
>JAFZAP010000108.1 GCA_017557185.1 Prevotella sp.
ACTGCCGATGTTGGCGGAGATGATGGCCGATGATCCGCTTCTGTACCGTTTCTTTGAGAACATGCTGACCGACAACAGGGTTGTCTTCAACGGAGAAACCATCGTTGAAAACCACGGGGTGATGGCCGGTACTCCCACCTCACCCTTCCTGGCCGATGTCTATTTAAAAGAGGTGGACCGCTATTTCCATGAGGCCAACGTCATTTATGCGCGCTATTCCGACGATATCATCCTGTTTGCGCCCGATGAGGAGTCGCTGGAGACCTATAAAAGGAAAATGGCGGAATTTCTCAGGCAATACCGGCTTGAGGTCAACCCCGACAAGGAGAATACATATACGCCCGATGATGCTTACGAATTCTTAGGATTCAAGTGTCATGCCCACAGCATCGACATTTCGGAAGCCACCAAGAAAAAGATAAAAGGCAAAATCAAACGTGCCACCAGGTCGCTGATGCGTTGGCGTAACAAAAAGCACATAGAGCCCGAAAAGGCCATGAAAGCGCTCATCAACCGTTTCAACCGTGTGTTTTTCGAGGACGACGATACCGAAGTCCTCACATGGTCAAGGTGGTTCTTCCCAGTCATCAACAACACCAACGGCCTCAAGGAGATCGACCATTACCTTCAACAAAATATCCGCTTCCTGAGCACGGGGAAACACAACAAGGGCAATTACAGAACCGACTATGCCCAGCTTAAGCAATTGGGCTACAAGAGTCTGGTTAACGAGTTCTACAAAT
Source organism: Prevotella sp. (assembly GCA_017557185.1). Lineage (GTDB taxonomy): Bacteria > Bacteroidota > Bacteroidia > Bacteroidales > Bacteroidaceae > Prevotella. Next base: position 744 of record JAFZAP010000108.1, read on the forward strand.
ACAAAAAACAAGGTTTATGAGACAAAATATAGTTCGTGGAAGTCGGCATCATGCAAAAAAATCTGCTGGAAGTTTTGAACTTCAAATTATTTTGCTTAACTTTGTGGCCTAAACTAAATAAAACAATGAAACAATCCTTGATGAAAAGCATAGCAGCGATGGTCTGCGCCATCTGTGGCGTGACAGCCGTACAGGCCCAGATCCAGACAAATGCGGGAGTGCAATACCTGCAGTGTATGCAGAAAGACATGTCGACAGACTTCTACGACCTGTCGAACACCTATTTCCTGGCCGACTCACTTGACGGTTTCAATACGGAACGGGGCTTAGGCTTCCTACAGTGGAAACGCTACAGACTGTCGCCCCGTCAGGCGTTCAACCTCAACGGCTACTGGCCCGTGAGGATGCAGATGCTCGACTTCCCCGATGCCGCTTATGAGAACGACCCGTCACTACGGATCTGGATACAATTTATCACGCCAAGGACGGTGAGGATCAGGATGGAGACATCGCCAGCATATAAAAGGATCGAGGATACGCATGATGTGATGTTTTGCGAGGCCTTCAAGAAGAAGTTGCCTGAACTGCGGAACATTGAAGGAGGACTGAAGACGACTGCCAACGATGAGAAGATAGCCTATCAGACGAAGTATGGCTGCATCGAGATTCAGCGCTACCCCTTCCGCATTGTGCTGAAGGATGCCAAGGGCAAGATCCTGACGCAGACCCGCCACATCATCGACAACGACTCGACACAGGTAAAGCTGCTGCCCTTCTCGTTTATCAAGCGCGGATCTGACAACTCACGCAGCGTGAATCCCGTGTTCCTGCTGTCGCCAGGCGAGCGCATCTATGGCTGTGGCGAGTCGTTCACCTCGCTGAACAAGGTGGGCCAGAAGGTGCACCTCAGCGTCACCGACCCTCAGGGTCCTGAGACCGACGGCATGTACAAACCTGTGCCTTTCTACTTCTCGAATCGCGGCTACGGCATCTTCATGCACACCTCGGCCCCCGTTACTGCCGACTTCGGCGCCTCCTACATCGGTGCCCAGCGCCTGTTTATGGCGGATGAACAAATTGACCTCTTCGTGTTCTTCGGCGAGCCGAAGGATATCCTGAATGAATATACCGACATTACGGGCAAATCGCCCATGCTGCCTTTGTGGAGCTTCGGCACGTGGATGAGCCGTATCACCTATTTCTCGCAAGAGGAGGGCCTCGACATTGCCCATCAACTGCGTGCCCACAAGATTCCCGCCGACGTCATCCACTTCGACACAGGCTGGTTCGGCACCGACTGGCAGTGCGACTACGAGTTTGCCAAAGACCGCTTCCCCGATCCCGTGGGTATGCTCAAACAACTCTCTGCTGACGGTTTCCACACTTGTCTGTGGCAACTGCCCTACTTCACGCCAAAGAACCGTTTCTTTGGTGAGATTGTCAGAGAAGATCTCCATGTCCATAATGCTGACGGAGGCATGCCTGTAGAGGATGCCATCCTCGACTTCTCGAATCCGGAGACGGTCATCTGGTATCAGTCGAAGATCGAGGGACTGATGAAACAGGGTGTCTCGACCATCAAGTGCGACTTCGGCGAGGCGGCTCCCTACAACGGCTTCTACCATAGCGGCAAGGGCGGCCTTTATGAGCATAATATCTATCCGCTGCGCTATAACAAAGCCCTTTGGGAGGTGGTAGAGAAGAATCATCCTGGCGAGGGCATTATCTGGGCCCGCTCGGCCTGGGCAGGCTCACAACGCTACGCTCTGCATTGGGGCGGCGATGCAGCCACGAACAATATCGGCCTGCTGGGTGACCTGCGTGGCGGTCTGAGCTTCGGACTGAGCGGCTTCTCGTTCTGGAGTCACGATATGGGTGGTTTCGTCACTGCCTCGCCCGAGGACATCTACCGCCGTTGGCTGCCCTTCGGATTCCTGTCGAGCCATACGAGGGCTCATGGTGCACCGCCTACGGAACCCTGGCTCATCAGCGAGAGCTTTACCGATGCCTTCCGCGATTGTGCAGAGATGAAATACAAACTGATGCCTTACGTGTATGCCCAGGCGAAGGACTGCTCGGAGCGCGGACTGCCGATGGTGCGCGCCCTGCTCGTGGAGTTCCCGCAGGACAAGGGTGCCTGGCTCGTGGAAGACGAGTATATGTTTGGCTCGCAGATGCTGGTGGCACCGCTGATGGAAAGTGGCAACAGCCGCGATGTGTATCTGCCGAAGGGCAAGTGGATCGACTATCAGACAGGCAAGGTGTATGAAGGAGGCTATCAGACGATCGCGGCGGGCAAGATTCCCGCTGTCATCCTCGTTCGCGACGGTTCACTGATTCCCCATGCACCCCTCGCCCAGCGTACAGACCAGATCAACTGGAACAAGATAGAACTGAAGGCTTACAAGGCCGACGCCCCAAAATGTACGGGTCTGCTCTTTAAGCCTGGCGATAAGACCATTAAAACCATCGAGCAATGAAGAAAAGGGTTGTTAATTTCATCTTGCTGACCATCATCGGAGCCGGCTCTCCGATGTCAGCGCAAGGCACCGACCAGGAGGTCGACCTGCAGGCGCTCTACCAACAGATTGACGAGGCCATTGACCAGTCACCACAGTATGTCGCCAAGCGACGCACGCAGATTGCCGATGTGCGCAAGACGCTGCTCGCAGAGAAAAATCTGGAGAAGCAGTTCGCCCTGGCCGAGCAGCTCTTTGAACTCTACAAGCCTTTCAAGAACGACTCTGCGCTCCATTTCGCCGATTTGTGTATCGCGCTGGCCGACTCGCTCAACCTGAAGGACAAGGTGGGGCTCTACCGCTCGCTAAAAGCGAGACAATGCTCGACGGTGGGCCTGTATGTGGAATCGCTCAACCTATTGAAGCGGGTTGACAAGAAGGCTCTGGGCCCCGATGAACTGACAGAGCACTATGCTGCACTGATGCATGTCTACGGGGAAATCGGCTCTTACTCGCAACAGGAGGACGAGAAATGGAAAAACTATAACCTGCAGGACAGTTACCGCGACTCTGTGCTGGCTGTGGCAAAAGAGGGGAGCGAAGAGTATATGCATCTGAAAATGGACGTGCTGACGGCGAGAAAGCAGTATCAGGAAGCGCTCAATATCAGTAACGCCTGGCTCAAAAAGGTAGAAGAAGGCACGCACGAGTGTGCCTATGCCGATTTCTACCGTTCTGTGGTCTACGAGAAGTTAGGCAACGACACCCA
>JAFZAP010000109.1 GCA_017557185.1 Prevotella sp.
AATTTGCGGATACTTTATGGGAATTTGTGTTGATAAAAATCGGTGGAATCAGTGGAATCTGTGGGGAAATAAAACTCTGTCTTTTTGTCGAGTTTTTACCAGAATTACTACCACATGCTGGTAATGTCATTACCGCTATGTGGTAATGCCTCTACCACGATGCGGTACGCTCACTACCACTATGTGGTAGTGAGATCGCCGAATAAAGGTACCCACTACCTCATCTCGGTGACTACCAAAAACTATGGGTTGTCACTCGCAAAGCATTGAGTTTTGAGACATAAAGCATAGAGTTCTGACCAAAAACAAGAGCTACGGTCGATGACCTTTGGTTCAAAGTGCTTCGCACCGTTCTTTCCCCGCTTCGCTCTGAAAGCGCCCCTGCGGGTCGAGCGCAATGCCCTTCGGCGTTCAAGGCCTTTCAGGCGGTTCAATTATTCACTTTTCACTTTTCACTCTGCACATAGTGCAGTTGGTGCAGCGGGTGCAACTCTTCTGGGTTGCACAGTGTCCAAATATAATGGCTTTTGGGCAAACGGGCGCAAAAACGGGCGGTTTAGCGATGTTAATGTTGGTTAATGAGCGTGGAGCATACTCTACTGCAGCAAGGAGGTCAGGAGCGGCTGACTTCAAGGCCGGTCTCGCTGAGCTTCATGTCGACGAAGCGGGCGCGGGCGTTGAGGGGATTCTGCGACAGAATCTGGCGGATGCGGGCAGCAGCATCGGGGTCTTTGGCAATCATATAGAGGTATCCGCCACCGCCGGCACCCGGGAGCTTGTAGCCGAGACAGAGGTCGTCGACAAGGTCGGTGAGGCGAGCTACTTCCGGCGGATTGGTGCCGCTGTCGAGGGTCTGGTTCTGTTGCCAGGTGCGTCGCACGAGTTGTCCGTAGAGTTGGAAGTCCTGTCGCTGTAAGGCGTCATACATCTGCAGGGTGTGTTCCTTCATCTGCCGGAGCAGGGCGAGCTCGTCGTGCTGGTTGAGGAACATCCGCTTCACGATGTGCTGCAGGATCTGCTTGGCGGTTCGCGTGATGCCCGTATAATATAAGAGGTGGCAGGGTCGGAGGTCGGGTTGTGTGAAAACGCCTGTGGGCAGCCAGCGCACCTGCGGCTGCTGGACGAAGCCGCGCTGGGTCTCGAGGAGCTTCACGCCAGGCAGGATGCCGCCATACTGGTCTTGCCAGCCTCCGCCGGTGGTGAGCATCTGTTCGAGCTGCAGCGTACGGCTGCCGATCTCGGCCTTGTCCCAGGCGAGACAGCAGAAGTCGCTGAGCGCAGCGAGGACGGTGGCAGCGAGGATGCTGCTGGTGCCGAGTCCGCTGCCGGCAGGAATGGCGGAGAGCATGGTGAGCTCGACACCCGAGCCAAACGCGCGGAGGTGCTCCGTGAGTGTCTCTCCGTCGTGATGCGGGGTGAACCCGGCAAGGTTGAGGGCTGCCTTGGGAATGGAGAACGGACTGCCCACGCGGTTGTAGTCGGCGAGCTGCTCGAAACTCTCGACAACTTCCGTCGCCCCGAGGTCGATGCTTCGCAACACGATGTGCGGCTCGCTGCAGGGCTTCACATATGCCTGAAGGGGCTGCTGGCCATTGAGGCAGATGGCGATGTTCACCACGCAACCGCCTTCCATCAGGCTGTAGGGCGGTGTGTCGGTCCAGCCGCCTGCCAAGTCGATGCGCACGGGAGAGCGGGCCCAGATGATTTGGTCGGACCCCACCCCAGCCCTCCCCTGTAGGGAGGGGGTGGAGGTGGGTACCAATGCCTGGCGAAGCAGCGCGAAGGCACGGTCTTCCTCACCGCGGAACATCGCATCGTGCATGCGGATGAGGAGAGGTTCGCTCTCAGGGAGCGGCGGCGGCAGTGGAATGTTTCCTTCGGAAAACTCACGGGCAGCATCCTCGAGGTCGATCTGATAGAACACGCTGTGAGAGTAGTTCTCGGCCAAGACCGGCCAGTTGCGCATGCGGAAGTCGCGACGCTGGGCGGTGAGGCGGCGCAGGTTGGCCTGATTGGAAATCTCCTCGGCACTCAGGCGGCGGCTCTTCTCCCAGACCTCTTGCCCACGTTTGTTGTCCTTCTCGCCGAGCATCCAGCGCAGCACGTCGCCCATATCGTCGATGTTGTCGACGACGGGGAAGAGCGATTCAAACTGCTGGTCGCCGCTGAAGGTGTCATCCATCTCGTAAGGCCGCACCACCCACTCGCTATCACCGATAGGCACGATGTCGACACACTGGCCCGGCTGCAGGGAGATCGCCCACTGGTTGTCGGGCACACCCGTGATGATATGGTCGCGGGTGAGTGTCCAGCCCTCGCCCACGCAACTGTTCTCCAACCAGATGTTCTGGTTCTCGGCGGTGAACTTCACGCCTTTCACCGCGTTCTGCTGGAAGATGGAAGGATGTGGCTTGCGACCGTGATGCAGAATCTCGCGCTGGTCGTTGACGAGGTTCTGGATGGCGAGCGTCGAGGAAATGATCTGCCGAGAGGTGCCGAAATGATAGAATTCGCCGCCGGGAAGGGGCAGGATGGCAACGCTGAGCTGCGCAAGCTCCTCGTCGTGAAGCGTGGGGTCGGTGCCCAGACAGCCGCCGAAGTCGGTGTAGAGATCGTAGGATTTACGATTTACGGATTGACGAATTACGATTTCAGGATTTACGATTTCGGTCTTCTTCATCAGCAACTCTACAGCGCGGTCGCTGAGCAGCCACACGCCGATGTCGGTGAGGTAGAAATGGTCGTGAAGCAGGTTGTTGAGTGTCTCGACCGACGGCTTCTGCAGCATGCACTTCAACACAGACGGATTCTCCTGCGTCGAGACGAACACACCGTGATTCTTGGCAATCTGGGCATCGAGCCACAGGCCGTAGCACACCACATCGACGTCGGGGATTGGCTGCAGCGGCTGGGTAGCGCGAATGAACACATCGCCGCTCACCACCATCGTATGCAGACTCTCCGGAGCCTTCTCCATGATGCGCTCATAGAGGGGAACCTGCAACGAGAGCAGATCCTGTGACAGCCGCTGACCGCGCTCCCAGCGGAACACGGGGATGGGCGTCAGAATCTTACCCGAAGGGGCGTAGGCAGGCAGTCGGCGACTCTGCCCTCCGGCATGCAGCAGAATGCGCTTCTCAGAAGAAAGCCAGGAGGAGAAACACCCACCCCTCTCCTCTTCCTCATACGCCTGCTGAAGAAGCCAAGCCGTTCCCCCACCCGACCCGAGTTTATGCCCTACAGGGTCGTTGGTGCAAAACCATTCTTCACGGGAATAACCCGTCACATCGTGGAAGCAATCCACGAGATTGGGAGGGAGCGACAATAGCTTTTTCATGAGTCCTTTAACTTCTTTGACTTCTTTCGCTCGGCTCTGCCGCTTTCATAGCGACAGCGGAGAAAGAACTTCATTAACTTCCAAAGTATATTACTTTACGATGACCTTCTCGGCAGAGCCGTCGGCATGCTGGCGAATCTGGATGCCACGCATCGAGCCACCGGGCAGACGGCGACCCTGCAGGTCGTATACGGCATCAACCTTCCGGCTCTGATCGCCGTCGTCGATGAGGTCAATACCGTTAGTGGCGTCTTCCATCACAGCCAACACCTCGTCGGGCGAGAGCGCATAGTTGTAGATGCGCACATCGTCGAGATAACCGCGATACTTCGGAACCGAAGCCGACTGACCGCGACCGAGATAGTTGATGGAGGTACGGAGGTCGCTGGGCTTGATGGAGATATCGCTGGTCGATGCCACCTGTTCGCCATCAACATAGATAGCCACATAGTCTTCCTTGATGGTCACGACGACATGCTTCCAGGCACGCGCGGTAAGACGGCGGCTATTGGCCAGCTGCTGTTCGGTGTCGCCATTCTTGATGCCAAAGCACATTCCCTTGCCGTTAGTGGGTGTGAGATACATGTACTGCGTGGTGCCGTTACCGAAGTCGAACAGTCGTGCATTGGAGCTGGAGGGATTCGTCCAGTAAGCCCACAGCGAGATGGACATCTCGTCCATATCGGCAATCTCGTAAGGCAGCAGCAGGTAGTCGACGGTGCCGTCCATGTTGAGTGCCTTCTGGCCCGAGGCGCAGTTGTCGATATAAAGAGGAGTGGTGCTATGAACTACATCGAAGTAGTTGTCGGTAGCATCGGTCAGCGCATCCTCAAACTGCCACTGGGCAATCACACCCTTCGCGGCGGTAGGCTGAGCGCTCACCGCTGCCGAGACTTCCGACTGGTTCTCCGACTTGTCGATAGCCTTGATGCAATAGTCGTAGGCCACTCCCTGCCGACAGGTGTTGTCGACGTAGTCGGTGGCGGTCACCTTACGGGCGATGGTGTTCCACTTCCCGGTGCCCTGCTCGGCACGCAGCACCATATAGCCGGCGAGGTCTTCCTCCGTGTTGGCCGTCCAGCTCAGGCTGACCGAAGCCCGACGAGCCTCTGCCGTCAGCCCTTGCGGCTGGGCAGGAGCATTGGTCTCACAGTCGGCGTCAGTAGGCAGGATGCGCCACATCTGGAGACGTAGCTTCGCCTCGTCGGTAGCCTTCTTGTTCTGTCGGATGTTGATGCCGCTGGCGGTCGATTTCTCAGTGAGTTCCATAAACAACCCCGACTCGCGGTTGCGGATGAAGTAGCAGCCGTCGCCGGCATACTCCAGATACCACTGCTCGTTGGACGCACACTTGGCATCATAGCTGATGATGTTGGCTGTAGATGTTCCGTTGTTCAGCACATTCATGTACTTGCTGTTCGACACATTGGTGATCTTGTAGAAGCTGTAGTCGCCACCAATGCGCGGGTCGACGAGGTCGATGTTCCACTGCTGGGTTTTCGCGCCCGTCCATTTCATCTGACTGATATTGGGATTTCCGTCGGCGGTTCCGTTGACGGCAACGACGCCACAAGTGGCCGCGTTCATGATCTTATAGGTGCCGGGAGTGATGGCCGAGGGCGGCACATCGGCACCATAGGTGATATCGATAACGCGCTCGGCATTGGTCTGACCATTCTGATAGCCTGTGCCACCTGGAATCTCCATCACGAAAGCACGCTGCGGACCGTGACCGTCGAAATAGACCTCGCGGTCGGAAGACACGAAGCTGAACGTAGAGGTGTTGGCCTGACGCTCGGAAGAGCCGACAAAGGCCTTCACCGCCTGTGTCTCGTCGTCGCGATAGACGGAAGCCGATGTCCACTTCGAACGATTCTCCCCGTAGCCGATGCGTGAGCCGGTATTGCTGATGCGACAGAACTCACCGCGGGCACGGCTGTCGAAGCCCCACCACACGCCTGCCTGCATACCGTATTCTACGCCCACCATCGCCTCGCCGACATTATGCAGCTCGTCGGCATAGCCGTAGTTGCCGTCATTACGTACCTTCGTGAAGAAAGAAGCGTAGTTGTCGAACGACCCTGCCAGCTGGTGGGTGTTTCCCCAGTCGACATAAGGTCTGCAGGCATTATACCACTCGAGAGCCCTATCGCAATTGAGCGTGTTGCCAGCAGTGATGATAAGGTCGGGATACTTCTCCTTGAGCTGGCGTGCTATCTCCTTTTGGTTGGTCTTGCTGCCCTGCTTCCAATCGGTGAAGTCGGGTTCGTTGAACGGCGAGATGCCCAGCACGCGGTGCTTCGGATAGTTTTTCTTGATGTACTCGATATTCGCCGAGATCATCGCCACCCAGTGGTCGACATTCGCATTGCCCGAAGTTCCGTACCACTCATCGACGCCTGCCTCCTGATCGGAATTCAGGATGATGTCGCAGGTATCGCTCATGATGTTGATGGTCTGCATGCGATTTCTCAGCGCGCGGATCTGGCTGCTGGTCAGCGCCGTATCGCCCGCGAGTGGAGCATCCGTGCGGAAGCTTCCGCGCACCAGCGACAAGTTCTCCTTGCCGATGTGGTTGATGCCCTTGCGCATGTTCTGGCTGTTGTTCCAGGCAACGTCCATTCCCCAGCGTATCGGGAGCTTCACTCCCTCGTCGCCAATGCGGAACGGTACGACGACATCGCTGTTGGCAATCGTGGAAAGATATTGGCTCGACGACGAGCGATTATCCTGCGCCACAGCTGTAGTCGCTGTGAACAGGAAAACGATTGTGAAGGTCTTTAGTTTCATATCAGAGTCAGTTTTGCATTAGTTTTCCTTGCGACGGAACTGCACCACCAGCCCGCCGACGATAGCCAGCAGGAGCACAGCCGAAGCAGCGTAGGCGATGGACTCGGTGCGGCGGATGGACTTCGGCTTGAAGGTCAGCACTACCTTGTGCTCACCGGGCTGCAGGTTCATAGCGCGCAGGATGTAGTTCACACGCCCCAACTCGGCAGGCTCGCCGTCGACGGTGGCCGTCCAGCCAGGATAATACACCTCGGAGAACACGACGACACCTCCCTTGCCCGAGCGGACGTCATACTGCAGTTCGTTGGGTTCGTAGGCCGTGAGCGTCACCACCGAAGCGGTGTCCTGCAGCTGAGCCTCGCCCAGCTGCTCCTGGAACTTCATATCGGCCACAGCCTCGTGGCGAAGGTCGATCTTGCCCACGCGCTCTATTTCCTCGTTGGCATTCTTGGCGTAGGTCAGCTTGTCGACGAACCAAGCGTTACCGTAGGCATAGGGATTCATGATGGGAACCGTCTGCCCGCCTTGTAGCGGCATGATGACATACTTCATGTTGAGCATGTTCAGCACGGGATAGATGGAGTCTCCGGCCACCTGCGTCATATCGCCCTGAGCCTCAGCAATAGCGGGCATGAGCTTCTGCATCTCGGGGGCGATATAGGCCTCTATCATCTCCTGATAGCGGCGCAGTTTCGCAGCGTGATAGCCGCCGATGGACTTGTGATAGTAGCTGGTCTCGTTCTCATTGAAGGTGTTCGAAGCGAGGTTGAGCACGCGGTAGTCGAGGGTCTTGTCCTCGAGAATCATGCGGTCGGTATTCGTCAGCTGCTGCGGCATCTCGCGCACGCTCTTCTCAACGAACATCGAGTCGTTCAGGTAGCGCTTGTTCACCGTCCACATATCGATCAGACAAAGCAGGGCAATACCGAAGACGGCGTAGAGTTGTGTTTCCTTCTTCTTACTACGCAGCGCCCAGAGCAGCAACACCGTGCCTGCGGAAATAATCAGGAACGAACGCCAGCAGTCGGCGGTAAAGATGCTTTGGCGAACAGCACGCAGGTTGCTGAGCAGCGGGTTGAGCTGTTCGGCAGGCCACTGCGAGAGTGCCTGCATCTCCTGCGACGACACGAAGTCGCTGAAGAACATCGTCGGCATCACGGCGAAGAGCACACAGGCTCCTCCCGTCAGCGCGTAGCTGATGAGCACGGTCTTCGTATACTTTGAACTTTGAACGCCCGAAGGGCTTTGAACTTTTGCACCTTCAACGCGCGTAGCGCCTTTCCCCCACCATCCGTTTCCGAGCACTTTGCCCAGAGCCATCATGGCAAGCAGGGGGATTGTGAACTCGGCAATCACGAGTATCGACGCCACTGTTCGGAACTTCGCATACATCGGCACGTGGTCGATGAAGAAGTCGGTCAGGCCCATGAAGTTCTTTCCCCACGAGAGCATGATCGAGAGGATGGTCGCAATGAGCAGCGCCCACTTCATCGGACCTTTCACCACGAACAACGCCAACACGAACAGCATCAGCACGAAGGCGCCCACATAGACGGGACCGCTGGTCATTGGCTGCTCGCCCCAGTACTGTCCTATCTGCTGATAGACGGGCAGGTAGTTGGGGTCGGCAATCTTCATCGCCTTCTCGTTACGCGACATCGGAACCGTAGCGCCGCCCTTTGTGTTCGGCACCAGCAGTGTCCACGTCTCACCGATACCATACGACCACTGGGTGATGTAGTCGCGCTCCAGGCCGCTCGAGGTCTGGTTGCCTGTGTCGGCTTTCACGAGTTCGCTCTTCCCGCGCATCGTCTCCTTCGAATATTCCCACGTGTGGTAGAGGTTCGAGACGTTCATGCAGATACCGACGGCAGCAGCAGCGATGCAGACCGCCGTCGCCTTCAGCACATGCCCCCAGCCGCGAGCCTCAGCATATTTCCCCGTGAGGCTCTGCACGATGAAGGCAATCACCATCAGGGCGATGACGAAGAGATAATAGTAGGTCATCTGCACGTGGTTGGCATTCACCTCGAAGGCAGCAAACAAGGCCGTCACGATGAATCCCCATAGGTATTTCCCCCTGTAGGCAAGCACCACGCCGGCAATCATCGGCGGCAGATAGGCCAGCGCCCATACCTTCCAGATGTGTCCGGCGGCGATGATGATGAAGAAATAGCTAGAGAATGCCCAGACGATACTGCCCAGCACGGCCAACTCGCGACGGAAGTCGAAGGCACGCATCAGGATGTAGAAGCCCAGCAGGTAGACGAACACATACCATACATTATCGGGCAGCCACAGATGATAGGCGTTGACCACCTTCTGCAACACGTCGGTACTCTTGTACGAAGGCGAGGTCTGATAGGTAGGCATACCGCTGAACGTGGAGTTTGTCCAGCGTGTGCGCTCACCGGTCTTCTGCAGGTACTCCAGCGCCTCTTGTCCGGCTCCGCGTCCTGCCGACGTGTCGTGTTGATACAAGATTCGGCCTTCCAGGTCGGCAGGCATGAAATAAGCGAATGCGATCACCGCAAACAGCAATACCACCAGCAAGTCTGGCAGATACTTCTTCAATTTCTCCATAAATTGCAATAAACGTTTATTTTGCCTACAAAGTTACAGAAACTTTTGCAGATTGCAAAGCATTTCAGTTTTTTTTCGTATCTTTGCACCAACATTCTACGCATCATGAAATCATTTTAACATATACTCATCATGAAGATTGGTATCATAGTGGCGATGGAGAAGGAGTTGCGCGAACTGCAGAAAGTGTTCAGCGACGATCCGCGCTACGTCATCATGCAATGTGGAATAGGCAAGGTGAATGCGGCCATCGGTGCTGCCGAGATGATTCGCCAGCATCATCCCGATGCTATCATCTCCAGCGGATGCGCCGGAGGCAACGGCGACAACTTGAAGGTACAGGACGTAGTCGTAAGTACCGAACTGGCCTATCACGATGTCTATTGCGGTGAAGCTGTCGACGGCTCGTGTGTCTACGGACAGGTTCAAGGAATGCCCGCCCGCTTCCAGGCCGACCCCAATATGCTCGCCGTAGCAAAAAAACTCTCAACTATCAACTCTCAAATATCAACTGTCTTTGGCCTCATCGTCACAGGCGACTGGTTCGTGGACTCACGCGAGAAGATGCGACAGATCATTGAGAAGTTCCCCGATGCACGCGCCGTCGATATGGAGTCGTGTGCTATCGCCCAGACCTGCCACATCTACGGCGTTCCGTTCATCTCATTCCGCATCATCAGCGACATCCCGCTGAGCGACACCAACGCCTCACAATATCACGATTTCTGGTCGCAGATGGCCGACCGTTCCTTCCACGTCACCCGTGCATTCGTCGAAGCGCTAGCGAGGAATGAGTTAAAATAATGAGTGAATCGTTTACGATATGAATAAAATTCCGTCATTCACCATCGACCACTGTCGCCTGCTGCGCGGCATCTACGTCTCACGCAAGGACAGCGTGGGCGGCGACGTCGTCACCACGTTCGACATTCGTATGAAAGAACCGAACCGCGAGCCCGCCTTGCATCCCGGTGCCCTGCACACTATTGAGCACCTCGCAGCCACCTTCCTGCGCAACGATCCCGAGTGGCGCGACCGTATCGTCTATTGGGGACCGATGGGCTGTCTCACTGGCAACTACCTGCTCATTCGCGGCGACTACGAGTCGGAAGACATCATCGACCTCATGCAGCGCACGTTCCGCTTCATCGCCGACTATGAGGGAGACATCCCCGGCGCAGCACCTCGCGACTGCGGCAACTACCTGCTCCACGACCTCCCGATGGCTCGCCTCGAAGCCCGCCGCTATCTCAACGAAGTCCTACTCCGCCTGAAACCCGAAAACCTCGAGTACCCGTAAATTGTAAATCCGTAAATCGTCAATTCGTAAATCCTATATCATGCTACAAATCCGCTGTAAGAACAACAACATCACCAAGAGTTTTCCCGAGGGTACCTCGCTCCTCGATGTCTATCAAGAGTTTGCCGACGACCTGAAGATGCCCTACCCCGTCGTAGCGGCAACCGTCAACAACACCGCACAGGGACTGAAGTTCCGGCTCTTCCAAAACCGCGACGTCGAATTCCTCGATGCTCGCGAAGGACCGGGTCACCGCGTCTACGTGCGCTCGCTCTGCTTCGTGCTCTACAAGGCAACACAGGACCTCTTCCCGGGCTCGAAGCTCTTCATCGAGCACACTATCTCGCGCGGCTACTACTGCAACTTCAAGAAGCGAAACAACGAACCGCTCACCGAAGCCGACATCGAGCACATCAGCGAGCGCATGCAGGAGATCATCAATCTCGATATGCCCTTCCGCCGCAACGAGGCGACCACTGAAGAGGCCGTACGCGTGTTTGCCGAGCGGGGCTTCTCCGACAAGGTGAAACTCCTCGAGACCAGCGGACAGATATACAGCGACTACTACATGCTGGGCGACACCGCCGACTTTTACTACGGACCGCTCGTGCCTTCCGCCAGCTATCTCACCGTATGGGCGCTGGAGCCCTACCACGACGGTATGCTGCTGCGTGTGCCCGACTGGTACGACCCTACCCGACTTGCCGAGAAGGTCGATATGCCGAAGACCTACGAGATGTTTGCAGAAAAGACGCGCTGGGACATCATCATGCGATTGTCGAATGCGGGTGATGTCAACAAGGCCATCATCAAAGGTCACGCCTCGGAACTCATCCAGGTCAGCGAGGCTCTGCAGGAAAAGAAGATCGTGCAGATTGCCGAAGAGATCGACCGCCGCTTCCACCGCGAGAGCGACCCCGTGCGCATCGTCCTCATCACAGGCCCCAGCAGCTCGGGTAAGACCACATTCTGCAAGCGACTTTCCGTGCAACTGCTCGCCTGCGGACTGCGCCCCTACTCCGTCAGCACCGACGATTACTTCGTCAACCGCGTCGACACACCGCGGCTGCCCAATGGCGACTACGACTTCGACAACATCGAAACCGTCGAATACAAACTACTTGAAGATCACCTCACACGACTGATGCAAGGTGAGCGTGTCGAGGTGCCGGAATACAACTTCACGACCGGACAGCGTGAGTGGAACGGAAAGAAAGTCAAGCTTTCCAACGACACAGTCCTGATCATTGAAGGCATCCACGCCCTGAACCCACTGCTCACGAAGGCTATCCCCGACTCGGCAAAGTTCAAAATCTACATTTCCGCACTCACCAGCATCTCGCTCGACGACCACAACTGGATTCCCGTACGCGACAACCGACTGCTCCGACGCATCATTCGCGACTACAACAAGGGAGCGTTCACCGCACAACAGACCATCAGTCAGTGGAAGAACGTCTGCGAGGCTGAGGACCAGTGGATATTCCCCTTCCAGGAAACCGCCGACGTGATGTTCAACTCCGCACTCAACATTGAGTTCGCCGTGCTGCGACCTCATGCCGAGATCATCCTCGCAAGCGTGCCGAAGAACTGCCCGGAATACACCGATGCCCACCGCCTGCTGAAGTTCCTCCACTACTTCATGCCCGTCAGCGACAAAGAGATTCCGCCCACCAGCATCATGCGTGAGTTCGTCGGCGGCTCCAGCTTTAAATACTGATAAGAGATTCTTTACATACGGAGCATTACTCTACAACTTACGGAGTATAGCTCTGTATCCTACGGAGTATAGCTCTGTATCTTACGGAGCATTGCTCTGTAGCAACTAGAGCTATGTTTTTATCTAAGGATATTTGTGGAGGTTCCTTACAACTGGAACCGATAGCCCACGGTGAACTGCAGGACGCTGTTGCGACTCTTGAGGAAGTCGAGGTCGTAGATGCGGGAGAGGCCGATGTTGTAGCGGGCATCGAGGATGACATTCTCGAACTCGTAGCTCACAGCGAGTGGAATGGATATATCGAGTTTCTTACAGGAATCGTAGAGGTCGGTCGTCTGCTCGACGGCCTTTCCCTGCTCACGTCCCCCATCCTCTAGTGGGATGATCTCGGTGGTCGACATCTGGTCCTTTGCATTGAGCAGCACACCCAACTGCACACCTGCCTTCACGCTGAAGCCATCCGTCACACGACAGCCCACGAGCAAGGGTACGTTCAAATAGCCCAGACTGGTGTGCCAATCGCTGAAGCCTTCCACCAATTCTCCATCCTTACGTTCAAAGTCGGGATAGCGCGAACCCTGCATGGAGTATTGCAGGCCGATGCTGGCAAAGAGCTGGTCGGTGGCCTGATATTCCACATCGACACCCGCCAGGAGGCCGGGCTTCACGCGCGATTTCAGCGTTTGGTCCTGCTGTTGCATGTCGACAACTACTTCGTTGTTGGTGATATTGGCGAAGTTCACACCGATGCGAGGAATCACGGAGAACGATCCCGTACGCGGTTGCGCCTGAGCAGAGAATGTGACTGCAAGCACAATCAGAAAAAAGGAAAAACGTATCTTCATTTTTTATCTGTTTTATCAATTACACTAAAGATAACGTATTGTTGTTGTTTTCAAAATAGGGTGAGGCCCTGTCTTTTATTCCTGCTCCATCAGCCTACGCTCTGCCAGCTGTTCCCACTTCGTGCCGGGACGGCCGTAGTTGGCATAAGGCCAGATGCTGATGCCGCCACGAGGAGTGAAGATGCCGCGCACCTCGAGATACTTCGGATCCATCAGGCGGACGAGGTCCTTCATGATGATGTTCACACAGTCCTCGTGGAAGTCGCCGTGATTTCGGAACGAGAACAGGTAGAGCTTCAGACTCTTCGACTCTACCATTCGCTTGTCGGGGATGTAGCTGATGCGGATCTCTGCAAAGTCAGGTTGCCCGGTGATAGGACAGACCGATGTGAACTCGGGGCAGTTGAAGCGCACCCAGTAGTCGTTGTCGGGATGCTTGTTCTCGAATGTCTCCAACACATCGGGAGCATAGTTTTCCAGATAATTGGTCTCGCGGCCCAGGGCCTGCAGACCTTCTTGCTTTCTATTGTCACTCATAGTTTTATATTCTAAATTGAAAATATCTTTAACACATTGTAGCTGATGTTCTCGTCATAGACATCGACCTGTTCCACTTGCTTCACGCGGCGTACGATGCGGATGGTCAGCGGAAGGGCGAGGACTTCGTAAAGCGTCTTCAGCACCACCTGCCAAAACATCAAGGCAGGCATTGCCTCCCAAGGGATGACGCCGCCAAAGGCTAAGGGGAAGAAAATGAGGGAGTCAACAGTCTCACCGAATACGGTACTCATGACGGCACGCAGCGTGAAGCGACGGCCCTGATCGCGCACCTTCATGCGACTCATCACATAGGCATTGACGAACGATCCGCAAAGGAAAGCCAGGAACGAAGCGGCTGCGATGCGCGGCGCCAGGCCGAACACATAGTGGAACTGCTCGTCATACATCCAGTAGGAAGCACCCGGTATCCAATCGCACAGGGCGCAGACGGCCACTACGAAGAAGTTCATCAGGAATCCCATCCAGATAAGCAGGCGCGTCATGCGATAGCCCCAGACTTCACTCACGCAGTCGTTGATGATGTAACTCACGGGAAACACAAGTATTCCGCCCGTCAGTGCTATGGGGCCTACTTGTATTTGTTTTGTTCCCAGCAGGTTCGATGTGATCAGACACACGCAGAACAGAATGCTCAGGAACAAGAAAAGCACACTTACTTTCTTTGTCATTGTTCTTGTTTTGTTAAAGGGGGTGGTCGTACGACTTCGCAAGTACCCCTGCGCCAAAGGCGCGGTGAAATATATAAAGTTCAATGCTGCTACGCAGCGTTCAAAAGTTCAATGCCCTACGGGCGTTCAAATGTCGCGGTGCGACGTCTAAAGAGTCGCATGCTAACGGGGTGCAAAGGTACAACTTTTTCGGAAGTTAAGGAAGATAAAGACGTTATAAGAAGTTAAATGACGCTTGTTTTTCATAAAAACAAACAGCAGAGGCCATTCGTGTACTACCTTTTTTGTACTTTTGTGCGTTCTAATTTTAGAACACGAGCCACAAGGACGTCGTAAATACAAAACCATACTTATATTATACTCAAGATGAAGAAACTATTCACAATCGCACTCGTCGGCATGATTTGTCTGGCCGCTTGTGCACAAGAGAAAAAGGCAGTTCCTGCCACGAAGATCATTCCGCAAAAGACTCAGCCTGTTGCTGCAATAGGTGAGGAAGTCAGCTACACCGTCAGCGGCACATGCGCAGCTGATGCGAAGAAGGTGTACGTGGTGAATGTCGTGAATCCACGGGAGTTCGTCGACAGCGCAAACGTCTCCGACGGCAAGTTCACCTACACCGGCAAGGCTCCGAAGAACTCGTTCATGGGAATCATAGACGGTCGTCATAATGTTGCGTTCCTCGTCGACGGTACTCCTGTCACGATGGACCTCGCAACAGGTTCGTTGAAGGGTTCGCCCCTGAACGACAAACTCGGCGTGTACACGCAGAAGATGCAGAAATTGGAAGAAACGCAGCAGGCTGTCATCGAACCTTACATGCAGGCTCAGCGCGAAGGCAAGTCGCAGGAAGAGCTGCAGGCTATGGTCCCCACGATACAAGCTGGTCTGGAACCCATTCAGAATGAGATGACGGAGCTTTGCAAGAAGGCTGTGAAGGAGAATCCCGACAACATGCTTCCCGCTATGTTCATCCGCAACATCATGTACGACTTGGAGTTGTCAGAGCTGAAGGAGTTGCTCGACGAGAAGTATGCGTACGTCAGCCATCCGATGATTGCTCCCGTGAAGAAATACGTTGACGCCGAAGAGAAGAAGCAGGCCATCGTGGGCAAGCAGTTCATCGACATCGAGGAGAACGACCCTGATGGCAAGCCGCATAAGCTCAGCGAATACGTGGGCAAGGGCAACTACGTGCTCATCGACTTCTGGGCTTCGTGGTGCGGACCCTGCATGCAGGAGATGCCGAACGTGAAGGCCAACTACGACAAGTATCATCCTAAAGGCTTCAACGTCGTCGGCCTTTCATTCGACCGAGCCAAAGAGCCTTGGGTGAAAGCCATCAAGGAGAAGGAACTGAACTGGGTACACCTCAGCGACCTGAAGTTCTGGCAGACCATCGCCGCCTCCACTTATGGCATCAACGCCATCCCTTCTTCCCTGCTCGTCGACCCGCAGGGTAAGGTAATTGCCCGCGACCTGCGCGGCGAAGCCCTTGGCAAGAAACTCGCCGAGATCTACGGGGAATAAGAAGCCTCACCCCCTGCCCCTCTCCTAAAAGAGAGGGGAGAGTCTATCCCAGTCCTCCTCAAAGGGAAAAAGGAGTAAAATGCTGAAGGCACGACAGATGTTCTTTTCTGTCGTGCCTTCGGTTTTTTCCTTCCTCCTTTGGGAAAGTTTACCATTTCATGCCCCCCTCTCTTTAGGAGAGGGGCTGGGGGTGAGGCTTATATTGCCCCCATCACAAGCCACGTCATATAGCCGAAGAAGAAGGCGGTGAGGACAGCTCCTTCCCAGCGGGCAACGGTGAACTTGGTGTAAGAGAAGAGCCAGAGCAGGAGCATCGAGACTGTCATCACCGAGAAATCGATGATGGTGATACCATGCACGTTCATCGGACAGATAAGACCTGCGCCGCCGAGAATGAGCAGGATATTCATGACGTTGGAGCCCAGCACGTTGCCGATAGCGATGCCGCTGTTGCCCTTGCGGGCAGCCACAACACTCGTGGCGAGTTCGGGCAGCGATGTACCGCCAGCCACAACGGTCAGACCGATAACAGCTTCGCTCACGCCTAGAGCTTGCGCCACATAGGCAGCACCATCGACAAAGATATTCGAGCCTACGACAAGGCAGGCGAGTCCGAGAGCGAGCACCAGCAGCGCTTTAAGAACGGAATAGCCACGGGGGCCGGCTTTTTCTTGCTCAATAGCATGACTGCCTTTTGCACCGCGCAACGTAATCCACATGAAGGCGAGGAAGCCAATGAACAGCAGCGCTGCATCGAGGCGCGACACATCACCATCCATGAGCACCATCACCGACAGTACCAATGAAGCTATCAGCGCCACCGGCACGTCTTTCTTGACTGTCGAGGGTAGAATGGTCATCGGTGCCACCATCGCTGCCACACCCACGATGAGCATGGTGTTGAAGATGTTCGAACCCACCACATTACCCACTGCGAGGTCAGGCGTGCCCTTCAAGGCAGAGACAAGGCTCACGCAGAACTCCGGTGCCGAAGTACCCAAGGCCACGATGGTCAGTCCAATCACTATCTGCGGAATATTGATCCGCTCAGCCAGCGCTACAGCGCCGTCAGTCAGGCGGTCGGCACCCCAAAGGACCAAGATTACGCCTGCCACAATCATTAAAATGTTAACCCACATCATAGACAAGTTAATATGCGCCTGCGGCGCGTTCAAATGTTCAAAAGTTCAAGTGCTGCTGCGCAGCGTTCAAAGGTTCAATGCGCCTGCGGCGCGTTCAAGAGTTCAAAAGCCAAAAGTTTAAATCATATTACAAGTAAGCCTTAAGACTTCCCCCCAGTTGGGGGGGATGAGAGGGGGGCTTCATGCCTCTGCCTCACTGCTTCGAATAGCAGGATGGCTGCGCTTACCGAGACGTTCAGCGAGTCGGCAACACCCAGCATCGGAATGCGGATGTGGGCCGTCGCTGCCTGCCGCCATTGGTCGGTGAGGCCCGTAGCCTCTGTTCCCATCACAATCGCTGTTGGGCGTCGCATGTCCGTGTCGTAGTAGAGTTCGGAGTCCTGCAGCTGTGCTGTGAGGATGCTGATGCCTCGCTCCTGAAGGAAGCGAATGCACTCCTCCGATGTGCAGGCCACCATCGGCACGCTGAATACAGCACCTGTAGAGGCACGCACCACGTTGGGATTGAAGAGATCGGTCAGCGGGTCGCACACCACTACCGCATCAGCACCCGCGGCATCGGCACTTCGCAGGATGGCTCCCAGGTTTCCAGGTTTCTCCACGCTCTCCAACACCACGATGAGCGGACTCTCGCCCAGCGGCAGGTCTTGCAACTTCCATGAGCGCATACGCACAACAGCAATCACGCCTTCGGTGCTGCCGCGATAAGCCATACGCTCATAGACGGATGGGGTGACCACGAAAGCAGTCCCGCCCCAGTCCGGCCTCACCCCTAACCCCGGCCTCACCCCCAGCCCCTCTCCAAAGGGCGAGGGGAGTATTTGGGGCGAGGGGAACAATAATGGAGAGGGAGCGAACTCTTTGCACCAGAACACCGTCTCCACCTCGAAGCCTGCCGCCAGACAACGCTCTATCTCGCGCTGTCCCTCCACGACGAAGACGCCCGCCTTGCGGCGTTCCGACGACTTCTGCTGCAGGGTCAGCAGGCGCTTCACCTTCGGGTTCTGCGCACTCGATATGATGTTGTCTGTATTCATTATTAACTATTTTCTGTGCAAAGGTAATGAAAATTCCTAAAAAATCATTACTTTTGCAGCGGAAAAAAATCATGAACAAGAAACTATATACTAGATACTTATGATTGGAACGATTGTCAACACCTGTACCATCATCGCCGGAACCATCGTTGGAGCCGTGCTGCATCGAGGCATCAAAGATAAATATAAGACCGTTCTTTATAACGGACTGGGCCTCGTGAGCCTGGCCATCGGTCTGAATGCTACCGTGCAGAACCTGCCGAAGAGCCAATACCCCGTGCTCTTCATTGCAGCCATCGCCATCGGAGGTGTCTTCGGCACGTGGCTGGATATCGACGGATGGTTTAGGAAAAGCCTGAACAGCCCCAGCAAACGAACACCCACAACACCCACCCCCAACCCCTCCCGAGGGGAGGGGAGCTTAGATACTTTTGCTGCTGATAACACTACCTCACAAGCTAATCAAACTCCACTTCAAGGGAAATCCTTAAATACTCTTGTAGATAGAAGCACCTCCTCTAAGACTAATCAAACTCCACTCCCCTCGGGAGGGGATGGGGGTGGGTATCAGAGTGGCGGATTGGCCGACGGTCTCTCAACTGCCATTCTGCTTTATTGCATCGGTCCGCTGTCGATGCTGGGACCGGTCATCTCGGCTTTGCAGGGCGACCACACGTTCCTCTTCACCAATGCCACACTCGACTTCGTGTCGGCCACCATCTTCGCCTCTACCTACGGAATGGGTATGATGCTGGCTGCGCCTGTGCTGTTCTGCTGGCAGGGGATGTTCTACTTGGTGGCGAAGATCTCAAGTGAAGCCGTGAGTGACGCGCTCATGTCGGAACTGCTCATCGTGGGCGGACTGCTCATCACCGCCTCGGGCCTCTCCTTATTAAAATTAAAGGACTGCAAGACGCTCAACCTCCTTCCCGCCCTGCTCGTTCCCGTGCTCTGGTTCCTGCTGAAGAGCCTCTGGTAACAAGCAGAAAGGCGACTGCTCACCGACACCCCCACTCTACAAGCAGACCAACGAAACCAACTGTTGGCCTGCTTTTTTATGCCCTATAGGATACTTAGACGGATGGCATCGCCAATCATAAATACTATTAAAAAACACCAACTTTAAACCCAAAAAGAATCTATTTTACGTTATAGGAATAAAAGAAGAACTTAAAAAGTGAGCAAAAGCACCAACATCAATCACCTGGAACAACTCATCGACGAGTGGCAAGACAGCCTCTACTCGTTGGCCTTCTTCCGGCTGGGAGACGAAGGTGCCGCGCAGGACGTGGTACAGGAAGCGTTTATTCGCTATTATCGGGAAAACCAACGTACGACGATTGCAAATGCAAAATCATGGCTATACCGCACCACGCTGAACCTCACTATCGACCACCTGCGCCGACGACCGCCCATCAGGGCAGTACCTCTATCAACAGCTCTCGACAAGATGGATGACGAACAGCGCGACCTGCACGAAGAATACCGCCGGCTTGAGGATTTGCTCACACCTCTGCCCGATGACCAAGCTACTGTCGTGCGACTCCACTTCACCGACGACCTGTCCTTCAGTGAGATTGCCGACATCCTCAACATCTCGAGAGATACCGTCAAAAGCCGTTATCGCTACGCCATGCAGAAACTTAGGATAATCTTCAACAAACGAGAATAGAAATGGATGAACTCAGACCTAAAATAAAGCCTAAAGCTCCAGCATCACTCAAAGAAAATGTGTTGCAAGCCGTAAGAAAGGAATCACGCCAAACCCCTTCATGGTGGAAAGTCACACGTTGGGCAGCAGCGGCAATGTTCCTCATCGGCATCTTCACCTTTGCATTGTGGCTGAATGAAGAAGATAGCTCTCTTCGACAGGCCAAGGTGGTGAAGACGGCGGCTGTAGATACTCAATTCCAGAAAAAGCCTCAGCCACTGATCTCCCAAATTCGTGAAGGAGTTGAACCTCGGGCTTCTCGCCTGAAAGCAAAGCCTACACAGACGCAAAGCCTCTTATATCAGACAAAGGCAACGAGAGAACCTTCTGTTTCAGGCAGCCGTTTGCTAGCAATGACAGCAGCAACATCGTCCATCGATAATCCGCCAGAAACATCCGCTGAAAGTACTTTGTCTGCTACAGAATTACGTTCTGCGCCCATCGCCAACCAGGAAGAAGATGAGGGAGAATCATCCCTCACCCCCTACGAGCAACAGTTAATAACAAATCTTGAGACGCACCGACACCTTGTCAAGGCTTGTCTGGCCGAGGAACTGGCACAGGTACGTTATCGGCAGAGCCACATCGCACAGCAGAACCAACAATATATACAGGAATACCTCGACCTGCAACGTCGGATTCGCCAGCAGATAAGCGAGGATATCGATAACATCAATCCCCATAAGACACCAAAAGAAGTATAACTAAAACATATCACAATAATGAAACACTCAGCATTTGTCTGTTACCTTGTGACTCTGTCACTTTGTTATTCCGTCAACGTCGCAGCTCAGGAAAACATCAAGCGCGCCTTCGAAAAGTTCATCGCTTCGAAGAACGTCACCGTCAGCAAGTCTTTCGCTGAAGAACGCGACATCACCAAGGATGAACGTCCCCTCCTCTCGAAGGCCGATGTCTACAACTTCACCATGAAGGCCAAGCATCGCAAACTCATCGATGAGGTGCTGGCAGCCTTCGACCGCGACCGCGACAACGTGAACATCTACTCCATTCTCAACCACACGGGAGGGCACGGCATACCCACCAACGGGCGCGAACTACTCGTCGGCGACAATCGCGAAAACTCTGTATACATCGGTATGAACGAGATGGAGAACTGGCAACTCGTGTGTCTGCTCGACCCGCAGGACGCCACCCATACCCACCGCTATGCCTATGCCATCGAGTGGAACGAACATCCCGAACAATCCGTCGGCAATATGATTCGCGGCAAGCTCGTCGTCACCTATTCTGTTATACCAGAGAATGTGCTGAACCCCCAAAAGTACAATGCTCAAGTGGAATACACTCCCATGAATGCCAGTAGCGAAGAGGTGGCACGCGCGATGGTAGGTATGGTGCTAGGCGGAAGATTGAACGAACTGAATGATGACAAAGGCCAGATGTTGTTGGCATTTGATCGCCTGAAGACCGAATACTGCAAGAAAGAGAACTTCGACTCGCAAACTGGCACCACGCTGGTCATGACCATCTATGCCCTCTGCAGTCACATTGGAAACCTGATGAAAAATTATCCACAAACCGACGACCCCGACCTGCGCGAGCTACTACAGTCGCAACTTGACGACATGATTCGCATCACCAACCACAGCAGCGACATCGGTCGTAGCCATCGTGGTTATCTGGAACTGGCAAAAAAGAAACTACAATAAAGAAAAAGATTTAGTTATGTTAGACAATTGATAAACTATTTAGCAGTAGTTTTTTCAGATCGATACTGAAAGTGCCTCCCACATGGCTCGCGAGAGTCGTGGGGGAGCTTATTGTTATCAAAGAAGTGGGCAAATACTGTCAAATCATTGATTAAATTTGCTAAAAACAATGCTCCAGTGTGACGAAAGCAATGCTTTGGTGATGTTGGAGCATTGATGTCGTTATGTGAAAGAATTGAGATTAAAAAGTAAATTAACCGAAATTGATAAGTAAATTAAGTTAATTTAATGAGCAAATTAAGTTAATTTACTGAGTAAAATAAGTTAATTTACTGAACAAATTAAGTTAATTTACCGATCAAATTAAGTTAATTTGCTGAACGGCAGTATTGCTATAGAGAAATTGGAGGATTGAGATAGAGGAATTGGAGGATTGAGATAGAGGAACGAAAGGATGCAGATAGGCAATTGAAAGGGCTGCAACAGAAGAGAAAACAAATAACTACAGGAAGCAAAAAGTGTGTATAAAACTTATAGATAGCAAAAAAAGAAGGACGGTGAAGCCGTCCAAAAATAATAACCGGGGGTACTAGCATAGCGAGCACCCCCGGATTCCTGTGGTAACATAATATCGACCCTGAAGGGGTCGTCTAACTTTTGGGAGCGACGACCGCGTTGCGGTCAAGTACTGTAGGCATTACTGCTCGGCGCGATCGTCGACATTCTCGCCCTCGGTGGGAGCAAGAGTGCCCTCGAAATCGGTGATGCCGTAGCGCACGAGGATGTCGTACCACTGAATCAGCTTGCGGATGTCGCTGTCGTGGACGCGCTCACGGTCGTAGTCGGGCAGCACTTCTCCGAAGAAGTCGTGCAGTTCCTGTGAGCTGGCTTTCTTATAGTTGAGCTGGCAAGGTTTCAGTTCGGCCTTCTCGCCGAGGTTCTTCAGCACCTGCCAAAGGGGGATGTCGTCGGTTTCGGTGAACATAGCGATGTCGCCAAGACTAGTAATTCGGTCGGTTGCGAAGGCCGGCATGCGCTTCTTGGCTTCGTCGAGTGTTTCTACGATGAGGTTCATCTTACCGCGGCTGACGAGGCGGTAAAGGCCTGGCTTGCCGGAGATTGAGAGAATTGTTTCCATTTCTTTTCTTTGTTTTTATTGTTTTGTTTGGTTGTTATTCGTTAGGGGTGGCGGGGTGACAAGAGCTGCGATAGAATCGCAGCATACGTGAAGGGATGTTCAAGGGGTGGAGACTGCTGCGAGCAGACGTTCGATTTGCGGCTCGAGCGGCGTTGCCCCATCGTTTTCGATGACGAAGTCGCTCATAGCTTCCACCTGCTCCTGCGGCATCTGACTGCCGACCCACTCCATCGCCTTTTCGCGACTAATACCATCGCGGGCCATGATGCGGCTAAGGCGAACCTCGACGGGAGCGCTGACACAGACCACTTTCGAGAACGGCACACGACGATGAAAACCGCTGTCGAAGAGAATGGCGCTTTCGAGCCACTGATAGCCAGAATACATGAAGTCACGGGCAACAGCGGGATGAACAACGTCGTTGACGGCCTGTTTGTTCTGTTCAGAGGCCAGCAGGAACTCCGCCAGCACGCGCTTTTGCAAAATGCAGCCGCGATAGACCTGCGGTCCGACCAGTTGTCGGAGCTGCTGTCGCAGCGGTGCCGATGTCCGCATGAGTCGCTTGGCAGCCGCATCGCAGTCGTAAACCCTGATGCCCCGCTTCTTCAGCAGCCGGCAGACGTAGCTCTTACCACTGCCGATGCCTCCTGTGATGGCTATGAACGGGCGCGTCATTGCTCAATGAGATAGTCCACCATTCCGATTTCCAGCCGCGCGTTACTTACGTTGGGCGGCGACTTCCTGAGGAAAATCGGACACTTTTCCGACGGATGATCACCCAGCGCACTGAAGTCGGCTTCCACACGGAACTGCTCAGCCTTGACCTGTCGGAACTGGTTAGCACCTACCGAGAAGCGCACCTTTACTCGCGAGGGGAACGTACGCAGCACCTTTCCTTCAGGGGTTCCCACAGCCTCGATGGGTACCTCGACAGCCTCTTCCGTGAGGATGTCGGGGCAGAAGGTCACTTCCACCTCTGCAGGCACGATCTTGGCACCACGTATGGTCTGCAACTTCACCTTGCGCACGACGGTATCGGTGAAGTTGACGAGGCGCATCGACTCGGTTCCCACGAAGGAAATGCTGTCGAGCAGCGACTTGTCGGCATAGACGGTGACCTGACTTGGCTGGCAGATTGTGCGCGAGAGGTAATAGTTCTCGGCTGGTACGACCTTGCCGATGAACCTCACGGGCACCTTCTTCGAGATACCGTGATTGTAGAAGAACTCCAGCCGGTCGGGCTTGACCGACGTGATCTTCGTGGAACCATAGAGCTGCTGACTGATGTAGCGCTGCAACTCCGACTGAGCCACTTGGCCACGCCCGTTGTCCTTAGCGGTGTAGTTGTTGAAGACGACCTGCATGGGCTGCAGGCGGTGGCTCGACATGTAGGCAGCAAGGGTGAATCCCTTGTCGCGCAACGTCACCTTCAGCGTGTCCTGGATATCGGTGGTGATGACGACGTCCTTCGGCACTCCAATGAGCGACACAGGCACTTCGAACTCCCGCTCAACGGTCTCGTTGAGTGCCGTCAGCAACCAGAACGTGCCGCTGACGATGAGAAAGAACAAAAAAATCAAAAACTCCCTGTTCACGATACTGAACAGAAAGTTCTTGATGAAACGTCCTATTTCGGTAAGTTCTTTCACGGTTGCTGACGGGTTCTTGCCGCTTTTGCAAGCGGACGCAGGTTCTTAAGCGTTGGCTGCGGGCCCCTGTGCCGAGGCGTTGGCAAATACATAGTTCTTGTCGACGGTGATGACGACGCCGCGGGCGATCTCCACCTCGACGGTGTTGTCGGCGAGGTTGACGCGGCGAACGGTTCCATGCACGCCACCGCCCGTGACGACCTTCGTTCCCTCGGAAATGGAGTTCTGGAACTGACGGATCTCCTTCTGCCGCTTCTGCTGCGGACGAATCATGAAGAACCACATGATGGCAAAGATGGCCAACATCATGAGCAGCATCGACATGCCGCTACCTCCTTGTGCTGCCTGTGCAGCTAATACGATTGTTGTCATAATCAGTTATTGTAGGTTGTTAATAATTTCTTGTGTCCATCGTCTTCATCATCTTGCCAGTCTGGATGAGATGACGGGCGATAGCGTCGAGCATGCCATTGATGTAGCCGCCGCTCTTGAAGGTGCTATAGAGCTTGGCCAGGTCGACGTACTCGTTGATGGTGACGCTGACGGGGATGTTGGGGAATGTGAGCATCTCGGCAATGGCGATCTGCATGATGACTACATCCATGTAGGCAAGGCGCGAGAAGTCCCAGTTGCGCGAGGTCTCGCTCATGTAGCGCTGGTAGGTGTCGGCATTGAGGATGGTGGCACGGAAGAGCTTGCGTGCGAAGTCCTTGTCTTCCTCATCCTTATACTCAGGCAGCAGCTCCTGGCGCGAACTGTTCTTCGGGTCGAAGCGCTTGATGGTCTTCAACACAAAGGTATCAACGACCTCCTTGTCGTCGTTCCAGTAGAGGCTCTTCTCTTCAAGCAACGTGTCTAGGTCCTCGTTTTCCTGAATGAGCTGCTTGTAGATCTTGCGCCAGATCTCACGATCAGCCTCGTAGGATTCGTCGTTGCTCTCCATGTATTCCTGGTAGGCCTGGCTCTCCTCGATCTGGTTGCACAGCTTGCGAATAAACTCGATGTTGTCTTCCCACGACAGCTTCTGGCTCTCAATGAAAGCCGTGAGCATCTTGTTGTCTTCCAGCTGAATGGCAAACTTATTGTCGATGAACTTCGTCGACGGCTGCTCGGTGCCTTCGCGCAAGGCACGCTGCATGTTGATTTCCACACGGTGACGCTCCTCCTTCGCAACAGCCACGATGAGCTGCAACAGGTACAGATAAAGGTCATAAGCTTTCGATAAGCTGAAAATCAGTTCTTTTTCAGCAGTGTCAATGTTCCGATTGCCATTCTGATAATACGCATAGGTCAGCTGCACAATCTTGATCCGAATCAACTCTCTATTAATCATAGCGTCGTATGTTGTGTTTCATTATTTCAAAATACAAGTGCAAATATACTGATTTTCCAGAAAACATACAAGAAAACAGAAAAAAAATGATTGTTTTTAGTAAATTTTCTTGATTAGACTTTTCAGTTTCATGTTTTTTTTGTACCTTTGCACCCGCTTTTTTGAGCACATCGTGTGATGGCGAATTAAGGCAATTAGTAATTTAACAACTTAATTTAGAGTAACACAACTAAAGTATGAAAGAATTTGCATTGAACGGTCAGAAGCGTGAGACCGTTGGAAAGAAGGCTTCGCGCCTGCTCCGCAAAGAGGGTCTGGTGCCCTGCAACATCTATGGTGAGCACACCGACGACGGCAAGCCCCTGGCTATGTCGTTTGCTATCGCCATGGCTGATCTCCGCAAGGTGATCTACACTCCCCACATCTATGTATTGAACCTTAATATCGACGGCGTAGAGCGCAAGGCCGTGATCAAGGAACTGCAGTTCCATCCGGTGAACGACACTGTGCTACACGTCGACTTCTACGAAGTGAACGAAGAGAAGCCTATCACCATTGGCATCCCCGTGAAGCTGAATGGTCTGGCTCAGGGTGTTCGCGACGGTGGTAAGCTGAACCTGACAGTTCGCAAGCTGAATGTCACCGCTCCCTACAAGCAGATACCTGAAGTGCTCGACATCGACGTTACCGGTCTGGAGCTCGGTAAGAGCATCAAGGTGCGCGACCTGAGCTTTGAGGGTCTGGAGCTGGCTACTCCCGCCGACGTCGTGGTTTGCTCTGTGAAGGCTACCCGCGCATCGCGTTCTGCCGCTGCTGCAGAGGCTGAGGCTGCTGCTGAGTAATATTCAATAAACGACTATGGACAAATACTTGATTGTGGGTTTGGGAAACCCCGGCGATGAATACGCCGAGACCCGCCACAACGCTGGATACATGGTATTGGACGCTTTTGCCAAGGCGTCCAATATTGTTTTTGACGACCGGCGTTACGGCTATTTGGCAGAAACCAGCATCAAAGGACGCAAGGTTTTCCTGCTGAAGCCCACCACGTTCATGAACCTCTCAGGCAACGCAGTTCGCTACTGGCTGGGAAAGGAGAACATCGACCAGAGCCGCTTGCTCGTAGTCTCTGACGAGGTGGCTGTGCCGCTCGGACAGTTCCGCCTGAAAGCCAGCGGCTCGAACGGCGGACACAACGGACTGGGACACATCCAGCAACTCATTGGCCAGAACTATGCCCGTCTGCGCATGGGCATCGGCAACGAATTCCCGCAAGGCATGCAGATACAACATGTGCTCGGCCACTTCACTCCCGAGGAGCGCGAGTTGCTGCAGCCCGCCATCGACACCGCCGTGGAGGTCATCCGCAGCTTTGTGCTCGCAGGCATCGACATTACCATGAACCAATACAACAAACTGGGAAAAACAAAGAACCCACCCCCAACCCCTCCCGAGGGGAGGGGAGCCTAATTTCCCCCAGGAAACAAAGTAAGAAGGAACCACTAACAAAGGAACCTCCTCGAGAGGTGTTAGGAGTGGGTTTGGGTGTCTGATTAGCCTAAACGTAGAGTCATGCAGAAAAGAGACCATAACAAGGGTAGCCAAGCCCCCCTCCCCTCGGGAGGGGCTGGAGGTGGGTTTGCTCGAATCGACAAATGGCTCTGGGCAGCCCGAATCTTCAAAACCCGAAGCATAGCCGTTGATGCCATCAAGAACGGGCGTGTCAGCATCGCCGGAACGAACGTGAAGCCCAGCCGACCCGTGAAGGTTGGCGAGGTGGTGGATGTGAGGAAGCCGCCCGTCACCTACTCGTTCCGCATCCTGAAGACCATCGAGCAGCGAGTCGGTGCAAAGCTCATTCCCGAAATCTACGAGAACGTCACCGACCCGAAGCAATACGAACTGCTGGAGATGAGCCGCATCAGCGGTTTCGTCGACCGCGCCCGCGGCACCGGCCGCCCAACGAAGAAGGAACGCCGTGCGATGGATGCCTTCGTCGATCCTGCTCTCTTCGGCTTCGACGATGACTTCTTCGACGACGAAGAATAAATCAAGGGCAAGATAAAAGGAGCAAGGGGCAAAAGAGATTGGCTTTTCCTGCTGTGATGCAGAACGAAAGACGTCTCTCTTGCCCCTTGCTCCTTTTTATTTCTCTTTATCAAGGCTTTCTTAGAAGCGGCCAGGACCACCGAAGCCACCGCCACCGCCGCCGAAGCCGCCACGAGGCATTCCGCCACCACGGTTACCACCGCCGCCACCAGGCATACCGCCAGGCATACCACCGGGCATGAAGTTTCCGCGTCCCTGCTGTCCCTGACGAGCCTGCTTGCCGCCGAAGGCATTGAAGCGATAGACGACGTGGAGCATAGCGTAGGAGTTGATGGAGTTGTACCAAGTATCTGTACGCGACATAGCGCTGAGCATACGACTGAAGTTCGACTGCTGATTGAGGATGTCATAGAACTGCAGCATCACTGTAAGACTGCGACCCTTCAGGAACGACTGCGAGATCTGGGCATTCCAGAGCAGTTCGTTGGTATTCATCGACTGGTCGTTGTAGCCTCGGCGGCTCTGGTTATGGATATCGGTAGCGATAGAGGTTCCCCAAGGAGCCGTCAGGCTGAGCGATGCGCCATAGGTATAGAGCCATGTGTCGAGATTACCACTGGCCTGCAGTTTGTTGCGAGCATGGTTGTAGTTCAGGCTACCATCAAGTTCCAGTTCACCGAACCAGTCGCCAATGACAGGACGGAAGCTAAGTCCGAGGCGTTCGCCAACGGTAGTCTCGCGAGTCGTATTCTTCACCGACGACGATGCATTATCGAGCGCTACATAACCTACATGGTTGTTGTAGCCGAGGTTGGTGAAGGTGTTGATGTTCCAGACACCGGCGCTGTCAATGGCCATGTTGAACATACCACCCCAGTTCATGTTCCAGTTGCCGTTGATATTCTCCGGCCGCGTGATGCGTCCACCAGTCTGTTCGTTGTAGGTCACCATCGAGGAGATGGAGTTGCGCGTCGTCGAGAAGTTCAGGAACGTCATCTCAGTCATGGAGTGCCACGTCTGATAGCCGTTGTAGAAGAGGTTCATGCTCTGCGTGAACGACGGCTTCAGTCCGGGGTTACCGCGTGAGATGTTGAGCGGGTCGCTGTCATCGTAGATATCAAGCAGCTGTGTCATCGACGGCTGCGAAGTGTTTGCGCGATAGTTGATGCGGAGGTTTGACACCTGCGAGAAGCGATAACGGAAGTCGAGGGTCGGTGTGACGTTGAACACCGTGCGAGTAGTATCAACATAGACACCTTGATAGTCCTGCATGAAGTCCGACTTCAGCGGTTGGAACATCACGCCGATGTTGAGGTTGTACTTCTCGTGAATCTTGCGGAACATCAGCTCGATGTTGTGCGTGTAGTTCTTGTACTCCGAATAACGGCTCAACGACTCGTCAAGGTAGGATGTATAGGGCTGCGAGAGTCGGTCGAGATAGTTGTCCCACTTGCGATAGTAAGGTGTGAGACCCTCGAAGAATTCCTCGCCAAGGTTCGAGAAGTCGAAGGTCTGGCGATCGCTCTTGTTGAAGGAGTAGTTGAAGCTATAGCTGAACTGCAGGAAGGCTCCCCTCCAGAGAGGCTCGCTATAAGTGGTCTGCAGGGTGTAGTTGTAACTCTTCGTGGGTGCAAGGTTGAAACGGCTTGTCTGATAGGTAGAGTCGTTACCAAACATATCCGGCATCAGGAAGAGGTGCGTATTGTTGGTCGAGAAGTCCTTCGAGGTGCCTTCGCTGTAGGAAGCGTCAGCACGCAAGGTGATGTTTCGTCCACGTGAACCAAGCTTACGGTTGTATTGCAACATACCGCCCACACGCTTCGAATCGCTGTAGTTGATGCCCTGATTGCGCTGCCAGTTCACCATGATTCCCTGGCTGGCCAGTTGGGAAATGGCTGCTTCGGCAAGGGGATTTTCAACATAGAGATAGGGGTCATCGGTGTAGGATGCAGAGTTTCCCCACGAGCGTCCGTCGTTGTTGGAGATGCTCAGATTGGGACGGAACATGATGTTGGTCATCGTGTCGGGTGTCCACTCCAAGCGCATCTGGGCATTCCAGGAGTCGGAACGCGAGTAATTCTGTTTGATACTGTTGGAGAATGCTCCCGAACGCGAAACGAAGTTCTCGCTTGAAGTGATGGTCTGCGAGTCGCCGTCGCGATGATTCCAGCGCACCGAGCCGTCCACCGTAATCAGGTCGGTCTTCTCGTAGTTCACGTTGACACCACCCATCTTCGACGAGTTCAAGCCAGCATTGCCACGACCGAAGCCGCCGCCACCACGACCGCTGAAGCCACGGTCGCCAGTATTGTTGGCGTTGCCAAAGGCACGTACGGCCACCACATCGTTATTGTACATAGCCATCAGACGGGCAGAATAACGATCCTTCGTTCCGATACCTATATCGTTATTTGTCATGAAGCCCTTATTCATGCCTTTCTTCACAGTGAAGTCGAGGGTGGTTTCCTCGTTACCGTCGTCGATACCCGTGATACGGCTGAGGTCGCTCTTCTCGTCGTAAACCTTGATGCTCTCGATGATCGATGTCGGCAGGTTCTTCATGGCCGTCTGCGTATCGCCGGTCATAAACTCCTTACCACCCACCTTCACTTTCTTCACTTGTTTTCCGTTGATGGTGATCTTACCGTCGTCGTCGACCTGAGCACCGGGAATACGCTTCACCAGTTCCTCAGCCACCGAGCCTTCCGGCACGCGATAGGCAGCAGAATTATAGACGAATGTGTCTTCCTTCAGCACCACTTTCTGTGCAAGTGCCGTCACCTCGGCACCTTTCAGCATCACGGCATCAGCCGACATCGTCACCGTTCCCATGGCGAGGTTCTTGTTTCCCTCCATCTCCAGGTTCTTCACAGTTGTAATGTAACCGATGCATGAAATCTTCAACAAATACTTGCCGCTTCTCGGGGCAGCCAAAGAGAAGCGTCCGTCGTCGCCAGAGACGGTACCACCCACGAACGAGCTGTCGGTCTTAAGAAGTTGCAGTGTCACTTGTGGCAGAGGCTCATCGGTATCCTTGTCAATAAGCGTGCCAGTAATCTTCCGGTCTTGTGCAAATGAAAAAGCTGCTATAGAAAACAGCAGCAGCATGAATAATGATCGTTTCATATTGTCGTTGTTTTTTGTTTCTGTTTTTAAGACGTAAAAATACACTCTTGGTTTAACGCATTGATGAAAAAAACTTCAAACTAACGAAAAAAGTGGAGATATCTACACCTTATATATACACATATATACACGCTCGGAAAAAAACAATTTTTTTGGGGCAACTATGTAGAATTAGACCTCGAACCAAGATGTTGAAAAAAACAATAAAAACACCAGTCGAAGCGGTGGGCACTGCGTGCCTTGATGTCTGTGAGGGTCTTGGCTTGGTGAGCAAGCTCCCCAATCCTCACCCTCACATCCATCATTTCTGCGAAATCACCTCTTCTCCTGGCAAAAAACAAAAAAAAATGTAGCCCATGACGATTATTATCTGCCTGCGGCGCTACGTGTAGGGGCAGACCCCTGTGTCTGCCCGAAC
>JAFZAP010000110.1 GCA_017557185.1 Prevotella sp.
CCGTGTCTGCCCGAACAGCGGACACGAAATGGGCACAAATGGCGGGCAGACACGGGGGTCTGCCCCTACGAGATGGCTGGGCATTTCAAACTCCCCTCCCTTGGGAGGGGTTCTTTCTCCGCTATCAGCCTCACCCCCAGCCCCTCTCCAAAAGGCGAGGGTAGCTATTAGCGGCAGAGCCGAGCGGGGGGTGGGCTGTTATTTCTCGTCGAGAAGTGCTTGGAGGCGGAATATCTCGTCGCGATACTGGGCGGCCTGTAGGAAGTCGAGTTCGGCGGCGGCCTTTTTCATCAGAGCTGTCGTGTTTTCGATGCTCTTCTGTAGCTGCTCGCGCGACATCTGACGGACAATCGGATCGGCCACCTTGCGGCCCGTCTCGTCTTCGATGTAGGGCACGTATGCCGACGGCTGCTGCCCACCCCTCTTGCCGTCTTGCTGGCGCATAGCCTCTGCCTCCATGTTGAGCGACGTGCTGATGGCCTTCACGATCTGCTTCGGCGTGATGCCGTGTTCCTCGTTGTATTTCAGCTGTTTGCTGCGTCGGCGGTTGGTCTCATCTATGGTACGTTGCATGCTCTCGGTGATGGTGTCGGCATACATGATGACGCGTCCGTTGATGTTGCGGGCAGCACGGCCGGCGGTCTGCGTTAGCGAACGATGACTGCGCAGGAATCCTTCCTTGTCGGCGTCGAGGATAGCCACCAGCGACACTTCCGGCAAGTCGAGTCCTTCGCGCAGCAGGTTCACGCCCACGAGGACATCGAAGAGTCCTGCCCGCAGGTCGGCCATGATCTTCACGCGGTCGAGGGTGGCTACGTCGGAATGAATGTAGTTGGCTCTCACCTCGTGGTTCAGCAGATACTCCGTGAGCTCTTCCGCCATACGCTTCGTGAGTGTCGTCACCAGTACACGCTCATCGCGTTCGGCCCTGACCAGGATTTCGTCCAACAGGTCGTCGATCTGGTTCTCGCTCGGCCGCACGTCAATCTCCGGGTCGAGGAGTCCCGTCGGCCTGATGACTTGTTCGACGACTACGCCCTCCGCTTCCATCAGCTCGAAGTCGGCAGGTGTTGCCGAGACGTAGATGACCTGATTCGTCATCGCCTGAAACTCCTCGAAGCGCAGCGGACGGTTGTCGAAGGCTGCCGGCAGGCGGAAGCCGTATTCCACGAGGTTCTGCTTGCGGGCGCGGTCGCCGCCGTACATCGCGTTGAGCTGCGGCACCGACACGTGGCTCTCGTCGATAACCATCAGATAGTCTTTCGGGAAGAAGTCGAGCAGGCAATAAGGCTTCTGTCCCGGCAGGCGGCCGTCGAAGTAGCGGGAGTAGTTCTCGATGCCCGAGCAATGGCCGAGCTCCTTGATCATCTCCATATCGTACTCCACGCGCTCCTTGATGCGTGCTGCGCGCAGCGTGTCGCCGAGGTCGTTGTAGAACTCCACGCGTTCCACGAGGTCGTCCTGAATCTGGCGGATGGCAATCTCGGTCTGTTCCTTCGATGTAACGAAGAGGTTGGCAGGATAGATCTGGTATTCGTCGAACGACATCAGATGATGGTTGTCGATGGCATCGATTTCTTCTATCTCCTCAATCTCGTCGTCCCACCAGGTGATGCGCAGTATGTTCTCGGAGTAGGCCATGAAGACATCCACATGATCGCCTTTCACGCGGAAGTTGCCTCGCTGCAGGTCCACGTCGTTGCGCACGTAGAGGGCATCGACCAGTTTCCGAAGTAGCGCATTACGGTCGATGGTCTGTCCCTTGCGCAAGGGTATCACGCTCTCGTACATCGCCGTAGGACCGCCCATGCCGTAGATGCATGAGACGCTCGAGACGATGATCACGTCGCGCCGCCCCGACAGGAGCGCCGTAACAGCCGACAGCCGCAGGCGGTCGATCTCGTCGTTGATGGCGAGGTCCTTCTCGATATAGGTGTCGCTCGAAGGCAGATAGGCCTCGGGCTGATAGTAGTCGTAGTAGCTGACGTAGTATTCGACAGCGTTCTCCGGGAAGAATCCTTTCATCTCCTCGTAGAGCTGAGCCGCCAGCGTCTTGTTGTGGCTTAGGATGAGCGTCGGCCTTTTCACGTTCGCGATGACATTGGCAATCGTGAACGTCTTTCCCGACCCCGTCACGCCCAGCAACACCTGTGCGCGGTCGCCGTTGTTGATGCCGTCGGTGAGCTGCTCGATGGCCTCGGGCTGGTCGCCTGTCGGCTGGTAGGCTGAAGTCAGTTTGAACTCCATCGTTTTTTCGCTAAATCGTCGTTTTCAGTTGCAAAAATACTCATTTTCAACGTAATAAACGTTTAAATCGCTGTTATTTTACCAAAAAACTTTTAAATGCTTTTGCATTTTGCCGAATTATGTGTACTTTTGCAGGTCGAAAACGATTGAGATATGAAAAAATCCGTTCTTGTCATCATGTGTGCCGTGTTGCTCCTCACGGGTTGCGCCAAGGAGTTCAACCAGGTTTACAAGTCCGACAACTACCAGTATAAGTACGAATATGCCAAGGAGTGTTTCGCCCGGGGCAAGTACACGCGTGCCATCTCCATCCTCGAGGGCATCGTGACTATGCTCAAGGGTTCGCAGAACGGACAGGAGTGTCTCTACATGCTCGCGATGGCTGAATACAACAACAAGGACTATGAGACGGCAGCCGAATACTTCCGCAAGTATTATTCCTCCTATCCGCAGGGCGACTACGCCGAGCTCGCCAAGTTCTTTGTTGGGCAGAGCCTCTTCATGAGCACGCCTGAGCCGCGACTCGACCAGAGCCAGACGCTTTCAGCCATCACCGCCTTCCAGGAATATCTCGACATCTATCCGATGGCCGTGAAGAAGCAGGACGCACAAGACCGCCTCTTCGCCCTGCAGGACAAGCTCGTGACGAAGGAACTCCACTCCGCCCAGCTCTACTACGACCTGGGCAACTACTTCGGCAACTGCAACTCGGGTGGCGAGAGCAATTTTCTGGCTTGCATCATCACCGCCGAGAATGCCCTGAAGGACTATCCCTACAGCTCGTTGCGCGAAGATTTCTCCGTGCTGCTCATGAAGAGCAAGTTCGAGCTCGCCGAGAACAGCATCGAGGCCAAGCGTATGGAGCGCTATCAGGATGCCGAGGACGAGTGCTACGGTTTCATCAACGAGTTCCCCGACTCGAAGAACAAGGCATTGGCCGAGAAGTTCATTGAGAAGTGCCGTAAGTACACGAAGGGCATAGGCGAATCAGAAAGTGACAATTAAAATTTAGGATTTAAGTTTAAAAACAATATGGATTACAAAAAGTCAAAAGCACCAGTTAACACGCAGACACGCAACATCATGGAACTCTGCGAGGATACCGGTAACATCTATGAGAGCGTAGCCATCATCGCCAAGCGCGCCAACCAGATCGGCAGCGAAATCAAGCAGGACCTCACCAAGAAGCTTGCTGAGTTCGCCTCCTACAACGATTCACTCGAGGAAGTCTTCGAGAACCGCGAGCAGATTGAGATCTCGCGCTATTACGAGAAGCTCCCGAAGCCCACATTGCTCGCCACACAGGAGTTTATCGACGGCAATGTCTACTACCGCGATCCGTCGAAGGACAATGCAGAACAGTAAGCTATGATTCAGCGCAAACAAACCATCTATCTGTTCTTGGCAGCTGTGGCATGCATCGTGTGCATGTGTCTGCCGCTGGGAACCCTGCAGCTGCAGGGCATGGGCGTCGAGCCTGTGCTCTACAACATGGCACTTGTGCAGACCGAGGGCAACAGCCCGGCCTACGACTTCGCCTATCTGCCTTTGTTCATCGCGTTGGCGATTCCAGCCGTTGTAGCGCTTGTTGCGATCTTCCTTTTCAAGAATCGAAAGCTGCAGGCTCGTCTCTGCTCGTTCAACCTGCTGTTGCTGCTTGTGTGGATGGCGCTCTTCGCCTACTACAAGTACTTCCAGCTCACCGCTATTGGCGAGTTGCAGCAGACGTGGTCGTCGGTTCTTCCCTTCGTGGCTGCGGTGTTCAACTATCTGGCCTACAAGGGTATCAAGGCTGACGAGCGCCTCGTTCGCGCTGCCGACCGAATTCGATGAGAATAGGTTATAGGTAATAGGTAACAGGTAATAGGTAATAGGTTATAGGTAATAATAAAGAGCTGCCCCCGAGAGCAAATGGACTTTCGGGGGCAGCTTTTGTTTTGGCCGTTTGCAGCAGCATTACAGCTTGCTGCTCACCTTCACGATTTGGTCGCCGAGGCCGATGGTGTAGCCTTCAGAGAAGAAGACGACGCGATTGAAGGTGTCGGCAATGATGAATAGGGGCAGCTGACCGCCGTTCTGCAACTTCATCTGTGCAGCAATCTGCTTGCGGATGCTGCCGTTGGTGTCGATGCCATAGACGATGTTCGCGGGCATATCACCATAGTTCTCGCGGGCAAACTGGCGGGCATCGGTTTCGTTTTCGAAGAGCAACACCAGCGGACGGCCCCATTTGTCGAGGTCGGCCTTTGCCTTCGCGATGTCGCGCAAAGCGTGGTTGGTGGGTTCCTGGCCAACGCCCAGCACGCCCACGACGAAGTAGCCGCGTCCCGTCTGCGAGAGGATGCTCACGGGGTCGGCGGCCGGCTTCACTTCCTTCTGCCCGTCTTTCATGAATCCGGGAAGGAGCTGGAAGCGCGACTCGGAGTCGAACGAGCCGATGATGCTCACGTCTGTGTCGTTGTGGCGGAGCAACAGGGGCAGGGTAGTGGTCTTGCCGGCTTCGATTCGGAAGAAGCGGTTGGTGGCAAGGACGCTACCGTTGGCCAGACGAGTGCCGGTGGTGAGCATATAGGTACCTTCGTCGAGGGCAGTGCCGTTGCGGAAGGTGTTGTTCCAGCTGGTGCCGCCACCCATGTCCACCTGTCCTTCTTCGAAGTTCAGCAGTTTGGTGGTTCCGTTGTCGAGAATCTGTGCGATGCTGAAGTGGCTGTAGTACTTCGGGTCGTCGAGCAGCGGTGTGGGCTCGAATGTGAGCTTCAGCGTGCCTGTGGCTGCTGTGGCCTGTTCGGTGGCTTCGAAGTCGACGTCAATCCATTGGCCGCCACCTATTTTATATTGTACCTTACTCGTGACGACATCCTTCTGAGCCTCTATGCCCAGCGAACGGGCCATGCTGACAAAGAAGATGTCGCGCGAGCGGGTGTCGGTGAGCCGGCTGCGCCACACGCCGAGCGGTGTCTGAGCGATGCGCAGCGTCTTCTGGTCGGGGTTGATGCGGATGAACTGCTTCGTCCACTTCACGAGCAGCGAGGGATCGCGCTTGAAGTCCTTGCCTGTGACGCGCTGTCCGTCGGCCAGCGTCCACGTGCTGTCGGCCATTGCCTGCTGGAAGATGCGCTTGTAGGGCAGGATGAGCATCTCGCTCTCGACGCGCGGACAGAGCTGGTCGCTCTCGGCATAGTAGTGGTCGTCGAGAATGTCGATGGTGATATCGCGCAGGTCCTTGTTGCTGAGCGAGCGCAACAGGTCGAGTGCCCGCTGCGGACGGTCGTTGTGACTATAGAGGAAGCCGGCGATGACGGGCCAGTTGTTGCGTGCCTTCACGAGCAGTTCGGCAGCCTGCGGATATACTTTTTGTGCTTCGTCGGCTGTTAGGAACGAGCGCTCGTAGGCCTTGCGCAGCGAGTCTTCGTAGGCGAAGCGGATCTTGTTCTGCCGGGTGAGTTCTTCCGGCACCGGTGGCAACAGCACCTGCTCGGGGGGAGGCACGATGTCGACATCGGCCGAGCGCATGTCTTTCTCGCTGAGGGCATCGTTGTTCAGCGTGAGTTTGATGGTCACGAGCTTGTCCTTTCCGAACGACGCTTTGGCATAGCCGTACCAGCCGTCCTTCGAAGCCCAAACGAGCATGTCGCCGCGTCCGGCTGTAAGGAACGTGCGCCCTTTCTGGTCGGTGTATTTCGTCACGGCGGTGTAGAACTCAGCATAGTTGTAGATTTTGAAGTCGACGCGTGCTCCATTGACGGCACGTCCCTTGCGG
Source organism: Prevotella sp. (assembly GCA_017557185.1). Lineage (GTDB taxonomy): Bacteria > Bacteroidota > Bacteroidia > Bacteroidales > Bacteroidaceae > Prevotella. Next base: position 6,008 of record JAFZAP010000110.1, read on the forward strand.
TCGACGATGCGGAAGTCGGTGCGACCCGTCGAGCCGTAGTTGTCGATGAGGTTGATTTCGGTGAAGTTCGACGTGCGCAGCATCACCTCTTCGGGACCGTTGTAGTCGCCGAAGGCACGTGTGTGCATGAGCAGCGCGCGCGAGGCAGGTGCGTTGAACCATCCGAGGTTGAGAACGGGTTCCGGCTCACAGGCACCGAGGAAGAACCACTCGCCGTCGGCCCATGCCTCCACCCACGCGTGGTTGTCGTCGGTGTGAGCCCATCGGGGCGTATAGACCTGTCGGGCAGGGATGCCAACCGAGCGTAGGGCCGTCACCGTGAACGTCGACTCCTCGCCACAGCGTCCGATGGCGGTCTTCAGGCAGGCCAGCGGCGACAGCGTGCGTGCATCGCTGGGCTGATAGGTGACGTGTTCGTGGCACCAGTGGTTCACTTCCAGGATGGCGTCCTTCATCGACATGTGGCCTACGCGTTCCTTTAATTCTTTATAGAACACCTGCCTTGCCTGGTCGAGAGCCTCGTTGTTGACGCGCTCGGGCAGCACGAAGTGACGGAACAGCAGTTCGGGCACCTGACTGCCCCACGCCATCTCGCTTCGTGCCTGGAAGGCCGTTCGCACATTGGCTGCATGAAAGGCTGTGGAATAGTCGGTGATGTCGGCGATGGGCATATAGGCATAGAGGAAGCGCAGCGCCTCCTGTTCCTCGTCGTTGAGGGTGAGGCCTTCGGTGTTGAAGAACTGCGCCCCGACGAGTTGCATCTTCTCGCTGAACGCGTTCTCTACCTTTGCGCGGTAGTCGTCGTCGCTGATGAAATGGGTGGTGGCTGTCTGAGCTTGCATGACGAGGCAGCACGCTGACAGCAGACTGATAAGGATCGTTCTATTCTTCATTGTTATTTATAAGGTAATTATATACTTTTTGACCCCTTTGAATTGAAAGTAAGGTGTAAATGGATTATTTAAGACTATCTGGGTTATGTATTCGTTAAGACAACTTAGACAACTTTGGACAACTTTACGTTGTCCCTTGTTCTTTCCCCACTTTGTTCTTTCTCCAATTTATTACGAAAGCGCCACCCTTCGGGATGTCGAGCGCTGAAAGCAGCAGAGCCGAGCGGTTCGTGTTGTTTTTTTCAACTATCAACTATCAACTATCAACTATTCACTAAAAACCCTCGGGAGGGGCTGGGGGTGGGTTTCCAAAAAAGGGCAGACGCGCAGTCTGCCCTTCTCCCATGTAGTCGTATGAACATATTGCCAAACTGCGGAGGCCATAGTCGTCATCACTCCGCAGCAGGCAGTATTTGTGATGTTTGCGTGTTGCAAGGGATTAGAGCTGGCTCTCGGGAACACCGAAGGTGGTGGTGTTCATGTTACCAGTCTGGATGCCCAGCTTCAGCCACTTCATGCGCTGTGCCGATGTGCCGTGGGTGAACGACTCGGGCTGCACGTAGCCCTGGGCTTTCTTCTGCAGGTAGTTGTCGCCGATCTTCTCTGCGCAGTCGATGGCTTCCTCAACGTCGCCGTCCTCGAGCGAATTGTATTCCTCGTTGTCGTAGTGAGCCCACACGCCGGCATAGTAGTCGGCGAGCAGTTCGAGTCGCACGCTGAGCTTGTTGGCCGACACCTTGTCGGTCTGGTTCATCTGCTGATGCGCCTTGCCGAGAATGCCAAGCAGGTTCTCCACGTGGTGGCCGACCTCATGAGCAATCACGTAGGCATAGGAGAAGTCGCCGTCGGCACCGATCTGGCGCTTCATCGTGGTGAAGAAGCTCAGGTCGATGTAGAGCTTCTGGTCGCCCGAGCAATAGAACGGACCTACTGCCGACGAGGCGGTGCCGCATGCCGAGTTCACACGGTTGGTGAAGAGCACCAGCGTCGGGGGAGTGTACTTGCGTCCCATCTTCTGGAACACCTCGCCCCACACGTCCTCAGTAGCTGCCAGCACCTGGCGCGAGAACTTCGCGAGCTCCTGCTCTTCTTCGGTGAATTCGCGCTGGCCGTCGATTTGTTCTTCCTGAACCTGGCCAAGGCCGCCCTGCTGAATCACGTTTCCTACTACATCGCCCAGGTTTCCGCCGCTCAGGAACGTAAACAGAGCAATCAATAAAATGCCGCCAAGGCCGCCGATACCGGCTTTAGCTGCTGTTGACATACCGCGTCGATCTTCGACGTTCTGGCTTTCTCTTCTTCCGTCTAATCTCATACTGGTTTTTGTTGTTTAAGTTTTTATGGCTACAAAGTTAATAATAAGTCGGCGAACTTCCAAAAAAAAATCAGACTTTTTTAGGTAATGATATACTTTTCGACCCCTTCTTTATTTTATGATAGTCAAGAATTAGAGAATTAGAGAATTTATGCTGCACACTCTGAATTGATGAGAATTATTCGAGCAGACAATCGGAAAATGCCGGCATTTTCTTCTCAAATTCTTTATGAATTCATGCTCATATTATAATTCTCTAATTCTCTAATTCTTGATAAAAAAGTTTCAGGGTCTAATTCTACAAACTGGTTGGATTTCCGTGTTTTCTGTTTTTATTTCCGTTTATTTCCGTTGTAAAAAAACTTGTGTCCGTCGATCACGCAACGCATTGCGCAACAAAACCTCGGGTTGTTGCGTTGTCAATTCATGGGAATTGAGTACTTTTGCAGAAGAAACGCAAATGGTATGAAACATATTTCACAACGCGACATTGCCAAGAAGCTGGGCGTGAACGTCTCAACGGTTTCGCGGGCACTAAGAGGTCTCGACGGAGTGAGTCCCATCCTTCGCCAGCAGATCGTGCAACTGGCTGCCGATCAGGGCTACCAGCCCAATCCCTTCGCCATCAGCCTACGCTACGACACTACCCACACCATCGGTGTAGTGGTGCCCGATGTGTCGTTCAACCACTATGCGCACATCGTCAAGCGCATTGAGTGTGAGGCGAGGAAGAACGGGTATATGTGTATTATCACCGACTCCGACGACAAGTTTGCCAATGAGGTCGACTGCCTGTCGCTTCTTCAGAACATGCATGTGGAGGGCATCATCGTCTGTCCGTCGCAGGAGACGACCGACTTCAGCCATCTGGAACAGTTGAAGCGCGCAAATATTCCTGTGGTGTTCTTCGACCGAGCACCCGACGTGGGCATCTCGTCGGTGGTCATCAACGATGCCGAATCGGCCCGACAGGTCACGAATAGCCTGATCGACAGAGGTGCCCGCAACATCGCCTTCCTGGGTGGTCCCAACGGAATGAAGCAGTCGGCCGACCGCAAGCACGGCTATCTGGTGGCTTTGCGCGAACACCGCATTCCCATCAGAAAGGAACTGGTGAAGTGCGGTCATATCAGCTTCAACGCCGGGTTGACGGACACGATGGAGCTGCTCAGCCTGCCCGAGCCCCCCGATGCCATTCTGGCCTCCCACGGATTGCTGGCCGTCTCGGCCTTTCAGACTATACTCAGCAAGGGGCTGCGAATTCCCGACGACATCGCTATCGTGGGCTACATGAGCGACTGGATATCGGAGATGTCAACACCCCGCATGTCGTTCGTCAAGCAGAATCTGCGCGAGATCGGAACGGTGGCTTTCAAGTTGCTGCTCGATCAGATGCAGGGCGACGACAGCGTGAAGAATGTCGTTGTCAATGCCCGGCTGGAGCTGCGCGAAAGCACCCGTAAGAAGCCGTAATTATCGCAACATCCTCGTTGACACCATTCGCAACGTCACAAATCTGACACCAACACTCGACTTTCATTATAAATTCAGCGATCAAAGTAATATCTGGCTACATTATCGGGGCGACACCCGACAGCCAGATATTACTCAGTTGCTCGACATCACCGACGCCCTTCGGTTCAAATGCAGCTGCGCTGCAGTTCAAAAGTTCTTTCTCCGCTCCGCTACGAAAGCGGCAAAGCCGAGCGCAATGCGACTGCGTCGCGTTCAAAAGTTCTTTCTCCGCTCCGCTACGAAAGCGGCAAAGCCGAGCGCAATGCGCCTGCGGCGCGTGTAAACAGCCCCGCCCTACATTTGTACGTGAACCCACACTGTCCTCCCTCCCCCTTTGGGGAGGGCCGGGGTGGGGCTTTCAATGAGTACGTGATCCACGTACTTGTTTTGTTTCAGAATGTCAAAGACCACTTTTGCATAGGCCATGTTGTCGCAATGGATGTCGGCAGCCTTGCCTAGCAAATGGCGGGAATTCGGTACGCCTCCCACTTTGGCGTTCAAGCGTTTCGAGCGGTACCCGCTGTTGATATAGACGGGTGCGCCTACGGTGTCTCTTAGCGGCTGCAGCACATGAATGCAGAGATTCTGCAAATTCCTGATCACCTCCATCGAGGGCGCATCCTGCAGCCGTCTGTGGCTTGTTGCCACCATCTCCTCCAGCGTGAAATTCTTACTCAATCGCATATCATAACATTCTTTTTACCACAGATTCCACAGATCTACGCAGATTTTTATCGAACACATTTTGAGCCCCTTGATAAGGGGCGGCTATAATGCAGGGATTTTAAAGACAACATAAACAACATAAAACAACTTAAGTTCGTCTGCAAATGATTCGAATTCAACGAATGAAACCGATGTTTCTAAGGAACTAAGGAATAGAGGGAAGCGAATTCAACGAATGAAATTGGACAAAGGAGGGCGATTCCGCGTGCGGAATCTAACGTTTGACAGAGCCGGCATTGACAAACTCGTTTGTCATGACGGCCTCCGTCAGACGTGTAACGATGGTGGCAACACCATCTCCTCCTCTGTCCCATTTCCTTCGTTTCATCCGTGTAATCTGCGTAATCTGCGGTTAAATGCTTTGTTAGATTTTGAATCAGATTTTGTAAAATTTGAGCCCTTGGGCTCTTCCTCATTCACGACTTGGCATAGCTCAAACAAGTTTGGCTCTGCGCTCGCTGTTCATTCGGTTCTCGCGAAGCGATCACCTAGAGCAGCGTGCTGAAGTTGTGCAGCCATCCCGTTCCGATGATTGTTCCGCCCAGCAGGGCGAAGCCTTCGCCGACGTGTCCGTTTGCGCAGCTCACAACGGTTATCGTGGAACCGATGGCGGTAAGAATCGCCACGATGAGCTGAATGATGTACTTAATGGTTTCTTTCTTTTTCATTTTTTCTGATTGTTTTAAATGTTAATACTTCGAGCTATGCTCTGTTACTTGTAATGCTATGCTCCGTAAGACGTAGAGCTATGCTCTAGAGAGAAAGGAGGCGTGCTCCGCATGCGATAGAGCATGCCTCCAGTGATTCAGCCCCTCTCCCTCCCCAGTTGGGGAGGGGTTACGGGGTGGGGCTTTTATCTACGTCGTTCTCGGGCGTCTCTTCGACGGTGAGGCCCTCGAGGAATACCTTGCGGCGGCGGTTGCCGTCGGCGGCGCTCCAGTGAGTCTCAGGCTGGAAGTTCACGCGCGAACCCACGACGTGCTTGGCGGCGGAGAAGTCCTTCGCGGTGTCGGCAGGCTTGGTCTTGAGACCGATCTTGAACGAGCCGAGCCCGTCGAGGCTGACGCGATACGACTCCTGCAGCCAGAGCTTCATGACGTTCACCAGCTCGTCGAGCACGGCGATGAC
>JAFZAP010000111.1 GCA_017557185.1 Prevotella sp.
ACCGGTGTTGAGATGTTCCGCAAGCTGCTCGACGAGGGCCAGGCTGGTGACAACGTTGGTCTGTTGCTCCGCGGTATCGACAAGAACGAAATCAAGCGTGGTATGGTGCTTTGCAAGCCCGGTGAGATCAAGCCCTTCAAGAAGTTCAAGGCTTCTATCTATGTCCTGAAGAAGGAAGAGGGTGGTCGTCACACTCCGTTCGGCAACAAGTATCGTCCTCAGTTCTACCTCCGCACCATGGACTGCACGGGTGAGATTACTCTTCCCGAGGGAGTTGAGATGGTGATGCCTGGTGACAACGTGGAGATCACTGTTGACCTGATCTACGCTGTTGCTCTGAACAAGGGTCTGCGCTTCGCTATCCGTGAGGGTGGCCGCACCGTAGGTTCCGGTCAGATCACAGAGGTCTACGAGGACTAATCCTCAAGGACGCTAGATCACCCAGACTAGTCTGGACAATCCACTAGCTCTGGTATTTTCCTAGAAACACCAAAGCCCCCGCTCGAGGGTGGGGGCTTTACTTACGGGAATAGCTCAGTTGGTAGAGCATCGGTCTCCAAAACCGAGGGTCGTGAGTTCGAGTCTTACTTCCCGTGCGATATTTGAAAGTAATATGTTTAAGAAATTCATTAATTATTGCAAGGCTTGTTACGAAGAACTTGCGCATAAGACAACTTGGCCGACACGCCGTGAGCTGACGCACAGTGCAGTGGTTGTATTATCTGCTTCCCTTATCATTGCGCTGATCGTGTTCTGTATGGACTCTGCGTTCAGATGGATTATGAGCATGGTTTATCCAGGTTAATCGTAAAAGGAAATGGCAGAAACAGGAATGAAATGGTATGTGCTCCGGGCTGTAAGTGGCAAGGAGGCCAAAGTGAAAGAATACATTGAGGCCGAAATGAAACACAACCCGTTGCTGCAGGCTCATGTTTCTCAGGTGTTGATACCGATGGAGAAACATGCTTCCTTGCGTAATGGCAAAAGAGTGGTCAAGGAGAAAATCAGTCTCCCTGGCTATGTCTTTGTTGAAGCCAATCTGGTAGGCGACGTGGCGCACACGCTGCGCTTCACGCCCAACTGCCTGGGATTCCTTGGCGGACTGGACAATCCCTCGCCCGTACCACAGGCGGACATCAACCGTATGCTTGGCAATGCCGAGGAGACCGAACTCGTGGATGAAGTTATCATCCCCTACATGGTCGACGAGACAGTCAAGGTTACGGATGGTCCGTTCAGCGGCTTCAGCGGCGTCATCGAAGAGGTGAACGCCGAGAAGCACAAGCTGAAGGTGATGGTCAAGATCTTCGGTCGGAAAACTCCGCTGGAGCTCAGTTTTATGCAAGTCGAGAAAGAAGGCTGATGAGTTGTTACGGACTCTGAAGCTTCTTTCATATCATTCAAACTTTAATTATTAACAAAGAAATGGCTAAAGAAGTTGCTGGATTAATCAAATTACAGATTAAAGGTGGCGCTGCAAATCCCTCTCCTCCCGTGGGTCCCGCACTGGGTTCCAAGGGTATCAATATCATGGGATTCTGCAAAGAGTTCAACGCCAGAACCCAGGATAAGGCTGGCAAGATTATTCCTGTAGTAATCACTTACTACACCGACAAATCGTTCAGCTTTGAACTCAAGACTCCTCCTGCAGCTGTACAGTTGAAAGAGGCAGCCAAGGTGCAAAGCGGTTCCTCACAGCCCAATCGTCAGAAGGTCGCTTCTGTCACATGGGATCAGGTGCGCGCTATCGCCGAGGACAAGATGAAGGATCTGAACTGCTTCACAGTTGAATCAGCCATGAAGCTTGTTGCCGGTACTGCTCGCAGTATGGGCATCACAGTCAAAGGGGACTTCCCTGGTTAAAAATAACTATAAACTTCAATTAAGAACATGAGTAAACTGACAAAAAATCAGAAATCAGTCGCTGAGAAGATTGAAGCAGGGAAGGCTTACACGCTGAGAGAGGCTATGGATCTGGTGAAGGAAATCACCACGACCAAGTTCGAAGCTTCTGTTGATATCGACGTACGACTGGGTGTGGACCCGCGTAAGGCTAACCAGATGGTTCGTGGCGTTGTGTCGCTGCCGAACGGAACTGGTAAGGTGACCCGCGTGCTCGCACTGTGTACTCCCGATCAGGAGGCTGCTGCTCAGGAAGCTGGCGCTGATTATGTTGGTCTTGACGAATACGTTGAAAAGATCAAAGGTGGATGGACAGATGTTGATGTTATCATCACAATGCCCTCTTGCATGGGTAAGATCGGTCCTCTGGGCCGTGTGCTCGGTCCCCGTGGCCTGATGCCGAACCCCAAGAGCGGTACTGTCACTATGGACGTTGCTAAGGCAGTGAAGGAAGTAAAGCAGGGTAAGATTGATTTCAAGGTCGACAAGGCTGGTATCATCCACACCTCGATTGGTAAGATCAATATGACTCCTGACCAGCTTTACGGTAACGCAAAGGAATTCATTGCTACCGTTATCAAGCTGAAGCCCGCCGCTGCTAAAGGTACATACATCAAGAGTATCTTTATTTCGAGCACGATGAGTAAGGGTATCAAGGTTGATCCGAAATCAGTTGAGTAACTCTAAAAGTTTTGTAAAATGAGAAAAGAAGTAAAAGATACTGTCGTTGTAGAACTTGGACAGAAGCTGAAGGAGTTTTCGCACTTCTACCTCGTAGACGTCGAAGGCCTGAATGCTGCTGACACAAGTAATCTGCGTCGCAAGTGCTTCAAGAACAACGTGAAGATGGTGGTCGTGAAGAACACGCTTCTCCGCAAAGCTTTTGAGGCTAGTGACATTGACTACGAACCCCTGTATGCAGCCCTGAAGGGTAGCACGGCTATGTTGTTCTGCAACACTGCCAACGTGCCTGCCAAGCTGTTGAAGGAGTATAAGGACAATAAGAAGGAAGTTCCCGTGCTGAAGGCCGCCTATGCCGAAGAGAGTATCTTCGTCGGTGCCGACAAGCTGGCTGAACTTTGTGCAATCAAGAGCAAGAACGAGCTCATTGCCGACGTTGTTGCCCTGTTGCAGTCCCCGATCAAGAATGTTGTTTCCGGACTCAATGCCGGTGGCAAGATTCACGGTCTGCTTGACGCTATCGCTGAGCGTAACCAATAAGCGAAACTGATCACATTAACATTGTAAAACAAATTAAAATCTTAAATAAAAATGGCAGATATTAAAGCTATTGCAGAAGAGTTGGTAAACCTTACTGTGAAAGAAGTTAACGAGTTGGCACAGGTCCTGAAGGACGAGTATGGTATTGAGCCTGCTGCTGCAGCTGTTGCTGTAGCTGCTGGTCCCGCTGCTGGTGCAGCTGCTGCTGAGGAAGAGAAGACATCGTTCGACGTTGTCCTCGCCGAGGTTGGTGCTGCTAAGCTGCAGGTTGTGAAGGCTGTGAAAGAGGCTTGCGGTCTTGGTCTGAAAGAGGCTAAGGATCTCGTAGACGGCGCTCCCGCAACCATCAAGGAAGGCCTGTCGAAGGACGAGGCTGAGAACCTGAAGAAGGCCATCGAAGAGGCTGGTGCTAAGGTTGAGCTCAAGTAATCGCTGAGCATTACACATTCTTTTTGAAAATATGGTTAGGATCTTCCCAGTCGGTGGGTCCTAACCTTTTTGTGTCTTTCGACACGTTTTGCACTATAGGCTGCTGCCCTATAGCCCCCTTAAGACCCTTTTAGAAACATTCATTATCATATGGCTTCAAAGAAAAAAGTTGATACCAGAATTAATTTTGCCAGCGTGCAGAATCCGATGCCCTATCCGGATTTTCTCGATGTGCAGTTAAAGTCTTTCAGAGACTTCCTACAGTTGGATACTCCGCCTGAGGAACGCAAGAATGACGGTTTGTATAAGGTATTCGCCGAGAATTTCCCTATCACCGACACGCGTAACAATTTCGTTCTTGAGTTCTTGGACTACTTCATTGACCCGCCCCGCTACTCTATCGATGAGTGCCTGGAGCGCGGCCTTACCTATAGCGTACCCTTGAAGGCTAAAATGAAACTGTACTGCACGGATCCCGATCATGAGGACTTCGGTACTGTGACGAGCGATGTTTTCCTGGGCACGATTCCTTACATGACCAGTAACGGCACATTCATCATCAACGGTGCCGAGCGCGTCGTCGTCTCGCAGTTGCACCGCTCGCCGGGTGTGTTCTTCGGCCAGGGTGTGCACGCTAATGGTACTGTGCTCTACTCAGCCCGCATCATCCCGTTCAAGGGTTCGTGGATTGAGTTTGCCACTGATATCAACAACGTCATGTATGCCTACATCGACCGCAAGAAGAAGCTGCCCGTGACAACGCTGCTGCGTGCCATCGGCTTCGAGCAGGATAAGGACATCCTGCAGATCTTCGATCTTGCCGAAGAGGTGAAGGTAAACAAGAAGAACATGAAGGAAGCCATCGGTCGTAAGCTCGCTGCCCGTGTCCTGAAGAGCTGGAACGAGGACTTCGTCGACGAGGATACCGGTGAGGTTGTTTCCATCGAGCGTAACGAGGTAATCATGGAGCGCGAGACGGAGCTTACCGCCGATAACATTGCTGAAATTCTGGACAGCGGTGCCTCATCGGTGCTGCTCCACAAGGATGCCGAGATGGCCAGCAAGTTCTCGATCATCTTCAACACGCTTGCCAAGGATCCGAGCAACTCCGAGAAGGAGGCTGTACTCTACATCTATCGTCAGCTCCGCAATGCCGATCCTGCCGACGATAACAGCGCGAAGGAAGTGTTCATGAACCTCTTCTTCTCTGACAAGCGCTATGATCTGGGTGAAGTGGGCCGCTATCGCATCAACAAGAAACTCGGTCTCGATACTGATATGAACGTCCGAGTGCTCACGAAGGATGATATCATCGAGATTATCAAATACCTGATTCAGCTGGTGAACTCAAATGCTACTGTCGACGATATCGACCACCTGTCGAACCGCCGCGTACGCACTGTGGGCGAGCAGCTCTCCAATCAGTTCTCCATCGGTCTGGCACGTATGAGCCGCACGATTCGCGAACGTATGAACGTTCGTGACAATGAGGTGTTCACACCCACCGATCTCATCAATGCCAAGACCATTTCGAGCGTCATCAACTCGTTCTTCGGAACCAACCCGCTGTCGCAGTTCATGGACCAGACCAACCCGCTGGCAGAGGTCACGCACAAGCGTCGTCTCTCGGCTCTGGGTCCTGGCGGTCTGTCGCGTGAGCGTGCCGGCTTCGAGGTGCGTGACGTACACTACACTCACTACGGCCGTCTCTGCCCGATTGAGAGTCCTGAAGGACCGAATATCGGTCTGATCTCCTCGCTCTGCGTCTATGCAACAATCAATGAGCTTGGCTTCATCGAGACGCCTTACCGCAAGGTGAACGGTGGTGTTGTCGATCTCGACAACGAAAATGTCGTTTATCTGACAGCCGAGGAAGAGGCTGAGCACATCATCGGTCAGGGCAATGCCCCGCTGAAGAAGAATGGCTCCTTCATCCGCACCTATGTGAAGTGCCGTCAGGATGCCGACTTCCCCGTTGTTGCTCCTTCGCAGGTCGACCTCATGGATGTTTCGCCCCAGCAGATTGCATCTGTTTCGGCTGGTCTGATTCCGTTCCTCGAGCACGATGATGGTCACCGTGCGCTGATGGGATGTAACATGATGCGCCAGGCAGTGCCTCTGCTTCACAACGATGCTCCTATCGTGGGTACCGGTCTTGAGAAGCAGGTCTGCGAGGATTCGCGTACCATGATCGTTGCCGAGGGCGACGGTGTCATCGAGTACGTCGATGCTACTACCATCCGCATCCTCTACGATCGCACGGAGGACGAGGAGTTTGTCAGTTTCGAACCCGCTCTGAAGGAATACCGCATTCCGAAGTTCCGCCGTACCAACCAGAATATGACCATCGACCTGCGTCCTCTCTGCAAGAAGGGACAGCGCGTGTCGAAGGGTGACATCCTGACCGAGGGCTATGCCACAGAGAATGGCGAGCTCGCCCTGGGTCGCAACCTGCTCGTGGCTTACATGCCTTGGAAGGGTTACAACTACGAGGATGCCATCGTGCTCTCCGAGCGTCTGGTTCGCGACGACGTGCTCACCTCTGTTCACGTTGATGAGTATTCACTCGACGTGCGTGAGACGAAGCGCGGAATGGAAGAATTCACGGCTGATATTCCTAACGTCAGCGAAGAGGCTACGAAGGACCTCGACGAAAATGGTGTCATCCGCGTGGGTGCCCGTGTGGAGCCCGGTGACATCCTCATTGGTAAGATCTCGCCGAAGGGCGAGAGCGATCCTTCGCCTGAGGAGAAGCTGCTTCGCGCCATCTTCGGCGACAAGGCAGGCGATGTGAAGGATTCTTCGCTGAAGGCCAATCCGTCGCTGTCGGGTGTGATTATCGATAAGAAGCTCTTCACGCGTGCCGTGAAGACCCGCGAGTCGAAGAAGCAGGATAAGGTTCTGCTGGCTAAGCTGGAAGAGGAATACGAGGCAAAGAACAATGATTTGCGCGACATCCTCATCGAGAAGCTCATGAAGCTCACCCGTGGCAAAACCAGTCAGGGTGTGAAGGACTATACAGGTGCCGAGATTGTCACCAAGGGTAGCAAGTTCTCAGCTGCCACGCTGCGCAATCTGGAGTACGACGGCATCCAGTCGAGTGGCTGGACCGGCGACGAGCATAAGGACATGCTCATCCAGAAGCTCATCATGAATTACCTGCGCAAGTACAAGCTGCTCGATGCCGAGCTGAAGCGTCGCAAGTTCGCCATCAGCATTGGCGACGAGCTGCCCTCAGGCATTCTGCAGATGGCAAAGGTCTATGTTGCCAAGAAGCGTAAGATCGGTGTCGGCGATAAGCTGGCCGGTCGTCATGGTAACAAGGGTATTGTGTCGAAGGTCGTTCGCATGGAGGATATGCCGTTCCTCGAGGACGGACGTCCCGTCGACCTCGTGCTCAACCCGCTGGGTGTGCCTTCCCGTATGAACCTCGGTCAGATCTTCGAGGCCATCCTCGGTGCTGCCGGTCGCAAGCTGGGTGTGAAGTTTGCTACGCCCATCTTCGACGGTGCAAAGCTCGACGACCTCTCACAGTGGACCGACAAGGCAGGCCTGCCGCGTCTCTGCTCCACTCGCCTCTACGATGGTGAGACCGGTGAGCAGTTCGACCAGCCCGCTACGGTTGGTGTGACCTACTTCCTGAAGCTTGGTCACATGGTTGAGGACAAGATGCACGCTCGTTCCATCGGCCCGTACAGCCTTATCACTCAGCAGCCGCTTGGCGGTAAGGCACAGTTTGGTGGTCAGCGTTTTGGTGAGATGGAGGTCTGGGCACTCGAGGCCTTCGGCGCAAGCCATGTTCTCCAGGAGATTCTTACCATCAAGTCTGATGATACCGTGGGTCGTTCGAAGGCTTATGAGGCCATCGTCAAGGGCGATCCCATGCCTGCTGCAGGTATTCCCGAGTCTTTGAACGTGCTGTTGCACGAACTGCGTGGTCTTGGACTCAGCGTCAAGCTCGACTAAGGGATAATTGAGAATTGAAAATTGAAAATGGATAATTGACAATTGAAATATGGCTTTCAAAAAAGAATCAAAGGTAAAGAATAATTTCTCGAAAATTACCATCGGACTCGCTTCGCCGGAGGAGATTCTGGAGAATTCGTATGGCGAGGTTACCAAGCCTGAGACGATCAACTATCGTACGTATAAGCCCGAGCGCGACGGTCTGTTCTGCGAGCGCATCTTCGGTCCTACCCGCGACTACGAGTGCGCCTGCGGTAAGTACAAGCGCATCCGCTATAAAGGCATCGTCTGCGACCGTTGTGGTGTTGAGGTCACCGAGAAGAAGGTGCGCCGCGATCGTAGTGGCCACATCGAGCTCGTTGTCCCCGTTGCCCATATCTGGTATTTCCGCAGCCTGCCCAACAAGATTGGCTATCTGCTCGGTATGCCCACGAAGAAGCTCGACGCTATCATCTATTATGAGAAGTATGTGGTCATCAAGCCCGGTGTGCTCGAGGGACGCAAGGACGCTGAAGGCATTGAAATCAATGGCTCCCACAAGTACGACCTCATCACCGAGGAGGAACTTGCTGACCTGCAGACTCAGCTTGATCCCAACAACGATCTGCTCGACGACGCCGATCCCAATAAGTTCGTCGCCAAGATGGGTGCCGAGGCTATCTACGAGCTGCTGTCAACGCTCGACCTCGATGCCATCTCCTATGAGTTGCGCGACCGTGCCAGCAACGACTCGTCGCAGCAGCGCAAGACCGAGGCACTGAAGCGCCTGCAGGTCGTTGAGGCTTTCCGTGCCAGCCGCGAGATCAATCATCCCGAGTGGATGGTGATGAAGATCATCCCTGTCACACCGCCCGAGCTGCGTCCCCTCGTTCCCCTCGATGGCGGCCGCTTCGCCACCAGCGATCTCAACGATCTCTATCGTCGCGTCATCATTCGAAACAACCGTCTGAAGCGCCTCATGGAGATTAAGGCTCCCGAGGTGATTCTCCGCAACGAGAAGCGCATGCTGCAGGAGGCCGTCGACTCCCTCTTCGACAACTCTCGCAAGTCGAGTGCCGTGAAGAGCGAGAGCAACCGTCCGCTGAAATCACTTTCCGACTCACTGAAGGGTAAGCAGGGACGTTTCCGCCAGAACCTCCTGGGAAAACGTGTCGACTATTCTGCCCGTTCGGTGATCGTCGTCGGTCCTGAGCTGAAGATGGGCGAGTGCGGACTGCCGAAGCTCATGGCAGCCGAGCTCTACAAGCCGTTCATCATCCGTAAGCTCATCGAGCGCGGCATCGTGAAAACGGTGAAGTCGGCAAAGAAGATCGTCGACCGCCGCGAGTCCGTCATCTGGGACATCCTCGAGAACGTCATGAAGGGCCATCCCGTGCTCCTGAACCGTGCTCCTACGCTGCACCGTCTGGGTATCCAGGCATTCCAGCCGAAGCTCATCGAGGGTAAGGCCATCCAGCTTCATCCGCTGGCATGTACCGCCTTCAACGCCGACTTCGACGGCGACCAGATGGCTGTCCACCTCCCGCTCAGCAACGAGGCTATCCTCGAGGCACAGATCCTCATGCTGCAGAGCCACAACATTCTGAACCCCGCTAACGGAGCTCCTATCACCGTGCCTTCACAGGACATGGTGCTCGGACTCTACTATATCACCAAGAAGCGTCCCGGTGCCAAGGGTGAAGGTCTCACCTTCTACGGACCCGAGGAAGCCATCATCGCCAACAACGAAGGCAAGTGCGATCTGCACGCTCCCGTGAGGGTTCTCGTCGACGATGTCATCAACGGCCAGAAGGTGCGCCACATGGTCGATACCACCGTCGGACGCGTCATCGTCAACGGTATCGTTCCCGACGAGGTAGGCTTCTTCAACGATGTCATTTCGAAGAAGACGCTCCGCGGCATGATTGCCGACGTCATCAAGAACGTTGGTATGGCTCGCGCCTGCGATTTCCTCGATGGTATCAAGAACCTTGGTTATCGCATGGCCTATGAGGCTGGTCTGTCCTTCAACCTCGACGATATCATCGTGCCGCCCGAGAAGGAAGGCATCGTCGCCAAGGGTCAGAAGGAGGTCGACGAAATCCAGGCCAACTACGACATGGGTTTCATCACCGACAACGAGCGCTACAATCAGGTCATCGACGCCTGGACACACGTGAACAACGAGCTTGGCGACATCCTGCTGAAGGAGATGACCGAGGCCGACCAAGGCTTCAACGCCGTCTACATGATGCTCGACTCCGGTGCCCGTGGTTCGAAGGACCAGATCAAGCAGCTCTCCGGTATGCGTGGTCTGATGGCAAAGCCGCAGAAGGCAGGTGCCGAGGGTCAGCAAATCATCGAGAACCCGATTCTTTCGAACTTCAAGGAAGGTATGTCGGTGCTCGAGTACTTCATCTCGTCGCACGGTGCCCGTAAGGGTCTGGCCGATACCGCTATGAAGACTGCCGACGCCGGTTATCTGACACGTCGTCTGGTCGACGTTTCCCACGATGTGATCATCAACGAGGAAGACTGCGGTACGCTCCGCGGACTCATCTGCACAGCTCTGAAGAGCGGCGATGAGGTCATCTCCTCGCTCGGCGAGCGCATCCTCGGCCGCGTCAGCGTCCACGACATCATCCATCCCTCCACCGGTGAACTCATCTGCTCCGCAGGTGAGGAGATCACCGAGGACAAGGTGGCCATCATCGAGGCATCGCCCATCGAGAGTGTCGAGATTCGTTCGGTGCTCACCTGCGAGTCGCGTCGCGGCGTCTGCATGAAGTGCTACGGACGCAACCTTGCCACCCAGCGCATGGTGCAGATGGGTGAGGCCGTAGGTGTCATCGCTGCACAGGCCATCGGTGAGCCGGGTACACAGCTCACGCTGCGTACGTTCCACGCTGGTGGTGTGGCCGGTAACGCTGCTGCCAATGCAACCATTATCGCCAAGAACGATGCACGCATCGAGTTCGACGAGCTCCGCACGGTGCCCTATGTCGAGCGTCAGGGCGAGCAGGACGTTCCCTGCGAGATGGTCGTTAGCCGACTGGCCGAAATCCGCTTCGTCGATCCCAACACGAAGATCGTGCTTTCCACGCTCAATGTTCCTTATGGCTCATCGCTCTACAAGAAGCAGGGCGAGATTGTCCGCAAGGGCGAGCTCGTGGCACGCTGGGATCCCTTCAATGCGGTTATCGTCACCGAATATGCCGGTACACTGCGCTTCCGCGATGTTGTTGAAGGCACGACCTTCAAGGCAGAGACCGACGAGACAACCGGTCTCACCGAGAAGATCATCACCGACTCGAAGGACCACACCCGCGTGCCGAGCTGCGATGTGCTCAATGCCGACGGAGAGGTCATCGGTACCTACATCTTCCCCGTAGGCGGACACGTTGTCGTCGACGACGGAGCAGCCATCGAGACGGGTCAGACACTCGTGAAGATTCCGCGTGCCGTAGGTGGTGCTGGTGATATCACCGGTGGTCTGCCTCGTGTCACCGAGCTCTTCGAGGCCCGCAACCCGAGCAATCCCGCTGTGGTGAGCGAAATCGATGGTGAGGTCAGCATGGGTAAGGTGAAGCGCGGTAACCGTGAGATCATCGTCACCTCGAAGACCGGCGATCAGAAGAAGTACCTCGTCTCGCTGTCGAAGCAGATCCTTGTGCAGGAGCACGACGCCGTTCGCGCCGGCACACCGCTCTCCGACGGTGTCATCACGCCCAACGACATTCTTGCCATCAAGGGCCCCACGGCCGTGCAGGAATATATCGTCAATGAGGTGCAGGATGTGTACCGTCTGCAGGGTGTGAAGATCAACGACAAGCACTTCGAGATCATCGTTCGCCAGATGATGCGCAAGGTGCAGATCAACGAGCCCGGCGACACCACATTCCTCGAGGACGCTCTCGTCGACAAACTCGACTTCGCCGAGGAGAACGACCGCATCTGGGGTAAGAAAGTCGTCACCGACGCCGGCGACTCCGAGACCATGCGTCCCGGACAGATCGTCACCGCACGTCGACTGCGCGACGAGAACTCCAGCCTGAAGCGCCGCGACATGCGTCCCGTACAGGTGCGCGATGCCGTGCCCGCCACGTCAACGCAGATCCTGCAGGGTATCACCCGCGCAGCACTGCAGACGAAGTCGTTCATGTCGGCAGCATCGTTCCAGGAGACCACGAAGGTGCTCAACGAAGCTGCCATCCGCGGCAAGCAGGACTTCCTCGAAGGCATGAAGGAGAACGTCATCTGCGGACATCTCATCCCCGCAGGTACCGGACTCCGCCAGTGGGATCGCATCGTTGTCGGCTCGCGCGAGGAATACGATCGCATGCAGGCCAACCGCAAGAACGTCCTCGACTTTGCTGAGCCCGAAGTGGCAGACTAAGCAATAGAGGTCAAATAACTTAAAATGCTGTGAGCCAGGACAAATTCCTGCTTGCAGCATTTTTTTATTGAAAAAAAATCGTATCTTTGCAGTATGAAACGAGTGACAAGAGTTTTTCTGATGGCATTTCTGCTGTTATCGGCGGTGGCGTGCCGACAGCAACAGCCCCCTTCCGCTGAAAGCTATTACATGCAGGGAAAAGCCTATGAGCAACAGGGACGGACGGCCGATGCCCTGCGCCAGTACCAGCTGGCATTTGGCAATGGCTCCGACAATAGCGAATATGTGAGGAAGAGCATCAATGCCATGGGACAGCTCTATCTGGCTGCCGGCCGCCGCGACGACGCACTCACGCAGTTCCGTCGTTCCTACGATTATGCGGCGTCATCTCACGACACCGTGCTCATGGTGTTGTCGCTGCGCGATATGTCGCGCTGTCTTCGCACTCCAGAGTGGCTGCCTTCTGCTGCCAACTGTTTTGAACGTGCCGATCAGCTCATCACCAGCGCCCGTCTCGACAGCCTCCGCCAACAATTGTTGCCGGAATGGATCGACGTGCTCACGCAGCTCGGCAGGGCTAATACACGTACACCTTATACTCCTTCACCGAGCCCGGTGCACCCTGTTCGGCACGCGGCAGGTATTCCAGAGCCTTCACAGTCTGCTCCGAGCCCAGGTCGATGACGAGCAGGTGGGGTGTAGAGGCACCCTTCTCCGTCTGCCAGTAGGTGCTCTCCTGCAGGTCGAACACCTTGTCGCCCGTATGGTTGCCGTTCTCCTCCTCCGAGTTGGCATATTTGCAAGTCCACGGCTCACGGCTTAGGCGCTTGCCGTCGGCACCCTGCACATACAGCTCGGCGATGGCCACGCGGTCGCCGTCCTTCTGTGTGCTGAGGCACTCTATGGCGAGGTGGCGGCCCTTCGCAGCAGCAGGGAAGCTGATGGTCTGCCAGCCGTTACCGCTCTTGAAACTGCCTGTGGCCACAGGTGTTGCGCTGTTCAGGTCGGGCTTGTCGCCGATGTTGTTGTGCTTGTTGCTCTTCTCCAGCTGCAGCTTGTTCAGCTCAGGCTCGGCCTGTCCCCATACCACAGCCTCCTTCGGGCCGACCACGTCGAGCACAATCACCTCGTTCTTGCCCTTCTTCAGCCAGCAGCCGGGAACATATAATGTCTGCTGCGGACCTATCGACCAGATGCGTCCCATCGCATGACCGTTCACGTACACCTGGCCCTTGCCCCACGTCTCGAAGTTTAGGAACGTGTCGCCCACCTTCTTCAGCGAGAAGTAGCCACGATAGTAGCCACGAGTGCCCATCATTCTGGAATCGTCCTTGAAAATCTCTATGTACTCATTGTTCTCCGTAGCAGATGCACGATTGAAAGCAATCAGGGCCGTCTCATATTCATCGTTGACGAAATACTTTTCCCAATCGTTCAGTGTGTAAGTAACATCATGTTTGCCAGCTTTTGTACTAATGGTGACATTGCCAACGATGCCCTTGAAATCCTTGATAGCCCGGCCAAAGTTAATACGTCCCATGGCCTCAACTACAATCACGAGCAATGAGCCAGCCTTGGCAGAAGGAATGGTAAGACTCTTCTCATTCTTCACACGGTCAATCTTACCAATATATTTGCCATCAATGAACACCTGCGCAAAGTCGTGGAAATCGGCCGTGAGGACACTTGGGAGAGGCAGTTCAGGCAGCATGGTGTAATAGGCTGCATAGCCCCACCCTAAGTTGTGAGCCTCGAAAGTGAGGTCATCGACATTGCCATCGGTATTCAAACCGCCATTAGCATACATCAGCGGTGCAAACTCCTTCAGCTCGAACTTCGGCACAGTGATGATACCCATCGGAGCCTTCGGCACAGCAGGCATTTTGGGGCTATACTTCTGCATCATCGAGCGCAGCTCCCAGAACTTCGGAGTGGCAAGACCCCACTCGTTGATGGGGGCGTCGTAGTCGTAGCTGGTCACGTCGGGTGCGAAGCCGGGGCTGTTGGCGCCTGCCCAGTGGCCGAAGCTTGTGCCGCCGTGAGTCATGTAGAGCGAGAAGCTGATGCCTTTCGAGAGCATCTCGTCCATACCCTCTACCATGTCCTTCGCCGGGCGCGTCTCGTGGCGGGCACCCCACTTGTCGAACCATCCGCTCCAGAACTCCGAGCACATCTTCGGGGCGTTGGGCCGCAGCTCGCCCAGGCGGCGGAACTGGTCGTCGATGTTCGCACCCGTGCCGAAATTCATCGTCCACGTCAGGTCGTCCAGGCCGTTCTTCTCGAAGTTGGAAGACCAGTCGCACTGGAACATGAGCAACCCTTCAGTTCCCCTCCCTACGGGGGAGGGGTTAGGGGTGGGGCTGTTGTATATGCCGCGCAGGCAATCCCTTATCTCACTGACGTAGGGCTTGTCCTCGCCATAGCTTCCGTATTCGTTCTCCACCTGGATCATGATGATCGGACCACCGTTCTGAATGGTCAGCGACTTCAGCTGCTCGCCCACCTTCTCCTCGAATATCTTCACACGCTCCATGAAGTACGGGTCGCGTTCGCGCAGGCGAATGTCCTTCTTCTTCAGCAGCCACCAGGGCAGACCGCCCATCTCCCACTCGGCACAGACGTAGGGTCCCGGGCGCACGATGACGTACATCCCGTTCTTCTGTGCCAGACGGCAGAACTCCGCCACGTCGTTGTTGCCCGTGAAGTCGAACACGCCCTCCTTCTGCTCATGGATGTTCCAGAACACGTAGAGGCACAACGTGTTCATGCCCAGCGCCTTGCACATCTTGATGCGATGCTCCCAGTAGGGGCGCGGAATACGGGGGTAGTGCACTTCGGCAGCCTTCACTACGAAGGGCTGTCCGTTCAGAAGGAATGTCTTGTCGCCTACGGTGAACGTGCCGGGCTTCTGTGCCGCCAGCACCGACGAGGGCACTGCCAGCAGCCATGCTGCCAGCGCAACGATGGAAAAGATTCTTTTCACTTTCATTTGAAAATAGGTTTAGATTTTCTGCAAAGATACGAATAAGTGAGCGAAATACAAAGAAAATAACATGTTTTTTGCATTGTATTTCCGAACGGAAGTATTTTCGGCGATAGCCAAAGTGCGAATAAGTGAGCGAAATACAAAGAAAAACGTCGTTTTCTCTCGAAAAAATATTATCTTTGCAAAGAATAGCATGGATGACAAGAAGAACAGGAAAGAAATTGTGCCCTCAATGAAGAGGCGCAGCAATATCAACAACTACTACGGCCGGCATATCTATATGCTGACGTTGGTGGTGGAGGGGCGCCGTGGACTGCTGGGCACACTGGAAGGACACAGCGAAGCAGCTGCCGATAGCGACGACGCTCCTCGCGTCGTGTTCTCGCCGCTGGGTGAGGCGGTGTATCAGTGTTGGCGTGCCATCCCGCAGCATCACCCGGAAGTGCAGTTGATGGCTTTCCAGATGATGCCCGACCATCTGCATGGAGTGCTGTTTGTCAAGGAAGAAACCGCCCAGCACTTGGGGCAGGTAGTCAGTGGCTTCAAGGCAGGTTGCAATAAAGCCTACCGCCAGCTGTTCGTTTCCCCTTATAACACAACAGAGGCAATGCCTCAGCACACGCACAGCCAGGAACCCGCCACCCCCGTCACAGCCACCCCCATCCCCGTCGAAACCCCTGTCCCCGTCGAAACGCC
>JAFZAP010000112.1 GCA_017557185.1 Prevotella sp.
AAGGTATAAGGAAAACGACCAATGGCTGAGTTCAATATCAACAAGGGTATTGGCCAGTCGGTGGAGTTCAAGGGATTGAAGGCGCAGTACCTCTTCATCTTTGCAGGAGGTCTGCTGGCCGTGTTCGTGCTGTTTGTGATTCTCTATCTCGCTGGCATCAACCAGTGGGTGTGCATCGGTCTGGGCGTGTCGTCTGCCTCGCTGCTGGTGTGGCAGACCTTCGCCCTCAACCGACGCTACGGGGAACACGGACTGATGAAGAGAATGGCCAACCGTAATCATCCCCGATTCTTGATCAACCGACGGAAGCCGTACCTGATTATCAAGAACAACGTAAAGCAAGAACCCAATGAGGAATACGCTGAAAGCAACCACGATTGAGAACAAGCTGCCCCTGCTGGCCGTTGAGAACGGCTGCATCGTGTCGAAGGACGCAGACCTGACCGTCGCCTTCGAGGTGACACTGCCGGAACTGTACACCGTGACCTCACAGGAGTACGAAACCATTCACGGCTGCTGGTGCAAGGCGATAAAAGTGCTTCCCGACTACAGCATTGTGCATAAGCAGGACTGGTTCATCCGTGAGACCTACAAGCCGGAGTTACAGAAGGACGGCATGACTTTCCTGTCCCGCAGTTTCGAGCGCCATTTCAACGAACGTCCGTTCCTGAAGCATACGTGCTACCTCTTCCTGACGAAGACCACCAAGGAGCGGAATCGTATGCAGAGCAATTTTTCCACCCTCTGCCGTGGGCATATCATTCCGAAGGAACTAGACAAGGAAACGGCCTCGCGCTTCCTGGAGTCTGTGGAGCAGTTCGAGCGTATCATGAACGACTCAGGTTTTGTGAAGCTGCGCAAGCTGACTGACAACGAGATTGTCGGCACCCGTCGCAAGGCGGGGGTGATAGAGCGCTACCTGTCGCTGATGCCAGAAGAAAATGCCTCGCTACAGGACATCGACCTCAGTCCCGACGAAATGAAGATCGGCGACAACCGCCTGTGCCTCTTCACCCTCTCCGACGTGAACGACCTCCCTGCCAAGGTGCATACCGACACCCACTACGAGCGTCTGAGCACAGACCGAAGCGACTGCCGCCTGTCCTTCGCCAGTCCCGTGGGACTGCTGCTGCCCTGCAACCACATCTACAACCAGTATGTGCTCATCGACAACAGCGACGACAACCTGCAGCACTTTGAGAAGACGGCCAGGAACATGCAGTCGCTCAGCCGCTACTCGCGAAGCAACGCCATCAACAAAGAGTGGATAGACCTCTATCTGAACGAGGCCCATTCTCAGGGACTCATCAGCATCCGTGCCCACTACAACGTAATTGCATGGAGCGATGACGCCGAGGAACTGAAGCATGCCAAGAACGACATCGGCAGTCAGCTGGCAAGCATGGAGTGTATGCCCCGACATAACACCGTCGATTGCCCGACACTCTACTGGTCTGGCATCCCCGGTAACGAGGCCGACTTCCCTGCGGAAGAATCGTTCTACACCTTCATAGAGCCTGCGGTGTGCCTCTTCACGGAGGAAACCAATTACCGCAGTTCGCTCTCGCCGTTCGGCATCAAGATGGTGGACAGGCTGACGGGAAAGCCGCTGCACATCGACATCTCAGACCTGCCGATGAAGAAGGGCGTCACGACGAATAGAAATAAGTTCGTGCTGGGGCCGTCGGGCAGCGGAAAGTCGTTCTTCATGAACCACGTCGTGCGCCAGTACTACGAACAGGGTACCCACGTAGTGCTGATTGACACGGGCCACTCCTATTCAGGGCTGTGCGACATGATCCGCCGCAAGACGCACGGGCAGGACGGCATCTACTACACCTACACCGAGGAACACCCGATTTCGTTCAATCCGTTCTATACGGACGACTACGTTTTCGACGTGGAGAAGAAAGACTCCATCGTGACGCTGCTGCTGACGCTCTGGAAGAGCGAGAACGAAGAGGTCACCAAGACGGAATCAGGCGAATTGGGCAGTGCCGTGTCGGCATACATCAGCATGATACAGGCTGACCATACCGTCGTGCCGTGCTTCGACACCTTCTACGAGTATATGCGCGACGTGTACCGTACCCAGATGGCAGAGCGTGACATCAAGGTCGGCAAGGACGACTTCAATATCGACAATTTCCTGACGACGCTGCGCCAGTACTACCGCGGCGGTCGCTACGACTTCCTGCTGAATTCGAAGGAAAACATCGACCTGCTGGGCAAACGCTTCATCGTGTTTGAAATCGACTCCATCAAGGACAACAAGGAGCTGTTCCCTGTGGTGACCATCATCATCATGGAGGCGTTCATCAACAAGATGCGACGGCTGAAGGGCGTGCGTAAGATGCTGGTGGTGGAAGAGGCCTGGAAGGCGCTGACCTCGGCAAACATGGCCTCCTACATGCTCTACATGTACAAGACGGTACGTAAGTTCTTCGGCGAGGCAGTCGTGGTGACTCAGGAGGTGGACGATATTATCTCGTCGCCTATCGTTAAGGAGAGTATCATCAACAACTCCGACTGCAAGATACTGCTTGACCAGCGCAAGTACATGAACAAGTTCGACCAAATCCAGAACCTGCTCGGACTGACGGAGAAGGAGAAGGGCCAGATTCTGAGCATCAACCAGGCCAACAACCCCTCACGTCTCTACAAGGAGGTGTGGATAGGCTTGGGCGGTACGCAGTCGGCAGTCTATGCAACCGAGGTAAGCCCCGAAGAGTATCTAGCCTACACGACGGAAGAGACTGAGAAGATTGAGGTGCAGCGACTGGCAGAGCAGTTGGGCGGCGACATTGAGGGTGCCATCCGACAACTGGCAGAGAAACGTCGTGAAGAAAACAAGTAAACGGTGCAGCAATGTACCAAGTTATAAACTAATTAAAAACAATTAAAGCAATGAGAACAAAAGTATTAGTGATGATGAGCCTCTGCATGACACTGTTCGTCGGCAAGGCCAGTGCGCAGTGGACGGTCGTTGACCCGACAAACCTTGCTCAGGGTATCGTGAACTCCTGCCGTGAAATCGTGCAGACCTCCACGACCGCAGAAAATATGATCAACAACTTCAAGGAAACAGTCAAGATCTACGAACAGGGCAAGAAGTACTACGATGCTCTAAAGTCGGTGAACAACCTGGTACGTGATGCCCGTAAGGTGCAGCAGACCATCGTCATGGTGGGTGACATCACCGACATCTATGTGAACTCGTTCCAGAAGATGATGAACGACGAGAACTTTTCCGTTGAAGAGTTGTCTGCCATTGCATCGGGCTACACGAAACTGCTTGAGGAATCAACAGGGGTATTAAATGAGTTGAAGACGGTAGTGAACATCTCTACGCTGTCAATGACCGACAAGGACAGGATGGACGTGGTGGACAAATGCTACAACGACATGAAGCACTACCGCAATCTGGTGAACTACTATACCAACAAGAACATCAGCGTCTCGTACCTCCGTGCCAAGAAGAAGCACGACCTCGACCGTGTGCTGAAGCTCTACGGCAAGGGTGCGGAGAAGTACTGGTAAACCTAACGTGAGAAGGCAATGATGACAGACTTATTGCTAATCATCGACACGGACAACATCCACACCATCCTGCGCCAGCTGTACGACGACATGATGCCGCTCTGCTCGGACATGACGGGCGTGGCGAGGGCGATAGCCGGATTGGGAGCGCTCTTCTATGTCGCCTACAGGGTCTGGCAGTCACTGGCAAGGGCTGAGCCGATAGACGTATTCCCTATGCTGCGTCCCTTTGCTCTCGGCCTGTGCATACTTCTGTTCCCCACGGTGGTGCTCGGTACGCTCAACAGCGTGTTAAGCCCTGTGGTGCAGGGTGTCAGCAGTATGCTTGAAGGGCAGAAGCTGGACTTGGAGCAACTGAGGCAGCAGAAGGATGAACTGGAGGTGGAGATGATGAAGCGCAACCCGGAGACGGCCTACTTGGTGGACGATGCGGAGTTTGACAAGGAACTGGACAATCTCGGCATATCTCCTTCGGATTTGGCAACGATGGCGGGCATGTATGCGGAACGTGGACTGTACAAACTGCAGAAGATGATACGCGACGGCTTCCGTTACCTGCTGGAACTGATGTTCGAGGCGGTATCGCTGATGATTGACGTGCTGAGGACGTTCTTCCTGATAGTGCTGGCCATACTCGGGCCGCTGGCCTTCGGCATCGCGGTGTACGACGGTTTTCAGTCCACACTTACGGGATGGCTGTGCAGGTATATCCAAGTTTACCTGTGGCTACCGATAGCCGATTTGTTCAGCTGCATACTGGCACGTATTCAGGAACTGAGCATCGCACATGACATCGAGCAGATGCAGACAGACCCGGGCTTCTCGCTCGACACCTCGGATGGCGTGTACCTCATCGTGATGATCATCGGCATCATCGGGTACTTCTGCGTCCCGACTGTTGCGGGCTGGGTGATTCAGGCCGGAGGCATCAGCAACTACGGGCGTAACGTGAACAAGTCAATCACCAAGAGCGGCGGCGCACTGAAGAGCGGTGCCCTGTGGTTGGCAAAATAGAAAAAGTGTAACAACTAAAATTGTAACGACTAAAGAGAAATGGAATTCAAGTCATTGAAGAACATCGAATCATCATTCCGGCAGCTTCGGCTGTTCGGGAT
>JAFZAP010000113.1 GCA_017557185.1 Prevotella sp.
AAAGTAGGAAAGCCGACATTAGCATGTTTTGAAGCCGGAAAGGCGACAATATAAGTATAAGTTTTATATTAATTATTATTAATATTATTATAAATATATTAAATATGATTACTACTACTTCTTGTATTATTGCTCCAAAAGTATCAAATGTCGGCTTTCCTACTTTCCTACTTTCTTACTTTGTATACACTTTTCTCCCGGATTTTTGGAATTATCGTGGAAGGTGTTGGGAACCATCATGTTTTCTTATATAATTTGTATCGAGAAAAGAAAAATGGGAAAAACGGGGACTTTTCCAAAAATAACCGGACTCCAGGCCGTTGCGCAGGGATGCGCCTAATAAGAAAGAACTACCGGTCACCGAAATTGAATCCTACGTAGATGTTCACACTGCCGAAGATGCTGTTCGTCGAGAACTGGCTCTTGCGGTAATGATAGGAGTGGAGGATGGCACTCCATCCAGCATAGATGCGCGTGTTGTTCCATACCATACCGAAGCGCCCCACCCCGTCGAGGTTGAAGTTACGGAACGAGAACTCTCGCAGGCGGAACCGTTCGCCCTGCACGTCGGCAGTAGTGTGCTTATGTCCCACGGCCAGCGACAGCGACGCAGCAGCAAGCCAGTTCTTGGCAAACACCCAGTTATAAGCATATCCAGCCGACACCGAGAAGTCGGAATAGCTCACCTTGGCAGCTGTGAAGCTGCTGTCCATAGAAATCTCACGCTCTATAGTGGTGTGCTCGTTGAGAATCTGGTTTAGTTTCCCCATGTCGATGTTGAGCGAATGCTTCGTGTAGCCGATGCCCACAAGCGGAGAACCGCAACTGATTTTCTGACAGGTGCTCTGATTGAATGCCGCAGGGTATGAGAATCGCTTGTGGTTGAGGATGTAGTAGAGGTTGAAGCCCTTGATGCTTGCGTTGAAGCCATTGAACGGCATGTTGGGCAGCTTGCTGGTATCGATGTCGTCACCCAGATAGACGCGACGCAGCTTATAGTCATTACCCGTCTTGCGATAGAACAAGTCGATGCCTATCTGGTTGCTGTAGAGGCTGATGTCCCAATCCTGCTTATGGTGGCCGTCGAAGAGGTGTGACACGTCGATGGTGTAACCCAGCACCAACCATCGCCAACCTACATACGGTCCCAACTTCATGCTCGGCTCTGGCGACAGCACGATCTCCTGCCCGTCCTTGTTGCTCAGCGTGTACGACTCGTAGGTGTTGGTGTTCTGAAGCATCACGGTATAGTTGTAGTGTTGCGGCTCGATATAGTGCTTGTCAACACGGCTGAAGTCCTTGATGACCTCATACACCTTGTCGAAGAGCGACTCCTTCACGGGCTGCTGCGGCTTGGGAGCGGCAATGCTGTCGTCGGCACGAGCACCAACGACCACCATGATGAGCAACATCGCTATAATCAGGCGTTTCAACATCCTTACAACCTTAAACCTATACTATATCAGAACTTACCTAAAATGCGGTCCATCACCCAGTTAACAGGCGTAGCGCTCACACTATTGCAGCGGCACATGCCGAAGCCCTGTAGGTCCTCGATGACTGAGCGGATAATGGGCAGTTGCACGTAGGCGGGATTGGGCACCTCAATGTGTTGCTCGCCCTCACTGGTGACCAGACGGATGGGTTCGTAGCTGAACACCGAGAACGATACAATGCCCTTGTCGCCAACCACCTCGATACGGTCTTCGCGCGCACTCTCATGACCCACGAAGCACCACGAACCGCTACCCACAAGGCCGTTCTCGAAGTAGAAGCTGGCGCTCACCGTGTCCTCAGCCTCATAGAGGTGGGCACGATTCGTGCAGTAGCCGTGAGCACGCACGATGACGCCGAAGAAGTGTTGCAGCAGGTCGAGCTGATGGGCAGCGAGGTCGTAGAAATAGCCGCCGCCGGCAATCTCAGGCCGTAGGCGCCAAGGCAGCTGTTCCTTCGCACGGTAGTCGATGTCGCGAGGTGGAACCGTGAACCTCACCTGCACATAGGCCAAATGGCCGATGGTGCCTTCGTTGATGAGTTCCTTCACCTTTATAAAATAAGGTAGATAGCGGCGATAGTAGGCCACGAAGCAAGGCACACCCGTCTCTTCGCTGATGCGGTTGATGCGCGCACAATCCTCATAGCTCGACGCCAGCGGCTTCTCCACATAGACGGGCTTGCCGGCACGCATCGCCATGATGGCAAACGTGGCATGCGAACTCGGCGGTGTGGCCACATAGATGGCGTTCACCTGCGGGTCGTCGATGAGCTTCTGCGCATCGGTATACCACTTCTTGATGCCGTGACGCTCGGCATAGCTGCGCGCACGCTCCTCCGTACGGCTCATCACCGCTTCCACATGCGAGCCTTCCACATCGTCGAAGGCAGGTCCCGATTTCAATTCGGCCACCTCGCCACATCCTATAAATCCCCAGCTGATTAACTTCATATGCCGATAGTTTATGCTTTTTTCGATGCAAAGGTAGGAAATAATTTCGATATTCCAACTTTTCTTCGTAATTTTGCCACCAATAAAGGACAAAAACGATGGAAATAAAGAATTCTGAATTCACGTTGTCGGCACCGAACGTGAGCATGTGCCCAGCCGACATGAAGCCTGAATATGCCTTCATAGGCCGCTCAAACGTGGGAAAATCGAGCCTCATCAACATGCTATGCAATCACAAAGGGCTGGCAAAGACCTCGGCGACACCCGGAAAGACGCTTCTCATCAACCACTTCCTCATCAATCGCGAATGGTATCTGGTCGATCTGCCCGGCTACGGTTTTGCCAAGCGTTCGAAGACCGAGCGCCAGAAGCTTGAGAACATGATTCGCGGCTACATCCTGCAGCGCCAGCAGCTCTGCAACCTTTTCGTGCTCATCGACATACGCCACGATCCGCAGACCATCGACATAGAGTTCATCGACTGGCTTGGCGAGTCGTCGATTCCATTCAGTATTGTGTTTACCAAGGCCGATAAACTGGCGCCGACGAAGGTGAAGATGGCTGCTGCAGCGTGGATGAAGCACCTCGAGGAACGATGGGAAGAGCTCCCACCCTATTTCATCACGAGTGCCGAGAAGAAACTCGGACGCGACGAGGTGCTCGACTACATCGAGCAAATCAACCAGTCGCTGAAAGAATAAAAGAGGCTCAAACTGAATCGTCGGAATGGCTAATCCGTTTGTCGACATACAGAATCTCACGAAGTCGTTCGGCGCCCAGGTGCTGTTCGAGGACATCTCGTTCTCCATTGCCGAGGGTCAGAAGATTGGCCTCATCGCCAAGAATGGAACGGGAAAGAGCACGCTGCTTTCCGTCATCACGGGCAAGGAGGGCTACGATAGCGGACAGATCATCTTCCGCAACGACCTGCGCATAGGCTATCTGGAACAGACGCCTGCCTTCAATCCCGACGACTCCGTTCTCGATGCGTGCTTCAATCATGAGGGAAATGAGGAAAAAGTGTTGCGCGCTAAGCAGATTCTCACACAGCTGAAGATTCGCGACCTCTCGCAACCCATGTCGCAACTCTCGGGCGGCCAGCGCAAGCGTGTGGCACTTGCCAACGTGCTCATCACCGAACCTGAATTGCTCATCCTCGACGAGCCCACCAACCACCTCGACCTCGAGATGATTGAATGGCTCGAGGGATTTCTCAGCCGCGGCAACAAGACGCTCCTCATGGTCACCCACGACCGCTATTTCCTCGACCGCGTCTGCAACCTTATCATCGAACTCGACAACCAGCGGCTCTACACCTATCGCGGCAACTACAGCTACTTTCTGGAGAAACGCCAACAGCGCATCGACAACCTGCGGGCCGAGGTGGCGCGGGCCAACAACCTCTATCGCACCGAACTGGAGTGGATGCGGCGCATGCCTCAGGCACGCGGCCACAAGGCGAAGTATCGCGAAGATGCCTTCTACGAACTCGAACGCGTGGCCAAGCAGCGCATCGAGGAGCGGCAGATGCGCCTGAAGGCATCGAACGTCTATATCGGCTCAAAGATTTTCGAGTGCCAGTATGTGTCGAAGCGATTCGACGACATCGTCATTCTGAAGGACTTCTACTACAACTTCGCGCGTTTCGAGAAAATGGGCATCGTGGGCAGCAACGGCACGGGCAAGTCCACCTTCATCAAGCTGCTGCTGGGCGAAGAGCAACCCGACGACGGCCGCTTCGACATCGGCGACACCGTGCGCTTCGGCTACTTCTCGCAGGACGGCCTGCAGTTTCGCGACGACCAGAAGGTAATCGATGTCGTGCGCGACATTGCCGAATACATCGACCTGGGCAGCGGGCGCCATCTCACGGTATCCCAATTCCTGCAGTACTTCCTCTTCACGCCTGAGCAGCAATATAATTATGTTGCAAAGCTCAGCGGCGGCGAACGGCGTAAGCTCTACCTCTGCACGGTGCTCATGCGCAACCCCAACTTCCTCGTACTCGACGAGCCTACCAACGACCTCGACATTCAGACCCTGCAGGTGCTCGAGGAATACCTGCAGGACTTCCCCGGCTGTGTCATCGTGGTGAGCCACGACCGCTACTTCACCGACAAGGTCGTCGACCACCTGCTGGTGTTTCACGGCGAAGGACGCATACAGGATTTCCCAGGCAACTACACGCAGTATCGCGACTGGTGCAAAAACGCCCCTGCCCCCACGAAGGAGCCTGCCAAGAACGCGAAGAAGCCGTCGGCAGAACCTGCAGAGCCGACCAGGAACGCCAACCGCAACGCCCACAAGATGAGCTACAAGGAGAAACGCGAGTTCGAACAGCTCAGTCGCGACATCGAGGCGCTCGAAGCCGAACAGCGGCAGCTCGAGGAAGCTCTCTGTAGCGGTACCCTCTCCATCGACGACCTCACCGCCAAGAGCAAGCGCCTGCCGCAGCTCAAGGACGAGCTCGACGAGAAGAGCATGAGGTGGCTCGAATTGAGCGAACTTGCATAAAAATACATCCCTATCTCTTGACATAAATCAAGAAATCAAGCATTTTGCTAACAAATTCTCCTGTTTCGATGCCGTTTTGTTGCAAAATCAAACATTTTTCTGTAATTTTGTAACCGAAACAACAAATCAGGTAATTTTTTGTAATTAATCTACATTGAAAAGGTAAAAAGATTATGCAGGCAACAACTGTCATTGAGAATCTGAAACAGCGATTCCCCAACGAGCCCGAGTACATTCAGGCAGTAAGTCAGGTGCTGGGCACCATCGAAGAAGAGTACAACAAACACCCGGAGTTTGAGCGCGCCAACCTCATCGAGCGCCTCTGCATCCCCGATCGCCTCGTGCAGTTCCGTGTGACGTGGACCGACGATCAGGGCAAGGTGCAGACGAACATGGGTTACCGCATCCAGCACAACAACGTGATTGGCCCGTACAAGGGCGGTATTCGTTTCCACGCTTCGGTGAACCTAAGCATTCTGAAGTTCCTCGCCTTCGAGCAGACCTTCAAGAACTCGCTGACCACACTCCCCATGGGTGGTGCCAAGGGCGGTAGCGACTTCTCGCCACGCGGCAAGTCGAATGCCGAGGTGATGCGCTTCTGCCAGGCTTTCATGTCTGAGCTCTATCGCCACATCGGTCCCGACGAGGACGTTCCCGCTGGCGACATCGGTGTCGGCGGACGTGAAGTAGGATTCATGTTCGGCATGTACAAGAAGCTCACCCACCAGTTCCAGGGCGTGCTCACGGGCAAGGGCCTCGAGTTCGGCGGTTCGCTCATTCGTCCTGAGGCTACAGGTTATGGCAATGTCTATTTCCTCGAGAACATGCTCGCCACACGCGGTGAGACCCTTCGCGGCAAGACCGTTCTCGTGAGTGGTGCAGGTAATGTGGCTCAGTACACCGTTGAGAAGTGCATCCAGCTGGGTGCAAAGGTCGTGACGATGAGCGACTCCGACGGCTATATCTACGATCCCGACGGCATCGACCGCGCCAAGCTCAACTACATCATGGAATTGAAGAACATTGAGCGCGGACGCATCAAGGAATATGCCGACGAATATGGTGTGAAATACGTGCCCAACCAGAAGCCTTGGGGCGAGAAGGCCGATATTGCCCTGCCTTCGGCTACGCAGAACGAAATCGACGAGGAAGCAGCTAAGAAGTTGGTTGCCAACGGTGTGATTGCCGTCAGCGAGGGTGCCAACATGCCTTCTACGCCAGGTGCCATCAAAGTGTTCCAGGATGCCAAGATTCTCTACTCACCAGGTAAGGCTGCCAATGCAGGCGGTGTGGCCGTGAGCGGACTTGAGATGAGCCAGAATTCGGAGCGTCTGCGCTGGAGCCGCGAGGAAGTCGACCAGAAGCTTCACGACATCATGAACGACATCCACGCCAACTGCGTGAAGTACGGCACCGAGCCCGATGGCTACATCAACTACGTGAAGGGTGCTAATGTGGCAGGCTTCCTGAAGGTTGCCCGCGCCATGATGGCACAGGGTATCGTCTGATCCCCCGCGATCAATAATAATCTATCAAATACTATCCACAGACGATGTCGATCATAATTGTTTGGTCGACATCGCCTTTTTTATACAGCTTGAGCAACTCCTGGTCATTGCGGAAATCCTGCGATAGTATCAGACGTGCATTTGCAGTATCGGTTGCCACGTAGCGTTTGAAGAGCTCGGAAGCATGCGACACGTTACCCGCAA
Source organism: Prevotella sp. (assembly GCA_017557185.1). Lineage (GTDB taxonomy): Bacteria > Bacteroidota > Bacteroidia > Bacteroidales > Bacteroidaceae > Prevotella. The sequence goes on from JAFZAP010000113.1 coordinate 6,673, forward strand.
ACCAATGGCAATAGCCGGCATTCAGGTAGTCGGCTGGTTGGGCGTTGTTGAGCAGCAAGTCGTAATGCTTTTCGGCTTGTTCGAGATTTCCTTCTAACATAAGTCCCCACGCCAACGCACGTCGCACGCTGTTGTTGCCCTCGTCCTCGTAGTGCATCCGATAGAGTATGTCCATACCCTGTCGCAGATGTCCGTTGTTGATCTGAGCAATAGCAAGGTGCAGCTCGTAGGTGCGATTGTCGGGATGCTGTTCGCGCAACTGCTGATAGCAGTCCTCCGCCTTTTCGTAGTCGCCGGCGAGGAAGGAAGCATGGGCAAGGGCCTTCAGGATGGCGACGTCGTCGGGACGCCCCTCGAGTGCCTTCTCCAGCCTCATCTGAGCATCCATGTAGTTTTCACACTTCTGCGCCAGCAGGCCCTCCAGCAGATAGTAGTCGTCGTTGGTTTCGCGCGGGTAGTTATCGAGCACGCCCATCATCGCCATGAGGAAGCCGTGCTTCAGCAGGAATCCCTCCAGCGAAGGTGCCTTCTCGGCAAGCGATGTATTCCGGAAAACGGAGTTGGAGAAGAAGCAATCACCCCGTCTGCTCAGGTCTTCGAAAGGCGAGGTAAGTTCCTCGTGCTGTGGATGGAGCATGAAGAATCTGTAGAGATCCTGCAGGTAGAAACGCCTGATATAGGTCGCCGAGTTCTGTTCCTCGAAGGTCATCGAACCCACGAGGGCATCATTCTGGCTGATGAGCTCGCGCATCTGCGAAGGCAGACTCCTATAGACATTTCCGAATCCCAGCGCAAACGAGAATTTGTCGCTTTCGCACAAGGGTACGTTCTTCATCAGCACCTTCAGTAGCCGCTGCGCTGTCTCGTCGCCCTTCATCGACTGTGTAAGGGCGGGATGCTCCATCGAGAACGGCGTGAACCAATTGCTCAGGGTGTAGAAGAAGGCGTAGCGCTTCATCTTCGAGAAGCCGCCGAAATAGACGTCGGCCCCACGCTTCTGCATATCCATCATCTTGCCCACCGTTGCCTCCAGTTCTTCCATCGCCTTGTCGGCAGCATCGGGGTGCAGGATGTCCTGCAACGGGTCGTCTTCCTGCATCTCAATGCCGTGCCCCGTCATGCGGAATCCCTGATTCTTCATCAAGCCAGGCATGATGTCTCGCTCTATCGTGTCCTTGTCGCGCTCGGCGTTCAAACTGTAGAACTGCTGCATCTGCAGCTCCAGCAGCTCCTGACAAGTGTCTTCGTTGGCGGTCAGCCTATTGGCCAGCTCCACATACTCAAGGAAGAGTTCGTTCTGCTCTCGCGGCATTCCCAGCGCCAATCCCACCAGCGCCCGCTGGCGCAGCATCTCGTCGGTAGCTTGTTCGAACACACTCAGCAGCGTGCCTAGCTTGTGGTAGTCGGGCTCCACCATGCAACTCAGTAGCAGCGCGCCCACCAGCGTGCGGGCATCGTTCAGGTCAATGGTCGGCGAGAGCAATAGCGACGTGTAGAACTCTTCGTCGCCACGCGACCACTGCAGAGCCATCAGCAACGAGCAGAACAACTTGTTCATCTCGCGCACATGACTCGCCTGCACATCGTCGGCCGACATCCTGCCTTCGTCGGTTCCCGCCTCTTGGCCCAGCGACAGCATCGCCATGTTCTGCACATACGACTCCAGCAGCCGCTTCACGTCGTCGTGGGTCGAAGGAAACGAGGCGGCGAGCTGAGCGGCATCATGATAGAACCCCGACTGCTTCGAGGCAAACATGCGCAGCTCCCAGTCGCAGGCCAGCCGATACGCCCTGCGCCGCAGGTTTTTGTAGAGCGCCGGCCGTTTGTCGTCGTCATAGCCGCGCAATACGAAGTCGCACATGCGCTCGTAGTCAGCACCGATCTCCACCAGCCGCATCACCAAGTCGCCGACGATGGTCTGCTGATGGTCGTTGGCAAACGCCCTCATCTCCTTCAGCACTTCGCCCAGCGAGGTGTCGCCCAATATTTTCTGTTTGATTTCTTTCATCGGTTGTTCAGTTCAACTTCTTAAACTTCATCTTCGGCAGCGCGTCAAGCGTCTTCTGGTCGGCTTGGCAATACTTCGCGACGAGGTCGCCATAGGCAGCTACGCCCCGCTGGTTGAGCGAGTCGCAAGCCATGTTGTAAGCCCGCTTGAAAACGTCGATCTGCTTCCTCACGCGGGCGTCGTTCATCGCCTTTTCGCGGAACACCACACGCCCTAGCCACAGGTTGTGCTTCTGCGTATCCCACAGCACCGTGTGACCATGCAGGCGGGCGGTCGTTGCCTGAGGCTCCGGCAGCCACAACGCGTCCATCTCGTTGTTCAGCAGCATCTGCAGGCGCAACAGCACATCGTTGATCTGCACGCGATACACCGTCGCCGTCGTCTTCACCCCTGTGAGCACATGATCCGTGAGGAAGTCGGTAGCCGAATAGCGCGTCATCGCAACCATCTTATCGCCCAGCTGCTTCACTTCCTTCAGTCGTGCCGAACGGTTGCCGATGAGTTGCCACGAGGTATTCGTCGTGCCCAGTTCTACGAGTGCCATTCCTCGGCTCTGGATGCTAGCCACACGCACCGAGTCGCTCACGGCTCCCTCCACGCTACCCCCGATCAAGGCGGTGTCGATGTCCATCTGAGCCTTCCGCAACCGCAGGCGCACGTCGACACCCAGCGTATCGAACAGTCGGTGGTCGTCGGCTAGGAACAGCGGCAGACAGTCGAGGGTTGGCATCACCGCAACCTTCAGCGCCAGCGAGTCGGCAGTCTTCAGTCTTGCCCGCTCTGCTCGCGACAACTTCTGTTTGGTTTCATACGACTGGCCACACGCCACCAGCAAGGCCACGCACCAGCCACACACAAATAGTTTTTTCAGTCCTATCATGATTATTTATCTTTTATGGTCATCGTCGACGCTCAAGCAACCACTTCACCAGAATAACAGCTGCAAAACTGACTTTGTTTTTCGTCCTATACTCATATTATTAGCGGATTTAGGCGATGATACATTGTTGACTTGTTGCAATGACCTTGCAAAGATACATTTTTTTTTCCATATACACTTCTTAATCAACAAAAAAGTAAAACTATTTTTGATGATGTGTCTTACCCTGAAAAACGTTGAATCAAAAACAACGTTTTTCAGGGTAAGACAGTAGCAACATCGCAAAAAAGGTTTTGAAGGCCGAAAACAAAAAAAGGAGGGTTCCGCGTGAAACCCTTTTTTCGTTTCAATTCATCGTTGGCAGGGCTTGTGGCGGTTAGAATGCAACAAGGGGGCTCTTCGTTTGGAATCACCCCCTTTGTTTTGCTGCAAGAAGCCTCTACTTCTTAAAGAACGAGGCTATCCACAGGATGAGGGCAGCGCCGATGATGGCTGTGCCGAGCTGTCCGAGAAGACCACCCCACTCGATGCCGAACTGCTGGAAGAGCCAGCCGCCGAGCAGACCTCCGAAGAGACCGAGGATGAGATTCATGATGAGGCCAAAGCCTCCACCCTTCATCAGCTTGCCTGCAATGAAGCCGGCAAGGCATCCGATAATTAGCGATAAGATGATACCCATTTTTTAGTTTGTTTTGGTTAATAAATAATTGAAATAATGAAAGCCCCCTGCACAATGGCAGAGGGCTTGGTAGTAACACAGGTTTAGTTGTTGACAGTACCTCCGACGATGTCGAGAAGTTCGCTCGTGATGGCCTGTTGGCGGCTCTTGTTGTACTGCAGGTTGAGCTGACGAAGCAGTTCATCGGCATTGTCGGTTGCAGTCTGCATGGCCACCATGCGGGCGGCATGCTCTGAAGCCACGCTGTCGAGCAGCGCCGTGTAGAGCATCAGGTGGGCGAGCTTCGGGATGAGTTTCGAGAGAACCGTGTCCATGTCGGGCTCCACGATGAAGTTATCGTTGAGGGGCTTCACGACTTCCTGAACATGTTCCTCGTGCCTTTCGCCGCGCTTCTTCAGGTACTCCTGACTTTCCTTTGTAGCGACGATGGACGTCAGGTCGCGCTCATGGTCGGCCTTGAGTTCCTCCTCGATATCGATGGGCAGGAAGGTCTTCCGGGTGAGCACCTGCGAACCGGCACTCTTGAAGTGGTGATAGATGAGTTCCACCCTGTCGATTTCTCCGTGTAGGAACTTCATACCCAGCTCCATCGCGATGTCGATACATTGCCTCACATTGGGCTTGTCGGCCAGATCGGCATAGTCACCCATGACCTTGTACCCCAGTTTCCCGGCTTTCTCAGCCACCTTGCGTCCGATGGGATAAATCTCGATGTTGTCGAGCCCCAACCCCTGATTCTCGGTAACAACCTTCTGCATCAGTTTGATGACGTTGGCGTTGAAACCGCCGCAGAGTGACGAATTCGAGGAATACACCACAAGGGCAATTCTCTTTACAGGGCGCTCCTGGTCGAAAACGGTCTGGGCCTCTGCCTCGGCAGCCAAGAATGACTTCAGGATATGCTCGAGCATCGTCTCGTAGGGCAGCATGTTCTGTATGGCCACCTGAGCATGATGCAACTTTGAAGATGCCACCATCTTCATCGCTGAGGTAATCTTCCTGGTACTCTTGACGGAAGCTATTCGGCCTTTAATCTCTTTGAGTGACGGCATAGGCGATTATGCTTTATAGGTGCCGGCGATGTCGGCCATCGTGGCCTCGATCTTGGCTGTTGTCTCATCGTCGATCTTTCCGTCGGCAAGCGTTGCGATGACCTCGGGTGAGGAGGAGCGCAGCTTGTCGAGGAACTGGGTCTGGCACTCACGAACTTTCTCGATAGGCACGTCGCGCATCAAGCCATGCACGCCGCAATACAGGATGGCCACCTGCTCGCCTACGGGCATGGGGCTGTACTGCGGCTGAATGAGCAGCTGGTTGTTCTTACGTCCGCGGTCGAGGGTCATAGCCGTCACGGCATCCATATCGCTTGAGAACTTCGAGAATGCCTCGAGCTCGCGATACTGAGCCTGGTCGATCTTCAGCGTACCAGCCACCTTCTTCATGGACTTGATCTGTGCCGAGCCACCCACACGCGATACGGAGATACCGACGTTGATGGCGGGACGGAAGCCCTGGTTGAAGAGGTCGCTCTCGAGGAAGATCTGACCGTCGGTGATGGAGATGACGTTCGTCGGGATGTAAGCCGATACGTCGCCAGCCTGCGTCTCGATGATAGGCAGGGCGGTGAGCGAGCCGCCACCCTTCACGTGGCCCTTCATGCACTCAGGCAGGTCGTTCATCTGCTCAGCCACCTCCTGCTGTTCGTTCATCTTTGCTGCACGCTCGAGCAAGCGGGAGTGCAGATAGAACACGTCGCCGGGATAGGCCTCACGACCTGAGGGGCGACGCAGGATGAGCGACACCTCGCGATAGGCAACAGCCTGCTTCGAGAGGTCGTCGTAGACGACGAGTGCGGGGAGTCCGCGATCACGGAAATACTCTCCGATGGCAGCTCCGGCAAAGGGTGCATAGTACTGCATAGCAGCCGGATCGGCGGCGGTAGCGGCAACGATGATGGTGTATGGCATAGCGCCATGCTCCTGGAGTGTGCTGACGAGAGTGGCTACGGTAGAGGCTTTCTGGCCGATGGCTACATAGATGCAGTAGACGGGCTTGCCAGCCTCATAGAAGCTCTTCTGGTTGATAATCGTGTCGACAGCAATGGCGGTCTTACCCGTCTGTCGGTCACCGATGATAAGCTCACGCTGACCGCGGCCGATGGGAATCATCGAGTCGATGGCCTTCAAACCTGTCTGCAGAGGCTCTTTCACCGGCTGACGGTAGATCACACCGGGGGCTTTGCGGTCGAGCGGCATCTCGAAGGCACCCGTCAGGTCGATGTCACCCTTTCCGTCGATGGCTTCGCCCAGCGGATTGATGACGCGACCCAGCATGTTGTCGTTGACGCGAATGGAAGAAATGCGCTTCGTGCGCTTCACGACCATGCCTTCCTTGATGCCAGCGGTGGAACCCAGAAGCACACAACCCACGTTGTCTTCCTCGAGGTTCATCACGATAGCCATAGTGCCGTTCTCAAACTCCAGCAGTTCGTTGGCCTCCGCGTTGCGAAGTCCGTAGATGCGGGCCACGCCGTCGCTCACGGTGAGCACGGTGCCTACCTCGTCGAACTTCTCTTCGTTGGAGATTCCCTTCAGCTGGTCGAGAAGGACCTGTGATACTTCGCTTGGTTTAATTTTATCTGACATAATGTAATTTACGATTTACGTATTTACGATTTATTTCTTCAATTGAGTGAGAATTGAGTTGAGTTTGGACTTGACACTCGCGTCCATGCGATAGGTGTCGTACTCGAGAATGAATCCCCCGATGATGTCAGGGTCCACCTCGGCTTCAAACTCCACAGCTCCATTAGTCTTGCTCTCCACCATTTTCCGCATCTTCTGCTCCGTAGCGGGTGTTACGGCCGTAGCGGTGATGAGCTTGCCTCGGATGATGTTCTTCTGTTGACGGTATAGGGTGACATACGAATTAGCGATGAACTGCATCACATTCTCGCGGTCTTCCTTCAGCACGAGGCGGATGAAGGCCTTTGTCAGTTCGGAAGGATTCTCGCCGACAGCGGTCAGGAAGAGTGCCTCCTTCTTGTCCTTCGAGATCATCGGATTGTCTATCGTATACCGCAGCTGAGGCACGTCGACATAGCTCTTGGCCATCGACTGCATCTCGGCATATACAGCATCTTCAATATGCGCATCGGTAGCGCTCTTGAGAAGCGCCCGGGCATAGCGAACCGATATTACTCCTATATCCATACGTGATTAGTTGTTATTAGAAGAAACTTCATCCAGCATACGTTCTATCAAATCCATCTGGGCTTGGTCGCCGGTGAGATTCTTGCGCAGGATCTTCTCGGCGACTTCAACGCTCAGGGTGGCCACTTGCTTGCGGATATCGGCAATGGCAGCCTTCTTCTCCTGATCGATGGCCACACGGGCATCGTCGAGTAAGCGGGCACCCTCTTCCCTAGCCTTCACCTGTGCTTGTTCCACGATGGCGTCGCGCGACTCGGCAGCCTCACGTAGTATCTGAGCCTGCTTCTCGCGTGCGTCCTGCAGAATAGCCTCACTCTCCTGCTTGATGTTCTCCAGGCGCTCGGAGGCTTCGTGTGCCTTCTTCAGGCTTTCGTCGATGTACTTCTTCCGCTCTTCCACCATATTGGTGATGGCCGGGAATCCGTACTTCGCCAACACGAAGAATACCACCGCAAACGCCAGAAGCATCCAGAACAGAAGTCCCAGGTCAGGTGTCAGGATTGCTGGCAGTTTACTGAAATCCATTAGCTTAGTGTTTTATGAACTTACTTGATAAGGAATGCGCATGCTGCAATGGCGAAGAGGGCACAACCCTCAACAAATGCAGACGTCAGAATCATGTTTGTCTGGATCTTACCGGTAGCCTCCGGCTGACGAGCGATAGCGTCCATAGCGCTGCCGCCAATCTTACCAATACCCAAACCTGCACCAATTGTTGCAATACCTGCACCGAGACCGCAGCCCAGCTGTGCCAGACCTTCAGCGGCCATTAACATTGAAATCATCATAGTTTTGAATGTTTTAAAATTATTAATTAATGAATTTGTTCTTTTACTTCAATCGAAATATTTAGATTGTTGATAATCAATAGATTACTCTGCGCCATGCTCTTTATGAGCAAGCCCTATGAACACCGCGCTGAGCATCGTGAAGACATAAGCCTGAACGAATGCCACCAGCACCTCCAGCAGATTCATGAAGAGGAGCATGATGATGCTGAATGCGTTCAAGCCGAGGCCGAAGCCCACACCCATCGACCAACCGAGGAAGATCACGCACGTGAAGCTCAGAATCACGGCGTGGCCCGCCATCATGTTGGCGAAGAGACGGATCATCAGGGCAAACGGTTTTGTGAACACACCGAAGAGTTCTATGATCGGCATCACGGGTGCCGGGTAAGCCTTCAGGAACAAAGGCACATCCGGCCAGAATATCTCCTTCCAGTACTCCTTGTTGGCAAAGATGTTGATGGCCAGCATCGTGCACAAGGCAAGGAAGAACGTGATGTTGATGTTTCCCGTCACGTTGGCACCTGCGGGGAAGATGGGGATGAGTCCGACGAGATTGCAGGCGAGGATGAAGAAGAACACCGTCAGCAGATAGGGCGCATACTTCTTGTAATGCTTCTCCCCTATCGACGGCTTGATGAGGTCATCGTTGAGATAACTCACCAGCATCTCCATCATGCCGACAAAACCACCTGGAGCATCACTCTTGGCATCGCGTTTCTTGTACCAGCGGGCACACGAGAGGAAGATGACAATGAGAAGGGCGACCACGATCCATATCTGCATCACCGCCTTGGTGATGCTCAGGTCGAGCGGTCGGACCTCGCTTCCGTCGGCGAGCCGTTCATAGATCTTGCCGTGATGCTCCTTGCTGAAGAAGAAGCCCTCGGGCAAGCTATGTGCGGTGCAGAAGTGCCATTGCCCCGTGCGCTTGCTTCGTATGATGATGGGCAGCGGAATGCTGAGGTGCTTGCCTTGATAGGAGGCGATGTGCCACTCGTAGGCATCGGCGAGGTGTTCGAGCACTATCTCGGGGATGTCCAGTTCCTCGCCTTCGTGGCTCGCCTCTTCTGCATAGAGCTGCACCGGCAGCAGCGCAACCATCATCAGGAGAATTATCGACTTTACTTTTTCCATTATAATTAAATATGTATAATCAACCTATTGGCATCTATGTCATGAGCGGCTGCTCACGCGTGCGAAAAAGAATGAATGGTGAACCAGCGACGCTATGTAGAACGCCATGAACACCAGGAAGAACACCAACATTGCATCGCGGCCATTGACAAGGTAGTAGACGAACATCACCGCCAACGCCAGCAGCATCCTGAACGCCGATGCCGCCGTGAAGAACGTGGGCAGGCTCTGGGGCGACCTTTTGGCTACCCTTCGCCATATCAACGCCAACGCTGTGGCGACGACGAGCGAGAAGGCAGCGCTGACGATAGCCGGCACGAGCAGCTCGTTGAGATACCACACCCGCATCACCAGCAGGGTGATAAGGAAGAGTGCTACCGTCAGGTAGAGCTCCTGCTTGATGTATCGTTTGCTCAGCTTGTCAATATCCATTGCAATAGTCTTCATTCTTTGAAGCAGGTGTGATGAGAGGCGTTACACTTCCACACACAAGCTTACAACATCTTTCTGCACTTCAATAAATCCGCCAAGAATGTTGAACTGAATCTTTTCACCGTCGGGCTTTGTGAATTCGACGCCACCCTTCTCGAGCGACGAGATGATGGGGGCATGACCCACGAGGACTTCGAAGCGTCCGAGCGTGCCCGGCACCACGATGCTCTCGATGGCTCCGTCGAACATCACTTTCTCGGGTGAAACAACCTTTAACTGTAACATAAACGCAATTGGGGATTTACGATTTACGGATTTACAATTTACGATTTACGACTTACCATTCCGTGGTCTATCCCTTGGCAGCCTCCATCAGGCGCTGGGCCTTGGCCTTTGCGTCGTCGATAGTACCCACGTTGAGGAATGCCTGCTCGGGCAGGTCGTCGACCTCGCCGTCGAGGATGGCGTTGAAGCCCTTGATGGTGTCCTCGATGGGAACCATCACGCCAGGCAGACCCGTGAACTGGGAAGCAACGGTGAACGGCTGCGAGAGGAAGCGCTGCACACGACGTGCGCGGTTCACAGTCAGCTTGTCCTCGTCGGAGAGCTCATCCATACCCAGAATGGCGATGATGTCCTGCAGCTCCTTGTAGCGCTGAAGGATTTCCTTCACGCGCTGTGCGCAGTCGTAGTGAGCCTTGCCCACCACCAACGGGTCGAGGATTCGCGAAGTGGAACCCAGCGGGTCGACAGCGGGGTAGATACCCAGCTCGGCAATCTTACGGTCGAGCACCGTCGTAGCATCGAGGTGGGTGAAGGTTGTAGCGGGAGCAGGGTCGGTCAAGTCGTCGGCAGGCACATACACGGCCTGTACAGAGGTGATGGAACCCGTCTTCGTCGAGGTGATGCGCTCCTGCATCGTACCCATCTCAGATGCCAGCGTGGGCTGATAACCTACGGCCGAGGGCATACGTCCGAGAAGTGCCGACACCTCAGAGCCAGCCTGTGTGAAACGGAAGATGTTGTCGATGAAGAACAGGATATCGGCAGCGCCGCCGTCCTTGCCTCCGCTATCGCGGAAGCCTTCGGCAACGGTCAGACCCGAGAGGGCCACAGAGGCACGTGCGCCCGGCGGCTCATTCATCTGTCCGTAGACCAGCGTTGCCTGGCTCTTCTTCATCTCTTCAGGATCGACGAGCGAGAGGTCCCACTTGCCTTCCTCCATCGCCTTGCGGAATTTCTCGCCGTAGCGAATGACGCCCGACTCCAACATTTCGCGAATAAGGTCGTTACCCTCACGCGTGCGCTCACCCACACCTGCAAACACCGAGAATCCGTTGTGACCCTTGGCGATGTTGTTGATGAGCTCCATGATGAGCACGGTCTTTCCCACACCGGCACCTCCGAAGAGTCCGATCTTTCCACCTTTCAGATAAGGCTCGAGCAGGTCGATGACCTTGATACCCGTGGAGAGGATCTCCTTCTTCGTCGAAAGCTGTTCGAAGGTGGGAGCCTGGCGGTGGATGGGATAGGCATCCTTCATGTCGAGCGGATCCATGCCGTCGATAGGCTGTCCGATAACGTTGAGCATACGGCCCTTAATCTGATCGCCCGAAGGCATCAGGATAGGCGTACCCATGGGAATAGCCTCAAGTCCACGCTGCAATCCGTCGGTATTGTCCATTGCCACACAACGCACGGTGTCCTCGCCGATGTGCTGCTGCACTTCGACGACCAGCATGCGTCCGTCGCCACGGTCAATCTTCAGGGCATCATGAATCTTAGGCAATACTTTCTCAGCATCCTGGCCTGTGGTATCGAAATACACGTCGATAACAGGGCCGATGATCTGCGAAATACGTCCATTGATTTGTGACATAAGCTTAATAAATATTTAAAGTTAAATTCTGATTTGCATGCAAAGATAGCAAAATATTCTTAATCTTGAAAAGATTTCGCATGAAATTTGTAACTTTGCACAAAAATTATTTATGGAGATTCATTACACCGGAGTATGAAGACAGAACTCATCCTCGTGGGAAAGACCACCAACAAGCACTTCGTCGCATGCATCGACGACTATGTGGAGCGCATCAGCCACTATATGCCCTTCAGCACGACCGTCGTCCCTGAGCTTCGACAGACGAAGAGCCTCACAGCCGATCAGCAGAAGGAACGCGAGGGCGAGCTCATCCTGCAACGGCTACAGCCCTCCGACCACGTGGTGCTCCTCGACGAACACGGCAGCGAGCTGCGGAGCATAGAGCTGGCCCAATGGCTCGAGCGCAAGCAGCAGGTGGCACGCCGCCTGGTCTTCATCATCGGCGGTCCCTACGGCTTCTCACCTGCCGTCTATGCACGCGCCAACGAGCAACTGTCGCTCTCCCGCCTGACGTTCTCCCACCAGATGGTACGCTTGGTGTTCGTCGAACAACTCTACAGGGCATGCACTATCATAAAAGGTGAGCCCTATCATCACGAATAGAATAACAAAAAACAAACACATATACAACATGAAAAAGAATCCGTTCACTTGGTGCGGGCAAAAGCTGAAAGCCTGCTGGCAATGGTATAAGAGTCTCTATGTGGGACGTGCCTGGTACGTGAAACTCCTCTCGCTCATCGCCTCGCTGCTGGTGGCCTTCCTGCTCTATCTGGGCATGGTCGACATCAACTTCCTTGGGCTCTTCGGGCGCTCGCCGGGCTTCATCTCAGGACTGGAGCCGCAAATAAGCCAGGCCTCCGAAATCTATAGTTCCGACGGCGTGATGATAGGCAAGTACTTCAGCGAGAACCGCACCCCCGTGAAATACGAGGACGTGAACCCCGACTTCTGGCGCGTGCTCATCGACACGGAGGACGAGCGCTTCTACCGCCACATCGGTATCGACCCCATCGGCATGTTTGCCGCCGCCAAGGACGCCGTTCTGCATCACGATGCCCGCGGAGCCTCCACCATCACGCAGCAGTTGGCAAAGAACATGTTCAAGATGCGCACGAAGTACTCCGGCGGTCCGCTGAGCCGTATTCCCGGCGTGGGCATGCTCATCACGAAGACCAAGGAGTGGCTGGTGGCGCTGAAGCTCGAATACCTCTATTCGAAGGAAGAAATCCTAACGATGTATGCCAACACCGTCGACTTCGGTTCGAATGCCTTCGGCATTAAGACCGCCTGCAAGACCTATTTCAACACGACGCCCAAGAACCTCAAGCTGGAACAGGCGGCCGTGCTCGTGGGAATGCTCAAGGCCACAACGACCTACAACCCCATCACGCATCCCGACAACAGCCTGAAGCGCCGCAATCTGGTGCTGCGCAACATGGTGGAGCGCGGCGACTTGACGAAGGCCGGCTACGACACCCTTTGCCTGAAGCCCATCCAGCTCGACTATAGCGTCGAGAAAAACTACGACGGCCAGGCACTCTACTTCCGCGAGGCCATCGCCAAGCATCTCGAGAAGTGGTGTGAGGACAACGGCTACGACCTCTACAACAGCGGCTTGAAGATCTACACCACCCTCGACACGCGCATGCAGAAATATGCCGAGGCTGCCGCCAAGAAGCAGATGCAGCAGGTACAGCGCAACTTCAACAGCCATTGGGCAGGCCACCAGCCGTGGGTCGACGAGCGCGGGAACGTCATCCCCAACTTCATCGAGGACATCGCCGACCGGCTCCCCGTGAGCAAATACCTCAAGGCAAAGTTCCCCAACGAGCCCGACTCCGTAGCCTACTACCTGAACCTCCCGCACACCGTGAAGCTCTTCGACTACGAACAGGGCAGCATCGAGAAGGAAATGTCGACACTCGACAGCATCCGCTACATGGTGAGTTTCATGCATTGTTCGATGGTGGCGATGGAAGCCGAGACTGGCGCTGTGAAGGCATGGGTGGGCGACATCGACTTCGACTCGTGGAAGTACGACAAGGTGACCGCCATGCGACAGCCCGGCTCCACATTCAAGCTCTTCGTCTACACCGAAGCCATGAACCAAGGCCTCACGCCCTGCGACAAGCGGCGCGACGAATACTTCTCCATGCAGGTGTGGGACGAGAAGAAGAAGAAGGAAGTAACCTGGGCACCCACCAATGCCAACGGCTATTTCACCGGCGATTCCATGACATTGAAGCGAGCCTTCGCGCAGAGCATCAACTCCGTTGCCGTGCGACTCGGACAGGAGATGGGCATCAAGCGCATCGCCGAAACCGCCCACCGCATGGGCATACAGAGTCCGCTCGACGAGACGCCTGCCCTCGCCCTGGGTTCCAGCGACGTGAACCTGCTTGAGCTTGCCAACGCCTACTGTACCGTAGCTGACGACGGAAAGTACCACCAGCCTCGCCTCGTGGAGCGCATCGTCGATAACAAAGGCCGCGAAGTCTACGTGAGCCCCGTCAGCAACGTACAGGCCATCCCCTACAAGAGCGCCTACCTCGTGCAGGAGCTGCTGAAGAGCGGACTCACCGAGCGCGGAGCCACATCGATGAGCCTCTGGGGATATGTCGGCAAGTTCCGCGATACTGAGTTCGGCGGAAAGACTGGCACCTCCAACAACCACAGCGACGCATGGTTCATGGCCGTCAGCCCGAAGCTCGTCGTAGGCGCATGGGTGGGCGGCGAATACCGCAGCATACACTTCCGCACTGGCGCACTCGGACAAGGCAGCCGCACCGCACTCCCCATCTGCGGCTACTTCCTCGAAGCCGTCCTCGACGACCCCGCCTTCAAGCAGTATCGCGTGCGCTTCAACAAGCCGAAGGACGACGACATCACCAGCGACATGTATAACTGCCAGGACACCTATTATTATCAGGCCGACACCCTCTTGGCCGACACTCTTGAGTTCGAGGAAGACATCATGCTCGACGACGAAGGCAACCCCATCTCACAACCCGCCGAGAGCAACGACGGCTACGATGATCCCGCCAATATCAACGACGACCCGTTTGAGAATCTTTGACAGAATTTAGTTAAATCTTGCAAACAAAAATACTATCATCCACAAAAATACGTTATTTTTGCAGGCGAATATCTTCTGATATTCAAACCTTATTATCGTTTAACTTAAAACCAGAGAAAGTATGAAGAAAATTCTTTTCGCAGTAGCAGCAATCGCATTCACATTTGCAAGCTGTGGTAACAAAGCACAGGCTCCCGTCGAAGCCGCCGTCGATTCTACCGAAGTAGCCCTCGAAGAGGCCAACGCAGCTGCCGATGAGGCAGTAGCCAACCTCACCGAACTGCTCGGCGGACAGGACGTCAGCAAGTTCCAGGAGGCTCTCGAGGCCATCAAGGCTAAGGCTGCCGAGCTCGTTGCCAAGTATCCCGATGCCGCTAAGGAGTACATCACCAAGGTGCAGAACTTCCTGAAGGAGAATGCCGACAAGGTGAAGGCTTTCGTAGGCGACAATGCTGCCGTGAATGCTGCCGTAAGCGCTCTGACTGCTGTTTCTGCTGAAGAGGTGGTAAGCAACTTCATGTCGTCTGTTGGCGATGCTGCCAGCAATGCCGTAGAGGGCGCAAAGGATGCCGTCGAGGGTGCTGTTGACAATGCCAAGGACGCTGCAAACAAAGCTGTTGAGGACGCCAAAGCTGCTACCGTTGACAAAGCCAACGAGGCAGTAAAGGACGCCAAAGAGAAGGCCGGCGCTGCTGTCGACGACGCTGCCGCCGCTACCAAGAAGGCATTGGGTCTCTAATTCCAGAGATTCCACACACAACCAAAGGTCAAGGCACAACGCCTTGGCCTTTTTTCTTTTGGTAATTATAAAAGGAGTAGGCACAAAAAGGCCGAAGGCCTGACAGAACACAGGCAGGCGGTGGAGTGCGTAGCACGAAACCCCTGCAAAAGGGTAACAACAAACCCAAACCCCGACGGGGTGACAGAATTCTGTCGTACCTTCGGCACTTTTATTCTTCTGGCATCAATAGCAGGGGTTTCGTGCTACGCACTCCACCGCCTGCCTGTAATCTTATCACCCCTTCAGGGTTCTACTGAGCATAGCTCTAGACGTTATGGAGCATAGCTCTGGAACCTCTGGAGCTATGCTTTCGGACAGCCGGAGCAATGCTCTACGTCTCTAAAAGGACAACTCTGGGCGCGCCAACTCAATTCCCTTCCATTACAGATGGAATGAATTTGGCTTCTGAAAACAATCTTTTGAGTCTCTGAAACGCCCTCGTTACCCCCATTTTCTGCCAACTGATGGTCATTTTCCTGCAAAATCCCCTTCAAAATGAGATCGGGATACTGTTTCCGCAACGCTTATTTGTGCGCCATATAGAGGGAAAAGCATCGAAACAAGCAGTTTTTGCATGTTTTTTGAGCCTTATAGAACAAAATGTTGATACGTTTTTTGTCCTTTTCGAGGTTTTGCATCACAGGCGAGAGTTGTTACTAATATCGTATCTCATTGATAATCAACTATATAGAGGAAACAATAGTTACTTAAGCGTTCCAGTTCCAGTTGTTCCAATTGATTTTTTAGCTATTCCTAAACCCTCCTTTGTATATATAACTACTTATATATCAATTAGTTATAGAATCTTTAGAAGGGGGTTTTGTACCTTGTTTTTTAATTGGAACAATTGGAACTGGAACACGGAACGCTCGATTGTAATAACAGTTACCTTCTTTTATGAGGCCCCTTGTATCCGCCCGATAATGAACAATTTCTAAAAAGCACAACATTTGCACAACAAAATATTTGGAGGGAAAAGTATTATTTCGTATATTTGCAACGTGAAATCTTCCTGAAGAAAAGTGTGAATTGAGTATGAAAAGAAATGTCTACAATTATGGAGAAAACAATTATTAAAATTGGTGTGATAGCACTCTTTGCTGTCTTACTAAATAGCGCTTGCACTAAAAGGACGCCTGAAAATATTTTAAAACAGCAGTTTAATATCACTCTAACGGGTTTTGATTATAAAGTTGAAACCTTTGAGGAACAATGGAATCCTAATGGAGATGGATATGTCTTTATTGTTTTTAATTTTAATGAAATAACTCAAAGTAATATCAACTATTTGAAATCATCAGGATTTAAGGAGTTACCAATATCACAAAATAATGTAATACCTGATCGTTTGTTATTTGATAAAGGTTATTACTTATTTGAAAATGAAAATAAGAATGATGAGAGAGACTTTAAATTGTTTATAGTAGACACCGAAAAGAATAAGGCTATTCTATATTATCAATATATGTAATTACAAACTTTACAAAGTCCCTCCTATCATTTCTCCATGAGAGACATGCGATAGTCTTTCTGATGAAAATTATTCTAATTATTCTAATTTCTTTCCAATAAAAAGCATAAGCTCGGGCAGACAAATAGAAACGAAAAAAGCGGCCTTTCAGCCGCTTCGTTCGTACACTCTCAGGGGTTCGAACCCTGGACCCACTGATTAAGAGTCAGTTGCTCTACCAACTGAGCTAAGAGTGCTCGTGGTGCTCGTCAGAGGATTGATTTCTGATTTGCGGTTGCAAAGGTAC
>JAFZAP010000114.1 GCA_017557185.1 Prevotella sp.
AAAATAAATCGATTTATTTGGCATTTCGCTCACTTATTGGATAAATTTCTCACACTCGAAAAATAAATAGCTTTCTTTTTGCTCGTTTAATCGAAATTTTCTTATCTCTGACTAACGTCGAAGATAAGATGCGTCTCGACAAAAAACCTTTGCTTACGCCGTTTCCTTATCAAGGAAACTCAAATGTATTGTCCTCGACTTATTGGTATCTCTGGCTACGCCGAAGATAGGATGCATCTCGGAAATGCCGGAAAACAAGTTTTCCATTTTTTTTCCTTGTGCTTTCCACCTTTTAAACAAGTTTAAGGTGAGAGCACAAGAAAAATAAATCGATTTATTTGGCATTTCGCTCACTTATTCTTATCTCTGACTAACGTCGAAGATAAGATGCGTCTCGACAATAAATGAAAAAAATGCTTTTTTTCTTTGTATTGTCCTCGACTTTCATTATCTTTAACCTGCGGTTTTAGATACTCTCGTTCGAGAAATAAAAGAAAAAACGTTTTTTCTTTTGTTTTCTCCTCACTTATTCGTATCTTTGCAATCAAATTGGGAAGAATGAAAGAATATAAATCAACCGAATCAATTAAAATTTAAAATCATGAAACCAACATTGTTTCTTCTTGCTGCCGGTATGGGCAGCCGCTATGGAGGTCTGAAGCAGCTCGACGGGCTGGGACCCAATGGCGAGACTATCATGGACTACAGTATCTACGACGCTATCCAGGCTGGCTTCGGACGTATCGTGTGGGTGATCCGCAAGGACTTCGAGGAGCAGTTCCGCACGCAGATCCTTGCCAAGTATGAGGGTCAGGTGCCTTGCGAATTGTGCTTCCAGGCTCTCGACTCTCTGCCCGAGGGATTCACGGTTCCCGAAGGTCGCGTGAAGCCGTGGGGTACGAACCACGCTGTGATGATGGGTAAGGACGTGATCAACGAGCCGTTCTGCGTCATCAACTGCGACGACTTCTACGGCCGCGATGCCTTCATGCAGATTGGCAAGTTCCTGAGCGAGCTGCCCGAGGGCTCGCAGAATAAGTATGCGATGGTGGGCTTCCGCTGCTGCAACACGCTGAGCGAGAACGGCTCTGTGGCCCGTGGCGTCTGCGAGTTCGACGACAACCATCACCTCGTGGAGGTTGTGGAGCGCACGGAGATCATGCGTCAGGAGGACAAGGGGAATGCCATCTGCTTCAAGGACGAGCAGGGCGAGTGGCAGCCGCTGGAGGAGAACGTGCCCGTGTCGATGAATATGTGGGGCTTCACTCCCGACTACTTCGCTCACTCGGAGGCTTACTTCAAGGAGTTCCTGAGCAACCCGAAGAACATCGAGAACCTGAAGGCGGAGTTCTTCATCCCGCTGATGGTGAGCAAGCTCATCAACGAGGGCACATCGACCGTTGAGGTGCTCGACACCACGTCGAAGTGGTTCGGTGTGACCTACGCTGCCGACCGCGAGGCTACCGTGGAGCGCATCCAGAAGCTGGTGGACGAGGGTGTTTATCCTAACAAGCTCTTCTGATGCAAATCGACATTCTTACAACTCAGGAAGCTGCTGTCTTGCAAGAGCTGATAGCAGCTTCCTCGCTTATTGTCATCACCTGTCATAAGTCACCCGACGGCGATGCCATCGGGTCGTCGCTGGCTTGGGCGGAATACCTGCGTTCGCTGGGCAAGGAACCTGTGGTGCTGGTGCCCGACGCCTATCCCGACTTCCTGCAATGGTTGCCGAACACGCAGACAATCGTGCGCTACGACAAGCATCCTGAGAATGGCGATATGCTGTTGAAGACGGCCGATCTCGTGTTCTGTCTCGACTACAACGAGAGCAGCCGTGTGGAAATGATGCAGGCGGCACTCGACGGGTCGGCGGCGAGAAAGGTGGTGATCGACCATCATCTGCTGCCATCCACAACGACAGAGGACAACGGGGCAGGGGAGCGGCTCCTCATCTCGCGTCCCGATCTGAGCTCCACGAGTGAGCTCGTCTTCCGAATCGTCTGGCAGCTCGGGGCCTTTGAAGTTATGCCGAAGACGTGGGCGGTGCAGGTGTATTGCGGCATGATGACCGACACGGGCGGCTTCACCTTCAACTCGACGCGACCGGAGATTTTCTTCATCATCGGACAACTGCTCACGAAGCGCATCGACAAGGACAAGATCTATCGGAAGGTGTATAACAACTATTCGTCGTGGGCAATCCGCATGCGCGGCTATGTGATGTGCAACAAGCTGAATGTCTTCGAGGAACAGCATGCGGCGTACTTCTCGATATCGAAGAAGGAGATGCACGACTTCCACTTCGTGAAGGGTGATGCCGAAGGTCTGGTGAACGAGCCGCTGAGAATCAAGAATATGCGGCTGTCGATATCGCTGCGCGAAGACGACCGTGTGCCGAACCTCGTGTGGGTGAGCCTGCGGTCGGTGGACAACTTCCCATGCAACAAGATGGCGGAGCTGTACTTCAACGGCGGCGGTCATCTGAATGCAAGCGGCGGCCGCCTGAACTGCTCGCTGCAGGAAGCAGAGGAGATCACAAGGAAGGCGATCATAGAGTTTAAGGATAGTTGATAGTGGATAGTGGATAGTTATTAGTGGAGAGTGGAGAGCGGATAGTTGATAGTTATTAGTGGAGAGTGGATAGTAAGAAAAAACGTTAAATAACGGAGGGTGGCATTAAAAACTATCAACTCGCACCTCACAACTCTCAACTTTTTTGTACCTTTGCATCGGTAAAATGAAAATGAACATGCAGAATATCAAAAAACTGACAGGCTTCGCCGTGCTGATGGCAGCGATGGTTGTCGTGGCGTCGTGCAGCCATACGGAGACGTATCAGGAGAGGCGCGACAAGGAAATAGCGGCTATCAACAGCTACATCGCAGAAAAGAACGTGAAGGTGATTTCCGAGGCTACGTTCTTCGCGCAGGACAGCGTGACCGACGTGTCGAAGAACGAGTTCGTGCTCTTCGAGGCTTCGGGTGTTTACATGCAGATTGTGCGCAAGGGTTGTGGTCAGAAGTTGAAGAACGGCGAGACCGCTACCGTGCTTTGCCGCTTCACGGAGTATAACCTGAAGCTCGGCGCCGATTCCATCACGTTGTCGAACGAGATGCTGCTGGGCAGCAGTGTGAACCCGAGCTATGCCGTGAACCCCGAGCGGATGACGGTAACGAACACGCTGGGCACCTATACTGGCTATTTCGACACGTCGAGCTATATGTATCAGGCCTACGGACAAGGCTCCTCCACGTCGGTGCTGTCGGGATGGCTGGTTCCGTTTGGCTTCATAAACCTCGGACGCCCCGCCAACGATGGCGACGAAGTGGCAAAGGTGCGACTGATCGTGCCTCATAAGGAGGGACATCTCTCAGCATCGAACAACGTCACTCCTTATCTCTACGACATCTCCTTCGAGAGGGGACGGTAGTTGATAGTTAATAGTTTATAGTTGATAGTTAATAGTTATGACTCTTATCAAATCCATATCTGGTATCCGCGGAACAATTGGCGGACCAGCGGGCGACACGCTGAACCCGCTCGACATCGTGAAATTCACTTCGGCCTATGCGACGCTCATCCGCCGTGCAGGCAAGACACAGAACAACCGTATCGTAGTTGGTCGCGACGCACGCATCTCGGGCGAGATGGTGAAGAACGTGGTCTGCGGTACGCTCATGGGAATGGGCTTCGATGTTGTGAACATCGGACTCGCCACCACGCCGACTACCGAGCTCGCCGTACGTTGGCTCGAGGCTGATGGCGGTATCATCATCACCGCCAGCCACAACCCCCGCCAATGGAACGCGCTGAAGCTGCTGAACTGCGAGGGTGAGTTCCTCAACAAGGCGGAAGGCGAGGAGGTGCTGCGCATCGCTGCAGCCGAGGACTTCCTCTATGCCGACGTGGATCACATGGGGCATTACTGCGAAGACAACACGATGGACCGCCGCCACATCGAGAGTGTGCTGGCACTCGAGTTGGTCGATGCTGAGGCTGTGCGCAAGGCCGGCTTCCGCGTGGTCGTCGACAGCATCAACAGCGTGGGTGGTGTCATCCTGCCCGAACTGCTGAAGGCGCTGGGCGTGGAGGCGAAGTTCCTCAACGCGGAACCCAACGGCGACTTCGCCCACAATCCCGAGCCGCTGAAGCAGAACCTCGGCGGTATCATGGACGAACTGAAGAAGGGCGGCTATGACATGGGTATCGTCGTCGATCCCGATGTGGACCGTCTGGCATTCATCCAGGAAGACGGCGAGATGTTCGGCGAGGAATACACGCTGGTTTCGGTGGCCGACTATGTGCTCTCGCATACCCCCGGCGCAACCGTTAGCAATCTCTCGTCGACGCGTGCGCTGCGCGATGTCACGGAGAAACATGGAGGCAAGTACAGCGCTTCGGCGGTGGGCGAGGTGAACGTCACCACACTCATGAAGAAGGTTGGGGCCGTCATCGGCGGCGAAGGCAACGGCGGCGTGATCTATCCCGCCAGCCACTACGGTCGTGATGCCCTCGTGGGTATCGCGCTGTTCCTCACGCAGCTGGCTCAGAAGGGCTGTAAGGTGAGCGAGCTCCGCAAAACGTATCCGAACTACTTCATGGCGAAGAACCGCATCGACCTGCAGCCGACGACGGATGTCGATGCGATCCTGGAGAAAGTGAAGGAGCTGTATAAGAACGAACAGGTGAACGACATCGACGGCGTGAAGATCGACTTCGCCGACCGTTGGGTCCACCTGCGCAAGTCGAACACCGAGCCTATCATCCGCGTATATAGCGAGGCTCCTACGGCCGAAGACGCCGATGCCATCGGCAAGCAGCTCATGCAAGTGGTCTACGACATGCAGTAAGATTATCGTATACCGCATCATTATTTCGGGACACTAACCCTTGTGGCTGGTGTCCCGAATTGTTTTTTCAATAGTTTTTTCTCTTTAATTACACATTTTGTGTTACACATTTTGTGTAATCAAAAATAAATGCGTATATTTGCACCAGAATTAAGGACTATTTATAAAAACAAAACATATGGAGAATCCATTTATAATCAAATCGTATGAGTCAAAGGATCTATTCTGTGACCGCGAGGAAGAGTTACAATTGATGTTTAGCAATTGTATCAATGGCACAGATATGACGCTTATTTCACAGCGACGTATAGGCAAAACGGGATTGATGCTGCGCCTATTCGATGAGTTGCATGTCATCAGACCAGAAATCCATACCATCTATCTCGACATCTTTGCCTCACGCAATATTGATGACTTCATTAAACTGATGGCAGAGGCTGCTATGAAATCGTTTCCATCAAAGACATCGATGGGCGAGAAGTTGCTGACGTTCATCAAATCGCTTCGACCACAGTTATCATTTGACAGCATAACGGGCGAACCTCAATTGCAGATAGCGTATCAGACGGCACACGAAAAGGAATATACCCTGCGGGGACTCTTTGAATTTCTCGACAGCCAGAACGAACATATAGTAATGGCAATTGATGAGTTCCAGCAGATTCGAGAGTATCCCGAACAAAATATTGAGGCTCTCTTGCGCACATATATTCAGCAGACTCATAACTTGACGTTTATTTTCTCTGGAAGCAAAAAACACCTCATGGCAGATATCTTTGCTAACGAGAAGAAACCCTTCTATAGCAGCACATCCTTCATCTCACTTGGTAAGATATCAGAGGAATCATACTCTGTGTTCATTCGGCGCTTGTTTAATGAAAGGCAACGCAACATCACTGACGAAGCATTACTGTTCATTTTAGAATGGACGCGTCGACATACCTATTATACTCAGCAGCTCTGCCATACAGTTTATGCCAATGGAAGTGAGAATGTCACTATTGATAATGTCAAAAAAGCCTGCGAACAACTGATGCAACAAGGAGAGACCATCTATTTACAATATCGCCAGATGCTCACAGACAAGCAATGGGATTATCTCATCGCTGTGGCTAAAGAGGGAAGCGTACAACAAATAACAGCATCGGCATTCCTGAAGAATTACAAAATCGGAACGCCTTCTGTCTCACGCCGCCTTGCTGATGCCCTTTGCGAGAAAGGCCTGCTCAACAATGAGGTTACGATTGATGGCACGACCTATTCCGTGAGCGATGTGTTCCTGTCGCATTGGATGGAACGTTTTAGTTAAGTCATAGACTGACTCACGATGCTTTTTGCCACGACATAGGCGGTAGTCCAGGCAGCCTGGAAGTTGAAGCCGCCCGTCACACCATCGATATCAAGCACCTCGCCTGCAAAGTAAAGGCCGGGGTGCTTTTTGCTTTCCAGAGTCGAAGGATTGATGCTCTGTAGCGAGACGCCGCCACACGTAACGAATTCGTCTTTAAACGGGGCACGACCCGCTATCTTGTATTCGTCGTTTGTCAGGATGTTGCTGAGACGGTTTATCTCTTTCTTGTTGAGGCTCAGCCACTTACCTTCCGACCGTTCACCCAACGCTTTAGTGATAAGGTGTTCCCATAGACGACCCGTCAGGCCGTAGGGGCGGATATTCGCAACCTGCTTCTGCGGGTGGGTAGCAGCGATAGATAAGAGTTCTGTCAGTACTTCGTCGGGCTTCCGGTTTGTCCAGTTTACCGATAATGGCATGCGGTACTGGTTGTCGTGGAGCATTCGCGCCCCGTAGCTCGACAGCCGCAGAATAGCCGGTCCGCTCATTCCCCAATGGGTGATGAGTAGCGGTCCCTGTGCCTTCAGCTTCGTGCCGGGAATCATCGCCGTTGCCTCGCTGACGATTCCCATGAGTGCTTGCAGCCGCTCGTCGTCGATGCGGAAGGAGAAGAGGGAAGGGCAAGGAGGGATGAACCCACCCCCTCCCAAAGGGAGTGGGGTTTGAATACTCTTCCCATTTAAAGTACTACTGTTGAGGCTAGTGAAACTCTCTCCCTTGGAGAGGGTAGGGGAGATGCCTCCCCCCGTGGTGACAGCCACGAAATCGAAGTCGCTGAGTTCGTCGAGCGATGTGATTTTCCGTCCCGTCTGAATCTTTATGCCCAACCGGCGTGCATTTCCCAGCAGACAGCCCACGATGCTCTGTGCATCTTGCGAGGCGGGGAACACGCAGTTGTCATCCTGCGTCATGAGTTTCACCCCGTGTCGCTCGAACCATTCGTAGGCGTCGCGGTAGTCGAACACGTTGAAAAGCCGTTTCATCAGGCGGTGTCCGCGCGGATAGACCTCACTCAGGTCCCTGACATCGGCAAACGAGTTCGTGCAGTTGCAGCGCCCGCCACCTGAGATGGCGACCTTACGCAGCACGCGCTGTCCACGCTCAAAGATGGTGATCTCCATCTCGGGCATCATCTCCTTCAGGTTTACGGCCAAGAAGAATCCTGCCGCTCCGCCGCCAATAATTGCTGTCTTCATTAGGTTTTCGTTTTGTCGTTTACGAGAACAGGGCTGTGCCGAGGGTTCGGGTGAGCCAGATGAGACCGTAGACGATGAGGATGATGCCGACGACGAGTGCGACGAGGACCACAGCCGACTGAATGGCCTTGCGGTTGACTTCGCGGATAACCGTCTGGTCGTTTCTGAGGAATCCGTCGATGAGCGCCATATTCTTCTTGTTGGCTTTGTGGAAGAAGTCGATGACATCGCCAACAAAGAACGGCAGCATGCCGAGGAAGATGTCGCGCAGCGTGTTATTGAGAATGGCCAGCGTGAGAGGGATGGAGCGCAGGCGGAAGGCAGAGAAGTAGACGTGTACGATGGCGAAGAGTGCTGAAACGATGTCGCCGATGCCGCCGGGAACCAAGCCGGCCACGCCATCGAGATAGTAGCGGTCCATCCATTTCGTGACAGAGAGCATCGACTGGTAGAGGCGGGAGGAATAAAGGGACTCGTGACGAGGCTTACCTGAGGCCTCCCCCGACCCCTCAGCCTCACCCCAGCCCTCTCCAAAAGGAGAGGGAGCAACAATCTCTGAGCTGACAGAATCTCCCTCTCCTTTAGGAGAGGGTAGGGGTGAGGCTAGTTGGGGGGAGGCACTATACTCGCACCCGCAATACTGCTGGTTGTAGAAGTTGTATTCGCGAAGCAGCTCGTTGCGACGCTCGTAGAGTCCGCCCTTGCGCCAGTTCTGTGCCCAGAAGCGAGTGCCGGGAACGGCAGCCTCGGCGGCTTGTCCGGCACGTGTGATCTGTTCGATGCTCTTCCAGCGCGACGAGGCGAGGGTGGTGGTGAACCACGTGAGTCCCAGCTCCTGCGCTTTGCGTGCTGCTGCGGTCAGGCGAAGGGTGAAGCAAAGTTCGCAGCGACGTCCGCGTTCGGGTTCGTTCTCCAGTCCACAGACGTCGTGTTTCCATTGCTCGTGGTCGTAGTCGCCGTCGATCCATTGCACCCCAAGGCTATCAGCATGCCGCTTGCTCTCCTGCTTGCGGATCTCATATTCCTCACGCGGGTAGATGTTGGGATTGTAATAGAAGACGACGGGGCGCAAACCATGTGCCAGCAACCACTCGACGATGGCCGATGAACAGGGAGCACAGCAGGCGTGGAGGAGTAAAGCCCCACTCGGGGCCTCCCCCGACCCCTCCGAAGGGAGGGGAGCCATGCCTCTCTGCAAGGCGCGCAGTTCGTCGGGAATCTCAATGGCGGACTTTTTCATGATCTTTACCCTCTTTACTTTCTTTCCCTCTTTACTTTCTATACCCTCTTTACCTTCTTTACCTGCGGCAAGCCGCACTTAGAAAGTCTTGAACTCGTAGCCTTGTTCCTGCAGAAACTCGAGGGAGCGGGGTAGGGCGGTGTGGAGTTTTTCGATGCTCTTCAGGGAGTCGTGGAAGGTGATGATGCTTCCGTTACGGGCATAGCGTCGCACGTTGTTGTAGACATCGTCGGCATCGAGCCATTTCGAATAGTCGCGTGTGACGAGGTCCCACATCACGATGCGAAACTCCTTCGATAGCCAATAGTAGACGCTGTGGCGCAGCCAGCCGTGAGGGGGGCGGAAGAGAGCCCTCTCCAAACCTCCCCAAGACTCTCCCCCCTGCCCCTCTCTATAAGCGAGGGGAGTAGTATCTCTTTCTGCTTGCGCTTGTGGATTGTTACTCCCCTCGCCCGTTGGAGAGGGGTTCTTTCTCCGCTGTCGCTCTGAAAGCGGCAGAGCCGAGCGGGGGGTGAGCCTTCTCCCCTCCCTCTCAGGGAGGGGCAGGGGGGAGAGTCTTCCTATCAGCTGTTGGCACTTGAACGTGTCGATGAGATAGGTGGCGGCCCAATGTTTGAAGCTGCCGAGATGATGATAGGTGTGATTGCCCACCTGATGGCCTTCCTCCACGATCTGCTGCAGGAGTTCGGGGTGCTTCTGCACATTCTCGCCCACGACGAAGAAAGTTGCCTTCACTCCATAGCGGCGTAGCGTCTCGAGCAGGAAGGGGGTAGACTCAGGAATAGGCCCGTCGTCGAACGTCAGGTAAACTGCGTGTTCCGACGGGTCCATTCTCCATGCTGCCTTGGGATAAAGCCAGCGGAGCCATTTGGCAGGCTGCTCAATAATCAACTAATTACTAATTGTCAACTATCAACTGTCAACTGTCAACTATCTATCACATCTGCCCTCCGCGTCCGGCGTAGGCATTATAATAAGCATTCAGCTTTTGCTCCATCTTATCGGCCAGCTTGTCGTCGACGAGGCCGGTGATCTGGATGACTCTCTGCATGACATAGAGTTGTGTCATGCAGTCGGTATGCGACTGAGCGAAGCGGTTTGGTGATAGCGAGAGGTAGTACGACATGTACTGATCGGCATTCTTCCAGAGCTCGCCCACGATGTTGAGCGCCTGCTCCTTCTTGCCCAGCAGGGCATAGGTCTCGGCCATATCGAACGAACCGCTACGGAAGTTCACCGGCACATTGTAGTAAGGAATCTCCTTCTCGCACTTCTGCAGCACGGCCAGCGCCTTGTCGTCCTTGCCCTCGTTGAGCAGGTTCTTGGCGAGCATACCCATCAGGTTGCGGTGGGTGTAGCACATGCGCATCACGGTTTCGTCGAGGTAGAGACCAGGCCGTGTCAGACCGCCGTACTTATAGCGCTCCATCACGTTCCTGTAGGTCTTCTCCGTGTCGAAGTTCTTCACACCCTCGATGGCCACGAGGTTGCCGCGGTCGTCGGTGCGGAAGGTTGAGAACGGCGTGATGCGGTTGGCAAGACCTTCCTGGATGAAGTTCTCGCCGAGGTTCATGTAGTTGTCGCTGCCCACGGTAGTGGCCACATAGATGGGACGCACCCAGTTGGCCTGAGAAATCATCTCGAGCATCATCAGATCGCCCTTGTAGAGCGCGCGCTTGCCGGCCAGCGAGATCACCATCTTGTCGGGGATGCTATCGGTAGCCATGAGCATGCCGCTACGGCGCACAGCATCCTTGTCGATGGTCATGAAGACGGTATCGGTGGGGATGACGTGCTGATTCTTATCCTTCGAGCGCACCCAGTATTTCAGGATGTTCTTCAGCTCGAACGGCTCGTCGCCGAACTGTTCGTGTGCTGCCTCGGGGTCTTCAGCATAGAACTCCTTCACCTGGCTTTCTAATTCGGGCACCACTTCCACATACTCGTTGGTACCAGAACAGTATTCCAGTCGCGACCAGGTGATAGGCAGCGACGGCGACTCGTAGGCCGGACGCACCATCTGGTCGATGTACCAGTCGGTCTGCAGATAGCTCAGGTTGCAGACGCGTGCATCGGGACGCACGCCCTCCACGTCCATGTTGTACCAGAGTGGGAAGGTGTCGTTGTCACCGTTGGTATAGATGATGGGATTGCCCTCGTCCTGTAGCGTCATGAGATAGTTCTGTCCGAAGTCGCGGCAGGTGTAGCGGCCCGAGCGGTCGTGGTCGTCCCACGTCTGCGACGCCATCTGAATGGGCACCAGCAGACATACGGCTCCGATGAGGGTGGCTGCGATCGTGCCTTTCAGCTTCAGGTATTTCTTGGCGAGGTCGATGAGGGCTGCCACGCCGATGCCACACCAGATGGCGAAGGCGTAGAACGAGCCGGCATAGGCATAGTCGCGTTCACGTGGCTGCATGGGTGTCTGGTTCAAATAGACCACGATGGCCAGACCTGTCATGAAGAACAGGAAGAACACCACCCAGAACTGGCGGATGCCGCGCTGTCCGCGCCACGCCTGCCAGAACAGTCCGATGAGTCCGAGCAGCAGGGGCAGACAGTAGAACACGTTGTGTCCCTTGTTTGCCTTCAGGTCGTCGGGCAGCTTCGACTGGTCGCCGAGCATCATGTTATCGATGAAGGGAATACCCGATATCCAGTTGCCGTGCTCCAGTTCGCCGTTGCCCTGGATGTCGTTCTGGCGGCCTGCGAAGTTCCACATGAAGTAGCGCCAGTACATGAAGTTACATTGGTACGAGAGGAAGAACTTCAGGTTCTCCAGCATCGTCGGCATCTTCACGCTGATCATCTCGCCACAGCGGTCGAAGGGCACAATGGTTCCATCGACGCCGCCCATCCATTGTTCGTAGGCCTGGGCATGAGAAGCGGAGTGCATGCGCGGGAACAGCATGTTCTGAGCATACTTATACGTGTTCTTATGGCTCACCACGAAGTAGGAGTCCTTCTCGTCCTGCGAAGCCTTCTCCTTGCGGCTGTAGATGGGTGCTCCCTCGTTCATCACGGGCTTGCACATGTTGCCTTCGGGCACAAGCTTCACCTGCGAAGTATAGGCACGTCCGTAGAGCAACGGGCGGTCGCCATACTGGTCGCGGCTCAGATAGCTGCCCAGCGTGAAGATGTCCTCGGGCGAGTTCTGGTCCATCGGCGGGTTGGCGCTGGAGCGGATCACGATGAGGGCATACGACGAGTAGCCGATCATGAGCATGAGCAGACAGCAGAGCACGGTGTTCTTCAGGCGTGCGCCCACCACGGGAACCTTCTTCTTCTCGACGGTCTTCTTGTAGTTCAGTATCCACCAGAGCAGGGCGAGCAGCACCACGCCGATGACGACTGCCGACCAGCCGAAGCCGTAGAACGGAATACCCAGCAGGGCGATGGCCAGCATGAAGGCGATGTTCTGCCGGCGGTCGTGACCGTCCTGATAGGTTTCCCAGATGGCCCAGCACACAGCTGCCACAAGCAGGATGATGTAGATGATCTCACCCGTGTTGAACGGCATTCCCAGCACGTTCACGAACAGCAGCTCGAACCAGCCGCCCACGGTGATGATGCCTGGCACCACGCCGTAGAGTACCGCAGCCACGATGACGAACGACACCAGCAGGGCAATAAGCGAACCCTTGGTCTCGATGTTCGGATAGCGGCGGTAGCAATACACCAACACGATGGCGGGGATGCACAGCAGGTTCAGCAGGTGTACGCCAATCGACAGGCCCGTCATATAGGCGATGAGCACCAGCCAGCGGTCGCTGTGAGGCTCGTCGGCGTGGTCTTCCCATTTCAGGATGAGCCAGAACACGATGGCCGTGAAGGCCGACGAATAGGCGTAAACTTCGCCTTCGACAGCCGAGAACCAGAACGTATCGGAGAATGTGTAGATGAGTGCGCCTACCAGTCCGCTGGCCTCAATGGCGATGAGCTTGCCCAGCGAAATCACGCCTTCCTCTTCCTTCCAGATGAGTTTGCGCACCAGGTGCGTAATCGACCAGAACAGGAACAGGATGGTGGTGGCCGAGAGCAGCGCGCTCATCATGTTCACCATGCGTGCCACCTGTGAGGGATCGCTGGCAAACTGCGAGAACAGATTGGCCGTAAGCATGAAGAACGGGGCGCCTGGCGGGTGGCCTACTTCCAGTTTGTAACCAGTTGAAATGAACTCCGGACAGTCCCAGAACGAGGCTGTCGGTTCGATGGTGGAGCAATAGACGAAGGCGGCGATGGCAAATGCCAGCCACCCCATCACATTGTTCACGAGTTTGTACTGTTTCATCTTTCGTTTATTATTTGATATTGTGATTTCGCACGTTTCAACCTGCAAAGTTAGTGAAAACCGAGCGCAAAACAAAATAATTTATTATTTTTTTTGCTGAGAAAGTTGAAAGGTGGATAGACCTGACCGCAAGGCGGTCATCGCTTAATAACCGTGGGTCGAATGACCTACGGATAAATGGGCGGTGGTGGATGCACTCTGACGGAGTGCCCCAACCGATGGGCGACCCCGTCAGGGTCGATAATAGCTAGCCACAAAAATCCGAGGGTGCTCGCCATGCTCGTACCCTCGGTTATTGATAGTGAACGGCTCCGCCGTCCTCCTTGTTTCTTACTTAATCACGAGTTTTTTCCCGTTCTGGATGTAAATGCCCTTGGGGAGAAGCCTACCCCCGATTGCTCCCTGAAGGGAGGGGAGTTTCCTACCGCTCAGATCGTAGACGGCAGCGTTTCGGGTTTTGATTTCTTGAACATCGATGCCGCTGGTGAGCTGCAGCTGGGCGGCATTCAACACTTGGTTGTCGCGCAGATTACTTTTGTTCACCTTATGCACAAGTGCCACCAGACGGCGGGCGGTACCTCCGAAGCCTTCTTTCTCGACCGCGGGGAAGCTGACGCTATACGTGCCGTTCTCCTCAACGCTGAGCAGGTCGCCCACAGGGTCGCTGTTGTAGTAGTGCAGGATGACGCCGTTGTGGCGGAACACGTCGTAGAGGTCGGCAGGAGCATCGGCATCGTCCATTCCCAACTGCGGATACTTGTCGACGGTCATACCGTCCTCCACCAGATAGCACGACAGGTAGAGCGGCTTGTCGATGAGGTCGCGGGCCACGCGTCCGCTCACCGTGATGTTTCCGTTCTCGTCGCTGATGTTCACCTCAGCCATAGCGGGCATCTGAGCAGCCTCGCCCAGCGCTTCGAGATAGGGCGTGGGCGACATATCGCGAATGCCCTGCACGATGACATCCTCACCTTCCAGCATAGCGCGGTTGTACATGATGGCGGGGTTGTACTCGTTCTCATAGCCACCGAAGACATAGACTACGGCGCGGTCGGCCTCGCTGGTGAACACATCGTCGGCAAAACCGCTGTGGTGCGACAGATAGATGTACGGCCCGTCGTACTGCTCAAAGGCTTTCTCGAGGAAGTAGGCCATCTGCGGACAGTTCACGCAGCGCTGGCTCGTGAACTCCTCCACGATGGGTACGCGCTGGAAGTTGTCCTTCGTCACATAGAGCTTCGTCACACCCGGTCGCGCCGACTCTGCGAGAGCCTTGTTCAGATACGTCACCCGGCATGTCCAGTCGACGCTGGTGCCTTCCGTCGTGCCTGCCCGCAACTGCGTTGTGATGACCGTACTGCCATATGGTTCGAGCATTTCCGGCAGCACGATGTCCTTGTATGTCGGCTCTGCGGCGCCTTCGCCCTGCATGGCAATTTCGAGGTTATCGATGGGGTAGGGCGTGAAGTTATGGATGTAGAGTCCGCCGGCGAAGTCCTGGTCGGGAGCTACCGTCTGCGGGTGCGTGGTGTTCTGGGCATAGGCGGCGTGGTCGAAGGCTGCATCGGCATCATCGTCGAGCAGGGCGAAGATGAGCAGCGTACCTCGGTCGGTGTATTCCTCCCACTTCTGTTTCCCTTGGTTCACCAGGCACGACTGCGGAACCGTTGCCTTCGCGTAGGCCACCAGCGGATAGGGTGTGCCGAGCGTCTCGTAGGCCTGCAAGCCTAAGTAGAAAGGTTCGTCGCCGATGACGTAGGGTTCCTCGAACATCACGTCGTTCCATCCTTCGGTAAGGTCGACATAGGTCTGACGCACGATGTTGTCAGGCTTGCTCTCGCTGGCGAGGATGCCCGAGCGCTTCTGGCGTGCTTGCTTGTAGTCGGCACGCAGGTAGCAGCGCACACCCTTCACCTCCTGTCCCTTCAGCCTTTGCAGCACAGGGTCCTGCGAGGGGTCGAACTTCGTCAGTCCCTGCACATACTGGTTCTTGTTGCCGCCCAGCGCCGAGAGCTCCTCAGCGGCAGGATTGCCGGGCGCATAGCCGTAGGGCACCTGCGACCAGAGCGTCACAGCCCCCAGACAGCAGAGGATCAGAGTGACTATCAGTTTCTTCATTTCACCACGATCTTTTTACCGTTCTGGATATAAATACCCTTGGGGAGCCTACCCCCATCCCCTCCCTGAAGGGAAGGGAGCTTCCTTCCTTGCAAGTCGTAGATGGCGGAAGCAGCCGAGTCGTTGTCGATTGCCTTGATGCCAGAAATGCTGAGACTGCCCTCGTCGCTGTTGAACACATGCATGAACTTGCCGCCCTTCTTGCCGTCGCGATGCACAAAGGCAACGATGTAGAGGTTTTCAAATTTCCACATGGGATCGGGATCGGAAAGCCCTTCCTTCCATGTGTAGGAACCGGTCGCCGGAAGTTCAACGCCGTCGGCGAGAATCTCGCGGATGACATTCACGTGCGTATATTCGCCCATGAACTCTTCTTTCTCCTTCTCTGTCCAGAACAGCTGGCTGTCGCTATGCACGTCGCGCTCCATTAGATAGACCGTCAGACACATATTCTCGCCCTCGGGCAGCACGCCTGTATCATACCAGCAGTCGACGATGAAGTTCATGAAGGATTCCTCGCCAAAACCGCGGGCCTTCACATCCACAAACGTCGGATGCTTCATGGCAGCGTTCAGGGTTTCCGAGCCGTAGGGTTCGTAGAGCACGCTGAACATTGGCGTCGAGGAGGCATTCTGCTGGAAGATGATGTTGTCGGTAGTCATCGCGCGGTCGATGGTCATCGCCGGCACGCTCACGCTTGTCGAGTCGTTGTCGCAAAGCTGCAAAGCGAGCAGGGTGGCATCGTCGTCGCCCGTCATGAACTGGTCGTCCATATGCTGGCAGACGAAGGTCAGCTTGTCGCGCTTCCCCTGCAGGCTCTGGCTGACGATCTCGTCGTAGTAGCGTGGCGACATGTAGTTGTTCTCCGACTCGAAGTATTCCACCAGCGGACGGCGGGTGTACTTCGCTGCCACATCCTTCGGCACACCGATGATGTTCAGCGTGTAGGTCGTCGGATTGGCAACCTCCTTGTCGTTCACCTTCGTGATGCTCAGCTCCACGTCGCCGCTCTCGAAGCAGCAGAAGGGCACGAGGAACGAGCTGGAGGTGACACCGCTGCTGACAGCCTTCGACAGCGATACCTTCTTGCTGTAGGTCTGCTCGCCCTGTCTGGACGTCACCTCAATGTTGCGGATGGTCTGCGAACCGCCGTTCTTCAGTCGCATCAGGCAGTCGGAAGGCTCGCCCGCTATCACCACGCCGTCGGGGGTGAGCGAGGTCACGATGGGCACGTAGTTGAATTTCCCCTCGGTGTCCTCGACGATGAGCAAGATGGGCAGGATGCCCCTGTCGCACATGTCCACCCATCGCGGATTGCCGTCGGCGTCGTTGTCGCCCTCCACCCACAGGTAGCAGCTGTTCTTCACGTCGTGCGGATAGAGCGTGGGGATGGCGCAGACATCCTTCTTCAGCGAAGTCGTGAAGCCCACCACCAGCTGTTCCACGTCGTCGGGAATCACATAGTCGGTCATCGTCATCGTGTTCCAGCCCGGGTTGCTGTCGCTATAGCTGTAGCGAACGGTAGCCGTGCCCGTCGAGAGGTCTTCGCTGTTGAAGTCGGTCCTGATGAAGCCTTCGTATTCGCCCTTCATCTGACTGGTGTCCCAGCCCACGCGCATACCCTTCACGGTACCGCCGGCATACGGGGCAATCATGTCCTTCGTGAGCAGGATGGCACATCCCACCTTCGCGTTGTGGTCGAGCGACAGGCCGTCGTACTCCCAGATCTGGTCGTCGAACTTCGCATAACCCACATAGATCTTACCTGAGCTAATCTGCGCAAGTATCGTCACAGGAGCCGCCAGAAGCAGCCCGATCACTAAAATAGTAGCGTAGAGTTTTCTCATAATTGCTTAATTATTAGGAATTTGTGAACAAAGATAATGCAAATACAACTTAAAACAAACAATTACCTATTTTTTTAATAATTATTATGTTTTTAATGAGGGAAGGGTAGGAGGGGCTTCTAAAGCATTGCTCTTGATGTTGTGGAGCTATGCTCTGTACCCTCTGGAGCATTGCTCTGGAACAACTGGAGCATTGCTCTATAACAACTGGAGCAATGTCCTAGGTCTTTAAAAGGACAACTCTGGGTGCGCCAAGAGAACCCCTGCTATTGATGCCAGAAGAACGTAAGTGCCGAAGGTACGACAGAATTCTGTCACCCCGTCGGGGTTTTAATTTTGTTGTTGTCTTTTTTTCAGGGGTTCTTTCTCCGCTATCGCTACGAAAGCGGCAAAGCCGAGCGTTGCTTCGCTCCACCACCCGCCTGTGTTCTTAACGCCCCTTCGGGGCTTGATGCAAAACAAAACCCAGGGCGTGTGCTCTGGGCTATTTGCTTATCGGCCCTGCAGGCCGTTTTATGGTTTAGAATGTCATGCGGAGCATGAAGCGGATGCCATGCTTGTGGGCGGTGGGGAGTTCGTTGTAGTTCAGGCGGCGCACATACTCTACGTGCAAGATCTTGAAG
Organism: Prevotella sp.; assembly: GCA_017557185.1. GTDB lineage: Bacteria > Bacteroidota > Bacteroidia > Bacteroidales > Bacteroidaceae > Prevotella. Next base: position 17,517 of record JAFZAP010000114.1, read on the forward strand.
ATGTTGTGCACGCCGGCGACAATCTCCATGTAGGGTTTCTTCGAGTCCATGAGGTTGCAGCCGTTGGGGAAGTACATGAGGAGCGAGGAGCCCTGGTTCTGCTCGAGGAACGGGTTGTTCTTGTCGCTGAGGTCGCCCCATAGAGCCTTGAAGCCGATGTACTCGCGCCACTTCAGCTTCTTGAGCAGGGGGATGCGGTTGAAGATCTTGCCGTTCAGGTCCCACGAGATGTCGAGTGAAGCGAAGCGGTCGTTGAGGAACTCCATGTTGTTCACGAGGTTGAAGGTCTCGTCCTCGATGATGTAGGAGAGGTTGGCAGCAGGCATGATGAGGAGCGGGTAGGGCACCTGATCCCACTGGATGCCTCCCTTCAGGTAGCAGTCGATTTTTCCCCACGACTTCATCCAGAAGCGCTTGTAGATGGCGGCCTCGGTGAGGTTGTAGCGGTAGTCGCCGCCGAGGAATCCCTTGAAGCCCATGGTGTGGCCAACGGTGAACACGGGTGCGTCGAGGTTGATGGGCAGTCGGCGCTGCTTGGTGTTGATATAGGTGCGGCCGGGAGCGAACTGCAGTTCGGCATGAAGCTCCGTGGTGCGGATCTTACCGTTGTGCAGGTATTTGTGCAGGTCGGCCTCGGGGATGTCCATATTGGTGTTGGGCTCGCTGAGGGGCGTGAAGAAGAGAGCACCTGTGGCCTCGTTCTCCTCTGCCTTCAGCGAGACGAGGGTCTTGAAGCCCCATTCCTCCTCGCGCTCGAAGGTGAGCTGCTGGCGGTTGTAGAACATCATCTTGTCGACCGTTGCCCACTTGAAGGCCGTGAAGACGTTATCCTTGTCGGTGTGGACGAACTTGTCGCTGGGCGACGTGATGTCGTAGGTGGAGGTGAAGGAGAGGGTGCGCTTCGGGAATTCGCGCGGCAGGTATTCCTTCTTGTTGAACGAGTAGGTGAGGTCGCCCTTGTAGTAGGTCTTCTTCGAGTCGAGACCGTAGGCCACATAGCCCGAAGCAAACAGGTGGGGGTTGAGGTTGGCGGTGGTCTGGCCGGACACGCGGAAGCGGTAGCCGTCGATGAAGTTGTTGGTGATCATCGTGTTGACGGGTCCGATGTCGAACTTCGACGGGTGGCCGGGCGTGCTGGTCTCCACGAAGTTCTCGGCAAGCGCCTTCACGCCGAAGAGCACGTATTTGAAGCCCTTGAGCTGCTCGATACGGTGGATGAAGGCATCCATCGACGACTCGCTCTTCGTGAGCTCTACGGAGCGGTATTGGTTCCAGAACGCCTCGTCGCGCATCATCGCGTTGGCGTCGCGGCGCTCCTTCGCCTTACCCTTGAAGAGCTGCTTCGGCAGGGGGTCGAAGGCGTAGTCGCTGAGGCGTGTGGTGCGGATGACGATGGCCTTGGTGATGAACTTCGACACCTTCAGCTCGACAATCATATCGTCGACCGACAGCGCCCACTCGCCATTGGGCAGACGCGTGTACTCCTGCTGTACCTGCAGGTTCTCGACGAAGTTCACGTCGGACCGCTTCGGGATGGTGAGGTTGCAACGCTTCACGTGGAGCGTGGAGTCGGCGATGATGTACAGCTCTCCGCGGAAGCCGAAGTCCTGCTGGTTGTTGGGAATGAACTGCAGGTGGTAGCAGAGGTCGCGGTCGACATAGACGGTGTCCTCGATATAGAAGCGGTAGAAGGAGACGGCATCCTTGCCGATGGGCGACGTGAAGGGATACTGCAGTAGTCGCACCTGGTCGTCGTAGATATCGACATCGGTGAAGACGTCCTTCATGGCGATGTTGAGGATGTCGCCCGTCTGGATGAAGTGGTTGATGCCCGTGGAGTTCACACCGCGGATGATGTCCTTCTCGTCGTGCGGGTCGCGGCGGTAGATGTGCTGTGTGACCGTTTCGTCGACGCTCACGGGCAGGATGAGCTTGTTGTTGTAGGGGCAGGTCTCGACCTGGTCGAGCAGCCATTGGCGCTTGCCGATGAAGCCGCTGTCGACGAGTTCGTCGGGACCGATGTCGTTCATGGCGAGCGTAATCTTTTGGTACTTATCGTACTGATAGTAGTCGTGGTTGCGCAGGTCGGTCTTCTTCTTGGCGGCGATGACGCGGCGCATGAGTTCGACGGCGGGGTTCTCCTTGCGCGAATACTTGCCACGCTTCTTGTTGACCACCACCTCCTGCAGCTGCTTGGTGTCGGGCTTCAGCTTCACGTCGAGACGCGAGGGCGTCTTCTCGTTGATCATGACGCGCTTCGACTGATAGCCCACAGCCGAGAACGTCAGGTACCAGCCGTTGTGGCGCGCGATGCGATAACGGCCGTTGGCATCGCCCGAGACTGCCACGTGGTTGCCCTTGTACGACGCGCTGGGATAGAGGATCGTGTCGCCGGTCTGTGCATCGACGATGGTGCCGGTGATCTGCTGCGCATCAACGTTGAGGGCAAGCGCCAACAGGAGAAATATATATACGATTCTTTTTCTTGTCATCTTTGTTTTTGAGGCTCTTAAACTACTTTTCCAATGTAACCAATAGTTGTTCGAGGTCCGTAATCACGAGATCGGGGATGGTTTCGTCGTAGGTTTCGTCGGTCCAGCCTTCGCCCTTGAACCAGGCTGTGCGGCATCCGGCCTTCTGTGCCGGCAGGATGTCCTTGTAGAAGCTGTCGCCGACGACGAGGACGTCTTTTGAGTTGATAGTGGATAGTGGATAGTGGATAGTTGTTTCCTCGCTTCGCTTGGAAAGCGCTTCCACTCCCAGCTCGAAGATGCGGGAGTCGGGCTTGCGGACGCCGACGACGGCCGACTCGATGATGTCGAGGAACAGACCGTCGAAGCCGAACTCGTGGAGCACGCACTCGATGTTGCCGTAGAAGTTGCTCACGAGGACCATCGGGAAACGCTCGTGCAGCTTGCGCAGCACATCGATGCTGTGAGCCGTCGTGGCCTTCACCTCGGCATAGAGGTCGTCGAGCACGGCCTGGTGCTTCGCCTGGAACTCCTCCTCGGTGGCATTCCACGCTCCGTGGGTGCAGAGGTGTTCCATCTCCAGACGAATCTTCGTGGAGAGCGTGCGGTGGAAGGTGTAGTCGGGCTTGATGATGGGGTTGCGGCCGAGCGTGCGCTCACCATAGACGTAGGCATCGCGGAACTGCTGCTCCGTGACGGGTACGTGCTGGCGCTCGTAGGCGTGCCAGAGCTTCTTGCCCCAATGCTGACCACAGGTGTCGAGCGTGCCGCCGTAGTCGAATATCATTCCCTTTATTGAGTTCATAGTGCGAAGTTCTTAGTTCATAGTTGTTTGCTCAGTTCGGCACAAAGCGACTCGTGCTTGCGATGCATATAGACGTAGAGGCCCTGCATGACGGTAATCTCGAAGACGGGGTAGATCCACGGCTGGTTGATGAGACACGAGATGTAGCAGACGATGGCGCGGGTGTTGAACGTCAGGATGTTGGTGTAGGGCATCAAAGGACGCGAGCCGGCAAGGAATTGAAGCCTCACCCCCGACCCCTCTCCAACAGGCGAGGGGAGTTCTACAGGCGAGGGGAGAGCCTTAAACTTCTTGAAGAAGGCCTGGAACTGCGGCGTGCGCTTCTCCTGACTGCGGCAGTAGTTGGCGTAGTTGTAGAAGAACAGCTGGCCGGCGACGTTGCCTTCCTGCTTGTAGCGCTCGTAAACGCCGCGCTGCTGCTCGTAGTTGTCGAGTTCGCTGCCTTCCTTGCCCTTCAGGAAGAAGAGGTGGATCTGGCGGTAGTAGTCGCTCAGCGAGGACTGCGGCGAATGGCACAGGAAGCCGGCGATGGCGCAGAGCACCCAGCTCCAAAGTCCCCATTGGACGTTGGTGAAGGGGATGTTCTCAGGCATCAGTCGCCAGGCGATGGCGGCATAGACGGCAACGAACCATACGTCGCCCGAGAAGCCGTCGAGCATTCGCCCGATAAGCGTTTTCTTACCAGTGAGACGCGCCATCTGACCGTCGGTGGAGTCGCAGAAGTTGGCCAGCATCAGCAGCACGACACCCCAGATGTTGTGGGGAAGGTCGGTATAGTGGAACATCCAGCCTGCTGCCACTCCGAGGAAGATGGAGAGGATGGTGATGACGTTGGGGTGTACGCCCAGCTTGTTCCAGAACAAAGCGAACACCAGTCCGATGGGGCGCGTGAAGTGCACGTCGAGCCACTCTTCGGTGTCGGTCGACTTGAATGATGCTTGTAGGAGTTCTTTAAACGATGCCATTTATGGGGATTTACGATTTACGGATTTACGATTTACGATTTCTTTTTTATTACGAAAGCGGCAGAGCCGAGTCCGATTTACTTAAAATGCTTATAGCAGTACTGGCCTCGTCGCGACAACGCGAGAAGCTGGGCCAGTCGTTGAAGTCGATGATGTAGAAGCGGCCCTCCGAGTCGACGATGGCATCGCCACCATAGACTTCCACTTGCAGCAGTCGTGCCAGCCGTTCCACCTCGCTCTGGAGCCGGGCGGCATCGAAGGGGTAGTGGTGCGTAGGACCGTTGTGGGCCTTCTCGTCGTCGAACTTCGTCTGGCCGTCGTCGGTGGGGTAGAAGTAGCGGAAGAAACCGGCGTTGACCCCGTAAAACTTCACCACGTCGCCTTCCACATGCTGGCTCACCACATAGTCGTCGATTCCACGCTGCTTGAATATCTTGATGGCCTGCTGTAGGGCTGCCTTGTCCTTGCAGAACACCACGTCGTCCTTGCTCTGAGCAGCGGTATCGCCACGCTTCAGCCAGCAGGGAGCGTCGACGTCCTGTTCCTCACAATAGGCGAGGGGAGCGGGTACTTCGTTCTCCCTCATCACTCGTTCGATGTGGCTGCGCCGGCAGTTCTTGACACCCTGAGGACTGTTGATGATGCGCCGGCCCTGTTGCTCAAAGCCTTCGAGCACCTGAAGCGCCTCGGGCAGACGAGCCATCGAGAGATAGAGGTCGGCTTTGTCGTTAATTGTCAGCTCAGCCTCGTCGACCCATCGCCACGCACACGGCTCGCCCTGTTCTTCAGCCTGTCTGCAGGTTTTCATGCAGGCAGCTTCAAGAATCAGTCGGTCTTTCTCCACAGAGTTGGGCGAAAAACGCTCGTCGCGGCGTACGGCAATCAGTTTCATATTTTCAAAAATTCCTCAGCTTTTTGGATATCGCTGGCGTGGTCGATGTCGAGCACCTTCGAGAACGGATAGGCCCGCAGGCGCAGACCGTCGCGGATGAGGGCCCGCTGGAAGTTGCGCATGCGGCTCTCGCCACGCTCCATGCAGGCATTCAGAGTCGTGAAGGCGCGGCTCGTCAGCCCGTAGATGCCTCCGCTGATGTAGTGCGGATGGTCGCAAGTGTCGAGGAAGGCTGTGATGAGAAGAGAGGGCTGGGGAGAGGCCTCAACATACAGCGGCTTCTCGTCGTCAATGTAGTCGGTGACGCCCATCATTCCGTCGTCGCCGTTCTTCAGCACCTCTTTGAAAGCTGTGATGTAATCCCCGAACTCCTCCTCCCGGAAGATTGTGTCGACGGTGGTCAGCACGAAGGGATAGTCGCTTCCCTGCGGGGCAGGGGGGAGGATCTTCGACAGTTCGAAGAAACTGTGCATGGAGCTCGGCGTGCTCTTCACGATGAAGCGCAGGGGCACCGGGCGTCCGTAAAGTCCGTTCTGCTGGATGTCGGCCAGATGTGCGCTCACCAGCGTGGTCAGGTCGTTGCATATCACGACAATCTCCTCTGCATCGTTCGCCATGAAGATGCGGAGGAGACGGTCGATGAGGTGTTCATCGTTGACTTTTACCAGAGGTTTCGGGGCGTCGATGCCCTCTTGAGCAAGCCGCGAGCCTTCGCCTGCGGCGATAATGGCATATCTCATTTTCTGATGTGTCCCTAATTAAAAACGCGTGCAAAGGTACACATTATTTATGAGAAAAGGAAACTTTTTGCCTTGTTTTTGTTTTCTTTAAGTCCGTTTAAATGTTCTTGAGGCTGTTTTGACGGCGATTTACTCCACAACGAGGTCTGACCTGTCGATTTTTCCTGTTCCCAAGACGTTGGCATCATACTGGCCGACCTTGCCTGAGAGCTTGATTTTTCCCACGCCCATGATATTGCAATCGACATGGTTGCTATGTTCGAAGTCGGCATCGATCTTGCCCACGCCTTTCAGCGCTATGTCGCACTCCTGGGCCGTGATGGGACCGAGCGAAATCTTGCCGGCTCCCTTCAGTTCTGTTTGCAGGCGGTCGCAGACGACTGTGCCGATGGAAATCTTGCCGGCGCCCTTCAGTTGAATCAGCAACGTGTCGGTGTCGATGGGGTTACCCGACCAGAACCGTCCTGCTCCGCTCATGTCCACCTCGATGAGGTCGGGCGTGGTGATGACAACCTTCAGCATGTCGTCGTCCTTCAGGCGCGTCACCTTGTGCGAAGTCTTGTAGCCGATGACGAAGCGTCCGTCCTGATTCTTGATGTCGAGGGATGCGAAATCCTTCGGGTCGGCATAGCTGATGGCAACGCTGGTGGAGTCGCCCTGCACGTATCTGACGTCGCAGAAGGCATCGATGATGATGCGGTCGAAGGGCTTCACGGCCGAGCCCGAATAGGTCTTGGTGGTCTTCGAGTGGGTAACGGTCTTCTTCACTTTGTAGGTGCAGTTCGTGGCGAGAACTGCGAGGGCCATCACGACGATGGCAACGATAGCTTTTCTTTTCATGATGTAGTTGAAATTTGTTTGTTACGTTCTTGTTTTGTTCGTTTGACGCATGGAAGTCATGAAAAGTTGCAACAGCAGCCCACTTTTTTTATAAAAACTTTTAAAAAGGAAAGTCGGAGGGCATGTCGGGTTGTGCGGCATCGGCGAGGATGACCAGACCCGCCAATGCGCCGAGAGCGGCGACAGTTCCGATTTCATACGACGCATTCCGGCCGTTGCGGAAAGCGAAGCAGGGGCGCCCTTGTCCCATCGGAGGATAACTGGTGGCGAGCCGGCCGTCTTTTCCGACACCTTCGTAGGAGCCGATGGCAATGGTCTCAACGAAGTCGGAAACCGTTGTGCGGAATCGCTCGTGAGGGCCTTCTTGCTGAGTGGAATTGTTGTTATAGTTATACTGCAACGGATCGTCGTAACCATATTGAATATCAACGGCTAACGTCAAGGGCGATGTGTCGGGACGATAGTGGCGGTAGTCTCCTTTCTGAAACTTCTTGCCCAAGGTATAGACGATACCGCTTTGGGCTTGTTCGTCTTCGTTGCCGAAGGTCAGGAAACGTCCTTTTCGGCACATCACGTCCTGGCCCTTATAGTGGGTCTCGATGATATCGTTGCGCAGAAGTCGCGGGAGGTCGTTCCAGGCGAAAACAACAGTCCTTCCATGAGGTGCCAAGGGCAGGATGCGGCGGTCGAAGACGGTCTGGCTGTTGGTATGTGCCTCGCCGTTTATCCAGCTCATGTCGCGCCATACACGTTCTGTGGTGCCTTCTATCACGGTGTGGCTCTCGCTCTGCGAGGACGGCATGAACATCGGGGCCGACTGCCCGTTGACGTAGACGAACGAGTTGCCGCGATTCAAATAGACAATTTCGTCGGTGAGGTTTTCTATCTCTACGACGGCTCCGCCTGTGGGAGTTACGATGAGGCTTGTGCGCAGTCGGCCGTCGTTGCTACGACTCAGCTCGTTTCCCGACAGATAGCAATAAACGCCTACTCGCTTTGCCTCTACCGACAGACAGATACAGAACAATGCCAACAGGGTGGCAAGGATACGGGGTGTACGTGTGTGAAAGTGTTCTTTTTTCATCATTTTGCTTTTATTTGTTGGGTTATCCTGATGCAAAGGTACGGCTTATTGACATGCGATGTGCAGGGAGATTCCCTATTTGTCGCAGGTTTTTCCCTATATCAGCAAAAATAAATGTGGTTAGTGTGGCGAGAATATGAAAATAAATTTGTAACTTTGCACCGCTTTTAATTTATATTATGCAAGAACAATTTGAAATGATTGCCAAGACATTTATGGGCCTGGAGCCCGTCTTGGCTGAAGAATTGACCAATCTGGGAGCTAGCGACGTGCAGATTGGCCGTCGTATGGTGTCGTTCAAGGGTGACAAGGAGATGATGTATCGTGCCAACTTCCAGTTGCACACGGCCATCCGTATCCTGAAGCCGATAGCCCGCTTCAAGGCGCGCTCGGCCGAGGACATGTACGACGAGGTGAAGAAAATCGACTGGAGCCAGTACATCGAGAAGGGCAAGACGTTCTCCGTCGACTCCGTTGTATATAGCGAGGAGTTCCGCAACTCGCGCTTCGTGACCTACAAGGTGAAGGACGCCATCGTCGATCAGTTCCGCGAGCAGACAGGCGACAGGCCGAATGTGTCGGTGGCGAATCCCGATATCCGCCTGCATATCCACATTGCCGACTTCGATGCGACGATGTGTCTCGACTCGTCGGGCGAGAGCCTGCATCGTCGCGGCTACCGTCAGGAGACGACTGAGGCCCCGCTCAACGAGGTGCTGGCAGCAGGAATGATCCTGATGACGGGCTGGCGTGGCGAAACCGACTTCGTTGACCCGATGTGCGGAAGCGGTACGCTGCTCATCGAGGCAGCCCTCATCGCCCGCAACATGAGCCCCGGTCTGTTCCGCAAGGAGTTCGCCTTCGAGAAATGGCCCGACTTCGACCAGGAGCTCTTCGACGAGGTGTATAACGACGACTCGCAGGAACGCGACTTCGACCACCACATCTATGGCTACGACATCGACCCGAAGGCTGTGGCCAAGGCCAGTCTGAACGTGCGTGCAGCAGGGTTGGCGAAGATTATCTCCGTACAGCTGCAGGACTTCAAGGACTTCAAGAAGCCTGCCGAGCCTGCCCTGATGGTGACTAATCCGCCGTATGGCGAGCGCATCTCCACGCCCAATCTGCTCGACACCTATAAGATGATCGGCGAACGCCTGAAGCACGAGTTCTCGGGCAACGACGCCTGGATTCTCTCCTACCGCGAGGAGTGTTTCGAGCAAATCGGCCTGAAGCCCTCCATCAAGATTCCTCTCTATAACGGTTCGCTCGAGTGTGAGTTCCGCAAGTACTCGATGTTCCAGGGCAAGATGAAGGAATTCCGCCAGGAGGGCGGCGTGGTGAAGACCGAGGAGGAGAAGGCCGCTATGGCCGAGAAGCGCCGTTTCAAGGCTCACCGCGAGTTCAAGAAGCGTCTCGACGAGCAGGAGGAGAACGAGGGTGCCGACATCCGTTCGTTCACGTTCCACTCGCTGGAGCGCCGCCACGAGGAGGAAGAGCGCCGCGAGGCTGCCAGCCGTCGTCGTTCGCAGCGTACCGAGTTCTTCCAGCGGCAGTCAGACGGACACGATGACGACGGACGTCGTCGGGGCGACCGCAAGCCTTTCGGCAAGCAGGGCGGGAAGACCATGCGCGACTACAAGGGCCGTGGCGGCAAGGACTTCGGCGAGCGCGGTTTCAAGAAAGGATTCAAGAAGGATTTCAAAAAAGACAATAGAGAACACGATGATGACTAAAAGGTTCTTCGTGGCGATGCTGATGGTGACATCGGCCCTCGCCGTCCCGTTTTCAACTTTCCAGATTCATTCATGCATCAGCATCATGGCACAAGACAAACAGTTCACGCTTGAGGACTTGAATTTCGGCGGATACAACTACCGCAACATGGTGCCGAAGGCGCAGTACCACACGTGGTGGGGCGACCAGCTCGTGCGCCTCGACGTGGAGGAGTGCTACCTCGTCGACAAGAAGACGGGACGTGAGCAGCAGCTTCTGGATACCGCTCAGGTGAACGACATCCTTCGCAACGCCGGACGCGACGACGTGGGTGTTGTGCGACATATGTACAACCTTTCGTTCCCCGATGCCAAGCAGCCGTTGGCGATGGTGAATACGGGGCGTGGCAACGTGCTGTTCAACTGGAAAACCAAGCAGGTGCTCTGGGCGGGCAAACAGGAGCAGGGCGCTCAGGTGCTCGACTTCTGTCAGGCGTCGAAGGCTTCTGCCCTGTTGAAGGATGACAATCTGTATGTTGTTGATTCTCAAGGAAATGAGCGCCAGCTTTCAGCCGATGGCTCAAGGGATATCGTCTATGGGCAGAGCGTCCATCGCAACGAGTTCGGCATCGACGGCGGCATCTTCTGGAGCCCCGACGGACAGCGCCTGGCGTTCTATCGCATGGACCAGTCGTTGGTGAGCGACTACCCGCAGGTGGATATTGAAGCCCGCTCGGCTGCCTACGAGCCCGACAAGTACCCGATGGCCGGCGAACAGAGCCATGAGGTAACGGTGGGCGTCTACGACCTCACAACGGGAAAGACCGTCTATCTGCAGACTCCGAAGAGCAACGACACGCAGAAGCTGCCGGAGTCGGGCGAGATGGATGGCAAGGCAGTCTATTTCACCAATATTGCGTGGGCTCCCGACGGCAAGACCGTTTATATGTTCGAGCTGAACCGCGACCAGAACGACTGCCGACTCGTGAGCTACGATGCCCAGACGGGCGCCCGGTTGCGCGAACTCGACCGCGAGACTTCCGCGAAATACGTGGAGCCGCTGCACCCCATTACGTTCCTGCCTTGGGACGCTTCGCAGTTCCTCTTCCAGAGCGAACGCGACGGCTACAACCACCTCTATCTCTACGACTTGAAGAAGGATAAGATACGCCAGCTCACCAGCGGAAAGTGGGTGGTGATGGACCTTGTGGGCTTCAACGAGAAGGCGCGCTCGGTCATCATCGCCTCCAACGAGTGCAGCCCCATCCAGCGCAACACGTTTGCCGTCGACATCAAGTCGGGACGCCGTACCCTGCTCGACAACGGCAAGGGCTATCACAACGCCGACCTCTCGAAGGGCGGAGAGTGGATTCGCGACAGCTGGTCGGCTCCCGATGTGCCGCGTGTGATTTCCGTCAGCAGTACCCAGAAGCCCACACCCAACGACATCTATACTGCCGAGAATCCGTGGAAAGACTACAAGGTTCCCGAGTACTCGTGCGGCACGGTGAAGGCTGCCGACGGCGTTACGGACCTGTACTACCGCATGGTGAAGCCCGTCGACTTCGATCCCGCCAAGCAGTATCCCACCATTATCTATGTCTATGGAGGTCCGCATGCCCATAACGTCGATGCCCGCTGGAACTACTGTTCGCGCGGCTGGGAAACCTACATGGCGCAGAAGGGCTACCTGCTCTTCATCCTCGACAACCGGGGCTCCGAGAACCGCGGACGCGACTTCGAGCAGGCTACGTTCCGCCAGCTCGGACAGGTGGAGATGCAGGACCAGATGCAGGGTGTGGCCTACCTGAAGTCGCTGCCCTATGTCGACCAGAATCGCATCGGCGTACACGGCTGGTCGTATGGCGGCTTCATGACGGTTTCGCTCATCACCAACTATCCCGACGTGTTCAAGGTGGGTGTGGCAGGCGGTCCCGTCATCGACTGGAAGTGGTACGAGGTGATGTATGGCGAGCGCTATATGGACACCCCGCAGCAGAACCCCGAAGGCTATGCGAAGGCATCGCTGCTCAGCAAGGCCAAGGACCTGAAGGGCAAGCTGCAGATCATCACGGGCTACAACGACAACACCGTCGTACCGCAGCATTGCCTGTCGTTCATCTACCAATGCAACCTGGCAGGCACACAGCCCGATTTCTACATCTATCCGGGCGAAGGCCACAACATGATGGGCCATCAGTCGACACATCTCCACGAGCGCATCTCGCAGTATTTCGATGACTATCTGATTAAATAAAGGGTAGGGGCAGACCCCCGTGTCTGCCCGAACAATAACGAACAACCTGCACGCCCAAACACCCCAAATTCACGGGCAGACACGGGGGTCTGCCCCTACGGTGGCGCGCCATTCATAACCATTCATAACCATTCATAACCGCGCCACAGGCGCCTCATAACATGACCAAGCTGAATCATCGGACGCTATTGCTTCTCCTATGGCTGCTGGCCAGCCTGAGTGCCAGCGCTCAGGACGAGCTGCTCCCTCGCCTGCAGGCTTTGCAGGGCGTGAGCGACGTGGAGGCTTTGGAGAGCAACACCTATAAGGAGAAATATGTGCTGAAGGTCACGCAGGACGTAGTGCCCGGCGAGCCGCAGAAGGGACAGTTCCGCCAGCGCGTGGTGGTGTGCCACGTGGGCTTCGACCGTCCCACCGTCCTCGTCACCGAGGGCTACTATGCCCACTATGCCTTGAGTAAGAACTATCAGGACGAGCTGTCGCGGCTCTTCGATGCCAACGTCATCACGGTGGAGTACCGCTACTTCGGCGAGTCTACGCCCGAGCCCTGCAACTGGGATTACCTCACCGTGGAGAACTCGCTCGCCGACCTGCATCATGTGAATCAGCTCTTCCGACAGATTTACAAAGGCAAATGGGCGGCAACGGGCATCAGCAAGGGCGGACAGACCACGATGTTCTACCGCGCCTACTATCCCGACGATGTCGATGTTTCTGTGCCCTATGTGGCTCCGCTCAACAAGTCGCTCGAGGACGGACGCCACGAGCCATTCCTTGCCAAGCAGGTGGGAACGGCCCAGGAGCGCCAGCGGCTGGAGGACTTCCAGCGCGAGGTGCTCAAGCGGAGGGCAACGCTCGTGCCGCTGTTCCGCGACTACTGCAAGGAGAAGGGCTACACGTTCCGCGCTCCCATCGATGAAATCTTCGATCTCACCGTGTTGGAATATCCCTTCGCCATCTGGCAGTGGGGCACACCCATCAGCGAGGTTCCGCCGACGTCGGCCACCGACCGGGAGCTCTTCGACAACCTCATCAAGTACAGCGAGCCCAACTACTTTTCCGAGCAGTCGCCCTACCTGTCGTTCAACGTGCAGGCGGTGCGCGAGCTGGGATACTACGGCTATGCCACGAAGCCCTTCCGCAAGTATCTCTCGCGCAAGTCGGCCCACGACTACATGCATCGCGTGATGCTCCCTGCCGAGTTCCGCAACGTGAAGTTCGACAAGCGCCTCTACAGGCATACGCGCCGTTTCCTCAAGAAGAACGACTCGAGCATCATCTACATCTATGGCGGCATCGACCCGTGGGGTGCCTCGGGTGTCGGCGACATGAAATGCCTGCGGAAGAAGCATCAGCTGCGTGTCCACACCCTGCCTGAGGGCAGCCATCGCACGCGCATCAACTCGTTCCCCGAACCTGAGCGCACGCAGATCATCAGCGAAATCCGACAGTATTTAGCACCATAACTATCAACTCTCAACTCTCAACTCCCATTATGCCCTTTAACGCAATCATTCCAAACGACCCCGTGGACATAAAATCGGTTTATGTTCCCACCGTGGGATTCAAGAAAGAGATGACGATCCTGCTGCTCGGCAGCGGAGGCCGTGAACATGCGCTGGCGTGGAAAATCGCCCAGAGCAAGAAGTGTGGAAAACTATACATCGCACCGGGAAATGCCGGAACAGGCTGTGTCGGCGAGAACGTGCCCATCGGCGTGAACGATTTCGAGGCCTTGAAGACCTTCGCGGCCGACTATGCTGTCGATATGGTGGTGGTAGGTCCTGAAGACCCGCTCGTGCGAGGCATCTACGACGACTTCCGCAACGACCAGCGCACGTGCCACATCCCCGTTGTAGGCCCTTCGAAGGCAGGTGCCGTGCTCGAAGGCTCGAAGGACTTCGCCAAGGCGTTCATGCAGCGCCACAACATTCCCACAGCCCGCTACGAGACCTTCGACGGCGAGCATGTGGAAGAGGGTATCGCCTTCCTCGAAACCCTCCAGCCACCCTACGTGCTGAAGGCCGACGGCCTCTGTGCCGGCAAGGGCGTGCTCATCCTGCCTACTCTCGACGAAGCCAAGCGCGAGCTGCGTGAAATGCTGAGCGGCATGTTCGGCAACGCCTCCAGTCGCGTGGTCATCGAGGAGTATCTCAGCGGCATCGAGTGCTCCGTCTTCGTGATCACCGACGGCAAGCACTATAAGATTCTGCCCGAAGCCAAGGACTACAAGCGCATCGGCGAGGGCGACACGGGCTTGAACACCGGAGGCATGGGCAGCGTCTCACCCGTTCCCTTTGCCACGAAGGAGTGGATGCAGAAGGTGGAGGACCGTATCATCCGTCCCACCGTAGAAGGTCTGGCCGCAGAGGGCATCGACTACAAGGGCTTCATCTTCTTCGGCCTGATGAACTGCGTGCCCGAGGGAACACCCAAGGCTGACCGCTGTCAGGGCGACCCGTATGTCATCGAGTATAACTGCCGCATGGGCGACCCCGAGACGGAGAGCGTGATGTTGCGCCTGAAGAGCGACATCGTGAGTCTCTTCCAGGGCGTGGCTGCCGGCAACCTCGACGAGAAGACCATCGAGTTCGATGAGCGTGCTGCCGTGTGCGTGATGCTCGTCAGCGGAGGCTACCCCGAGGCCTACAAGAAAGGCTATACCATCACGGGCCTTCCACTCTCCACTCTCCACTCTCCTCTCTCCTCTGATACCATCGTCTTCCATAGCGGTACAGCTCGCAAGGACGCCGATGTGGTCACGGCAGGCGGACGCGTCATCGCTGTGTCATCGTATGGCAAGGACAAGGAAGAAGCCCTCGCCAAGTCGTTCGCCGAAGCCCAGAAGATTCAGTTCACCGACCGCTACTTCCGCAGGGATATAGGGGCAGATTTATAGGGGCCCCACCCCGGCCCTCCCCAAAGGGGGAGGGAGAAGGAAGTTTTCACATACAGCTCAACTATTTACACGCCCGCAGGGCTTTACACGCGCCACAGGCGCCTTACACGCAGCTTGCTGCCTTACACGCCCGCAGGGCTTTACACGCGCCTTAGGCGCATCTTCTGATGAAAAGACTTCAGAACAAGATTGCAGAGAGTCGGATGACTCTTTCGACGGTGGCCGTCATCGCCACCCTCATCGCCATTGCCATTGGTGCCTTCGGCATGCAGCTGGGCGATGGTTTCTTCCGCAGCATACTGTGGTGGGAGCAGCTGCTGGTGCTCACCGTGTCGACGATGCTCATGGTGGAACTCAACAATGCCAACTCCCTCATCCGCATCTTCAGCCGCATGGTGTCATGCTCATTCCTGCTGCTCACGCTCATGGCATCGTTCCTCTACCCGTCGCTCAGGGGAGGCATCGTCGGACTCGCCTACATCGTCTTCCTGCTCTCCTTCCTCCACGCCTATCAGAACCGGCAGGCCGTAGGAAGCATCTACACAGCGTTCCTCGCGCTGGGCGTGGGAAGCCTGTTCTTCGTGCGGATACTCTATTTCGTACCACTCTTCTGGCTCCTCATGGCCATCCGCCTCTACGCCCTCAGCTGGCGCACCTTCTTCGCCTCGCTGCTCGGACTGCTCACACCCTACTGGCTCCTGCTGCCCTACTATCTCTACATCGGCGACTTCCAGACGCCCCTCGACCATTTCTCGACGCTGGGACAGTTCATGCCGCTCACCGAGGTGTTCTCTATGGAAGGACCCCTCGTAGCCCCCATCTTCACCGACCCCGCCTTGCTCCTCACACCCCATTCGTCGGTCCTCGCCCCGCTGTTCACGCTCCTCTTCGTCATCCTGCTGGCGCTGACGGGCGCGATTCACTTCCTCCGCCGAAGCAGCAACGACAAGCTGCGCACGCAGATGATCTACGAGATGTTCATCATCATCACCCTCTTCATCGTCGTATTCATCATCCTGCAGCCACAGCATCTGCCGTATCTCCTGCGCCTGCTCATCATCAGCACAGCACCGCTCATCGGCCATTTCCTTGCCCTCACGCGCACGAAAGTCACCAACATCGCCTTCTTCCTCATCGTCGCCGCAACACTCCTGCTCACAGCGTACAATGTAGTTTTTAGTTGACGAGTTGACGAGTTGACGAGTTGACAAGTTGATAGTGAATAGTGAATAGTTTATGATTACCCTCGACAGCTCTCTGAACCATTCTCAACTCTTCAGAACCATTCTTAACCGCGCCGCAGGCGCCTCTGAACCATTCATAACCATTCTTAACCGCGCCGCAGGCGCCTAACTCATGGACTTCCTGACTGAGATACTTGTTGGCTACGGCTATTGGGGCATGCTCCTGGCGGCATTCCTGGCAGGCAGCTTCTTCCCCTTCAGCAGCGAGATTGTCATGCTGGCGCTACTCGCGGCAGGACTACAGCCCTTGCCCCTCATCGTATATGGCACCGTGGGCAACGTGCTGGGCTCAGCCGTCAACTATGGGGTGGGGCGCATGGGACGGCTCGACTGGATTGAGCGACGGCTGCACATCAGCCAGCACAGCGTAGAGCGTGCCCAGAACTTCGTAGGCGGACGCGGAGCACTCATGGGATTCTTCGCCTTCCTCCCCGTTCTCGGCTCCGCCATCACCATCGTTCTCGGCCTCATGCGTGCCAACATCCCCCTGTCCTTCCTCAGCATCACCGCCGGCAAATTCCTCCGCTACCTCCTCCTCATCTACAGCGCCGTCGCCATCAGCCAATAGCATTGCTTTCGGGGTTGTGGAGCATAGCTCTAGAACATCTAGAGCATAGCTTTAGAACAACTAGAGCATAACTTTAGAACGACTAGAGCATAGCTTTAGAACAACTAGAGCATAGCTTTAGAACGACTAGAGCATAGCTATTGGAAGCTGAATCCATTGCTTTTGGAAGCTGAATCCATTGATTCGACAAGTCATTAGTAGTGCTATTTCTTGACGTAATGCCCTTGGGTTACTCGCTGGAGGAGGCAGAAATCTTTGACGAAGTTACCCACGTAGCGCCTTGCCGTACGTTCAGGGATGTCCATGCTTTGCGCTATCGCAATGTATTCTGCCGCCCAGAACTCATTCGGAAGCGCCTGCCAGAATGCTTGTTCGGGCTGTGTCATGACGCGCCCGCTGTTGCTCATGATGAGCTGGCGGTGAGGCAGCAAGTGGGAGTAGACCTGCACGGTGTGATTGATGAGGCAGTCGGCGATGGTGATGGCCGTTTGGTAGTCGGCGTCGCTGCAAACCAGCGGTTCGTCGAGAGGACTGAAACAAGGCTGCTGGCCTGCCCGCCGAAGCACCGTGAGCACCATGGCCAGGCGGAAGGTGATGAGTCCGAGTCGCTTGACGAAAGCGTCGAGGTCGTCGCCAAAGAGTCCGATGTGTTCATTGTAGAGCGGGGAGAAGAAGGCATTGAAGCTTCGCTTCTGCTCTTCGTTAAAGGTGAACACCAGCTTGCCTGGCTCCTTTGCCTCCATTTCGTGATAAAGCGAAAGGAAGAGCCGCCCCAGCGGTGCCAACTGTTCATGAAGAGGCCTGTCGCAATCTTCGAAGACGTTTCTCCAGTGGTGTCGGCCTTGTTGGAGATAGAACAGAAAGCGGTTGGCGAGTCCGTTCTCGGTGTTCTGTGGCGAGAGCAGCTGAGGCACCTGCCCGGGTGTGCAGGTGATGAGCGCCGAGAGCTTCGGCTCTGCGATATAGACGTGCTCGTTGTCCTTGCGTCGGCTATACTCAATCGGCTCGTGGTGGAATGCCTTGCGGAGTCCGCTGCTGTAGTCGCCGTAGTCTTGCTTGAGGGTCTGCGTCATGTTGTCGGCCTCCGTTTCGAAGACGGCTCCCCATCCGTCGTTGGCTGCCAAGTCTTGGTAGAAAGCCGTCGCCGAGGCGTTGACTGAAATGATTGCCGAGCGGTAGGGCGGCTCGTCGGGTTCTACTGCCGAGGCTCTCTGACTGCGGCTGAGCGCTTCGTATTGCGCTTTCTCCTCTTTATATTTTATATGTTCAGCCTCGTTACGCCTTCGTATCTCGCTGACAACGGGCTCCACCAGCGACAGACACGCCGGCAACATGCCTTTGTCGGCTCCCGAAGGTGCTACGACGAAAAGATAGAACGGCGGATAGACCACTCGCTTGTCGTAGATGGCCTTGACATTGTGCATGAACCCCGATGCGAGGTTGAGCATCGCTAGCACAACCATGTCGCGCCCTTCGGCTGTGCTCTGGGTCATCATGGCCTCACGCACGAGAGGAGGAAGAGCGTTGGCATTGAACTTGTCGCTGAAGGTTGGACCGGCCGGAATACTGGCTTGCTGCTCAACGGCCGACGATGGAGCTTCGGCCACTTCGGCCATCCGGCCACGGGTGTGCGCGTCACCTACCTTACTTAAAGTAAAAGTATAATCATTATTGTTAATTAACTGATTATCTGTTAGTTGTGTTTTGTTTGTGTTGTTTTCGCCAACGTCTCGACCTTGCGAAGTAGAGTCGTGGCCGAATGGCCGAAGTGGCCGAAACTTTTGGCTGACGGCACTCAGGTCGACACCCGCCCGGCTTGCCATCTGGTAGTAGGTGGCCAGGGTGATGCGCCCGTCGGAGGTCCTTAGGCAATGCTGCCACTTCGCTTCGCAGTCGCGTTCGTTGTATTTTGAACTCTGTGCGCAGAGCCGGTGGTAGAGATTGCCGCCGCCGGCACCCAGTCCATGTGCCAGTGCAAAGCCCAGACGCAGGTAGTCGTCGTAGCTCTCGGCAATGTTTGCGCCGCGTGCAATGAGTTCGTTGCCCACGGCCAGTGCCTTGTCCCGTTCGATGTCGGGGTCGTCGGCTTGCCAGGCCGTAGTGTTTGCCTGGGCATTCACGCTCTTGGCAGTATTCGTGCCGTTGCCCGCTGCTGCCCAGGCCAGCGGGTCGAAAGAATTGTTGTTCTTCATAAGCTTTCAGTTGTTTTAGTTTTTTTGATTAGTTCAGGATTCAGATATGCCTCGGGGTCGTGGCCAAGGAAGCAGGCCCGCGAGGGATTGGCACATTGCCCGTCGACCTGCTTCTCGCTGAGCCGATAGGTAGTCATGAGATAATTGCGCACGGCTCGGAACCATGTGCGGTGGTCGCAGCGCTCGAGGTCGATGTGGATGAACCACTTCAGCCCGTTGCCCGAAGGCGAACGGAACAGGAGCAGCGTTTCGAACATCGGGTCGGCCAATAGCGCGGCAAACAACTCTTCTGTGCGACTGCCCAAGTCGTCCAAGTCCATGCACAACAGCTGTGAGTGCTCAAGAAGGTTCTGGTCGGCACAATAGCTGAACACGCCCGATGGCGTCACATAGTCGAAGTTGTTGCCCTTGTAGGCACGTGCCTCGTTGTGGGTTTCAAGACTCCTGAGGAACACCGTCTCGGGCATTACCTTGAGTCCGTGAACATAATCGTAGACCTCAGCCAGCGTCATAGGCTCGGCTTCCGGTCGTTTGTTGGTGATGGGTCTGCGGAAGAAACTCATCTTTGCCTCGGCAGCATTCCACACTGCCTGAGGCGCTTCGTTGGTTTTCTTTTCCTCCATACTTTTCTTTCTTTTTTTTTTATGTATGAGGTTTACCCGCTTGCACTGACGGACTTCTGACATAGCGGTTACGATTTCATCTAGTCCGTCCCCGCGGCCCGTGCTCGGTTAGCACCGCGGGAGTAGAATTCCGGTGCAAAGATAAGAAAGGAAATGGGGATTGTCAAGGAAAAAAAAGAAACTGAATCCGAAAATTGGATTCAGTTTGCAGAACTGAAAAATAAATTGCAAAACGAGCCCGTAATCTCAGGGCATCTCAAGCAATTTCATCGACTTAAGCTTAATGTTGAGTGCCGTTGCCGACACCTCTAAAAGCGTTGCCATTCTTCCGACAACGTTGTTGTATTGCGGCCTAGTTTCTGGCTGGGAGGGGTTATAATATAGCTTCTGCAGTCTGTCGCCATAGACTTGATGAACATATTTCTCGTAGAAGTAATTATAGAGGTGCCGAACCAATTTTGTAGGCATCAGCAAATAGGAAGCAAAGTGGTTGGCCTCGATTTCTATGCGTCGCCGGTCGAAGATTATTTCTGATGAGAGCGTGTTATCAGTTTCTCCCACCGACACGATGCCACAACGGCTGAACCAAGGCTTATGCAGTAGGTAATGACCCAGTTCGTGAGCCATCGTAAATCGGAAGCGACTGTTGTTGTCCTTACCGGAAGAGTTCAACGTGACATGGCATTCTACGATATCGAACCGGCCCAATTGATAGCCGTCGCCAAGAGGTTCTACGCTATGCGACAACCCCAGTTGGTCGGCAATGGCAAACGGGTCAAGAGATAATGCAACACTGCTATCCCAAAGATGCTTCTTTCTCAGGCAGGAATCGACATAGTCGGCCGACAACTCGTCAGCTTTAGCTTCAATCATGTCTTCTTGCAAGAAGGGGATTTCAAGTTTTTCCCGAGGCTTCACAGCCACACTGTGTGATAACAGAATGTCGGATAGCGAGGAGGTGACGTTGTCGCCATCCATGATCAGCATCGGACTGTTCATGGGGCGCTGCCCAAGAAGAATTTCCATGTCGTGCCTCTGCTTGACATAGTCTTCCAACGAGCGCGGTAGCACATATTCGGGAGATGCAGGCTTCTGGCGAGGGTCTAAAAGCACATAGCCAATCTCCTTATCTAACACCAGCTTTCTCACATCAGGACTCAGGCTGTGAGTAGAGACAATGAATAGCCTCAGCTTGGCGATGTCGGAGTATTCTCCTGCTAACTCATATAGCTTGTTCTTGGTCAGCCTCTCTTCTACGAATTCATATGCGTCGACGTGTGAATAATGCTTTTGCGACCATAATTCCTTTGAATAATATGTCTCAACGGAAAGCGCCGGCCTGGTGTCCCCATACTGTTCCCTTACCCGCAGGACCGAACGTGGATATCTCTCGCGGTCGCTGATTACACGTCTCAAATACCCTGCCATCAGGTCTTCAAGCGAAGGTGGCTCGTCGTTGGTTTCAGGCTGTTCTATTGGATGATGTTCGAATAGCCCCTCAACCTCTCTCTTACGAGCCAAGGAACTGCCGGAAGGACCACGCCCATATTCGTTGAGCCACAGGTAATGCTCCATGCTGGATTTCAACGCACTGGCTGTCTCTCCTTCTTTTAAGGCGGCTGGGCAGAATTTGATGAGAATCTCGGCAAAGTCCTTGCGCGTCAGCTTATAATCTCTCTTGTTAGTTTGAAGCTTCCCAAGTATGCCGCTTTTCTCGCTGACATATCTCACGATTTCCCAATGCTGCTTGTTGTGCTTTGCAATCCATTCCTTGATGTCGCTATTCACCGTGCCAATCCAATTGATAGCTTCATCATGGTGAAGGAACAACCCCGCCAGTTCTTGGTCAATATTCTCTATGTCTTGAAAAGTCTTTATTGTCATGGCATTTTCAATTTGATTGCAAATATACAAAAGAATTACGAAATAATGATCACAGGAATCGGAATTCTTCCAATTATTTCTCCGCGCAATCACTTTTCAACACCTTTTTGTTTCTGATTCAATAATTCTTTGTATTTTTGCAAGCAGAAACCCAAACAACAATAACTCAATGATTCTTAAGACAATGACAAATATGAAAAAGAATATCCTTCATATCGCCCTGATGCTCCTGCCGATAGTGGCAAATGCAGAGGAAGTGGAAATTGACGGGCTGTGGTACAGCCTCGATGCTAACACCAAGGAGGCTATAGTAATCTCTTCTAAAAGTGTTTATTACTCGGGACTTGTTGAAATACCTGCAGTTGTCACTTATGGGGGCGCATATTATAATGTGAGCTCCATTGGAGGTTCGGCTTTCTCTAGTTGCTCTGATCTGACTTCTGTAACCATTCCAGGGAGTGTAAAAGAAATTTACGACCGTGCATTTAAATATTGTTCCTCATTAGAATCAGTAGTGATGGAAGAAGGTGTGAAGATGATATATGAAGACGTCTTCGGTGATTGTTTTAAATTGACTTCCATTTCATTCCCAAGCACTTTAGAATACATGGGATTAAATTCTTCTTTAGAGTATACTCAATGGTACAAAAACCAAACAGGCGATGTTGTTTATGCTGGTCCCATATGTTATAAGTATAAAGGAAGTTCATATAACGACTTGGATATAACCATTAAGGAAGGTACAAAAGGGATTGCTGCAGGAGCCTTTCAAAATTGCTCTAATCTTAAATCTATTGTTTTTCCTGATGGATTGACAACTGTTGGCGAATGGGCATTTGGTGACTGCTACAAATTGCAGTCTGTAGTATTTCCAGAAAGTATAAGAAATATATGGCAGAATGCATTTACAAATACAGCATGGTATAACAACCAACCAGACGGATTAGTATATGCCGGTTCGGTTTTATATTCATATAAGGGAACAATGCCAGAGAATACAGAAATAAGTATTCCTGATGGAACTAAAGGAATTGCTCAATCAGCGTTCTTGAGTTGTGCTAACTTGTCTTCTGTCATAATTCCAAACAGCGTGGAAACTATGGGGTGGGCTGTTTTTTCATGTTGTACCGGCTTGGTTTCTATAGAGTTTCCAAACAGCATTAATACTATTCCAAATTTCGCATGTTATAGTTGTTCTAATCTTAAATATGTTACAATTCCCCATGGAATAACAAAAGTTGTCGGCAATTCTTTTCAGAATTGTTCAAGTTTAATGGACGTAATATGCTATGCAGATCAAGTTCCTTCTGCAAACGAATATACTTTTACCTTAAATAATATAGCAAATGCCACCCTTCATGTTCCAGAATCATCTCTTGAAGCTTATAGCACAATAGAACCTTGGAGCCATTTTGGCTCTATTGTTGCCATAAAAGAACCAACTCTAGAACGATGTGCTACTCCTACAATTTCTTTTTCAAATGGTAAAGTTAGATTCAATTGCGAGACGGAGGATGTAGAGTTTGTGTCAAGAGTAATTGTTGAGAATTCAGAAACAGAACTGATAGGTAGAGAAATAGATTTAGGCACAACCTTTATGGTTAGCGTTTATGCGAGGCGTGAAGGTTATCTCGACTCTGATATTGCCACATCTTCATTCACTATGACTAATGTTGGCGACGTGAATGCCGATGGTGAACTGAATGCAGCCGATATCACTGCCGTCGTTAACGCTATCCTTGGGAAATAATAAAACATACAGTATTACACTAATAACTGACCAGAGAAACGATGGAAGAAGATAGGAATTATGACAATAGCAGGGTGCCGGCGTCATCTTACATGAATGGTGGCAACGGGACAGAGGAGGGGTTCTCGTTTAATATGCTGAACCTGGTTCTGGGTGTGGCCGTCTGTATGTGGATGACGAGTGGGAGCAGCCTGTTTACCGACGACTGGACCTTTTATCTCTATCTGTGTGTCGCGGTTGTCATTCACGAGCTGGGGCATGTGGTGATGGGCAAGTCGTTCGGATGCCACATCAAGGAGATGCAGGTGTTCTTCCTGCCGTTCATCAGCTATAAGCCGAAGCGTGTCGCAGGAGGCAGCTCGTGGCGGGATATCAAATGGAGCCTGGGCACGCTCCCTCTGGGCGGTGTCACGGTGTTCAAGTCGCGGGGATCATACGCCGATGGCGATGTGGATGGCTATATCGAGGACAAGCCTGCGTGGCAGCGGCTGCTGATTTCTGCTGCTGGGGTGCTGTTCAATCTCGCCACATTCCTCATTCTGTATTACGTCCTGCCACTCTTGTCGTATGAGTGGTTCAGTCTGCTGCGCCCGTTGGCAGTATTGTCGCTGCTGTTGGCGGTGCTGAACATCCTGCCTGTCTATCCGCTCGACGGTGGGTCGATTGTGTTTGCGCTCTACGAGATTGTCACTGGCAAGAAGCCGTCGCCAGCGTTCACGAAGGTTAGCGGCTGGATAGGTTTCGCCTTTATCGTCCTGTTCTTCTGGGTGTTCCCGGAGTGGCTAGACGGCCTTCTGGACAGAGTGTTCAGGCTGTTCTTCTAAAGCCCCCTCTCTCATTGAGAGGGCCGGCGTGAGGCTTTTAGTGCTACTACACCTATAATTGCTAATAACAAACTGGCGATGAATACTTTCATGTCGGGTAGGAAGATGACAGGGCTCTTGCATGTCTGTATCTCGCCAAAACCAAGACAGCAATAGACGGCAAACAAAGTGGCTGTCAGGTTGCTGCCGGCGTGGAGCAGGACGGCATACCAGATGTTTCTTGACCATATATACACGATTCCAAACAGCAGAGCAGCGATGGAGGCACCCATGAAGTTGCGGACGTGAAGGATGCCGAACAACACAGCCATGATCACGCAAACGATGATTTGCGACTTGCGTCGACGAAATGGCGAAATGGCCAGTTGACGATAGCACAATTCTTCAAGTACGGGCGCAAGGAATACGGCGTGCACGCTTGACAACATGTCTTCACGTAATTCGTCAGACGAATAGGTAAGCGTCTCTGTTTGGACGGAATGAAACAAGGATGTGAGGCCGTAGACGATGGCTTCTTGCGTCACCAACCACAACGGGGCTATGAGTAGCAGACCTGCCGCAACGGTTAGCGTTGGTGGCTTTAGCGAGAACTGACGTGATTCGGGATAAACTTTTCTCTCAATCGGGATGACCACGAAAACGGTCAGCAAGATGGCTGCCAGAGTGAGAATCCAGCCAACAGCCTCGTTGGCAAGTGACCCTTCACCATCAGCTAATGGGAGTGCTGTTATGTAAATGAGAGCAAGACCGTAAATAGCAGCTAATATCGGCAAGAACGGCTTGATGATGGTTGCGATTTTCGACATAAATTCTGTTTTATCCGTTTAAATTTTGCACAAACTTGTGAATACAAAAGTACTGTTTTTCTTGATTGTTGCGAAAACTACAGCAGGGTTTTTATCGTTTCTTCATAATAATCATCAATCAGAGTTACATCTTCACCATTCAGCGTGAATGCTTCGATGTAGTGATGATTGTCAGCTTTCAGCGAACCAGGGGTGATGTTCGTGACAAACAATCTTTTCTCAATGGCGGAGGCATTTTGTCTTATTTCGTCGATATGGCGATCGATATAATCGTCCGTCATAGCAAGGCAGATGAAACGAATCGACTGCAAATACTGCTCGTCGAAGTCCTTTCTCCAATCTGCAGGAATGTAGCAGCCCTCCACAATCAAATTCTGCTCATTCTCAACCGCAGTTTTTATCATCTCCCTCACAATCGGCCAAAGATAATCAGTAAGGGCATTGTCGTCTTCTGGGGTGAGAGCGGTCTGACCGCTGCGAATCAAGCCCATTTTCAAATGATCTATAGACAGATAAGGATACTTGTATTGTTCAAGCATCCGCTGCGCCAAAAGCGTTTTGCCCGTATGGGAAGCACCTGTTATCAGTATAACCATAATTGCATAACTTATGAATGCCTTACACCCAGATGAGGTCGCTCATGACGTCGTCGCTGACGAAGAGACCTTGGCGTGTGAGGTGGATGAATGACTTGCCTTCGGACGAGGTTTCTATCTTCAAGAAGCCTGCGTCGAGACTGCGGCGGGCCTGCTGCAACAGGTAGCGGCGATAGCGGTCGGGTAGGGTGTTGAGGTTGATTCCGTCGCGAGTGCGTAAGGCTGTGGTAATGAGGTCGTTATAGCGTGTGTCTTCATCAATTACTTCTGCCGTGAACGGGCGCTTTCCCTGTTCGATGGATTCCACGTATTGCTGCAGGTCGCTGACGTTCCACGAGCGCGTGTGGCCGTCGTAGCTGTGGGCGGCTGCCCCGATGCCGATGTAGGGCGTCTGGTTCCAGTAGCTGCTGTTGTGGCGCGAGCGGAATCCGGGCAGACACCAGTTGCTGATTTCGTAGTGTTCGTAGCCTGCAGCAGCGAGGCCGTCGATGAGTGCTTCGTACATCTGCCTAGAGAGTTCGTCGCTGCCATTCTCCATTTTCCATTCTCCATTCTCCATTATCCGTTTGTACAGAGGCGTGCCTTCCTCAATCATGAGCGAATAGGCGGAGATGTGCTGAGGCTGCAGGGCGACGGCCTGTCGGATGTCGGCGAGCCATTGGTCGAGAGTTTGTCCCGGGAAGCCGAACATCAGGTCGATGCTAACGTTGGCGATGCCGGCTTGTCGCAGGCGATGGATAGCCTCGACGGCCTGTTGGGCAGTGTGGCGGCGGTGCAGGAAGCGCAGCCGCTCGTCGCTGAAAGTCTGAATGCCGAGGGAAGTGCGGTTGATACCGAGTTGAGGTAACACCTCAGCAAACGAAGCTGTAACATCGTCTGGATTGCATTCTATGGTGACTTCCTGTAGGGCTGATACTTCGTAGTGCAGGCGGATGGCATCAAAGAGCCGCTGCAGGTTGTCGGCTGTGAGCAGCGACGGAGTGCCTCCGCCCAGATAGATGGTTTCTATTCTCTCTCCCCTCTCGTCTCTTCTCTCTCCCCTCTCGTCACTCGTCTCTCCTCTCTCCCCGCTCTTCTCTGCCCTCATTTCCATCTCCCGGCATAGTGCCTCGACATAGCGATTCTGCCACGTCGAAGAGAGCGTGGTAGAGTAGAAGCCGCAATAGATGCATCGGCTCTTGCAGAAGGGGATATGTAAGTATAAACCTGCCATTTCGGTGGCAAAATTACTAATAAGTAATAAAAAAATGAAGGTTTTCGGGAAAAGTTTTGGCTATTCGGTGAAAAATGAGTAATTTCGTCGGCAAAATTTTTTCAAACCAATTAAAACTACCTTTTGATATGAAAGTTTATCAGACAAATGAGATCAAGAACATCGCACTCATTGGCAGTGCGGGTTCCGGCAAGACTACTCTTGCCGAGGCAATGCTTTTTGAGAGTGGTGTAATCAAGCGCCGTGGTAGCGTAGAGCAGAAAAACACGGTGAGTGACTATTTCCCTGTGGAGCAGGAATATGGCTACTCGGTATTCTCCACCGTCCTGCACACGGAGTGGAACGGCAAAAAGCTGAATTTTATTGACTGCCCGGGTTCGGACGACTTCGTGGGTGGTGCCATCACGGCGCTGAACGTGACCGACCAGGCTGTGATCGTGGTCAACGGTACCTATGGTCCTGAGGTGGGCACGATGAATGCCTTCCGCAACACGGAGAAGCTGCAGAAGCCTGTCATCTTCCTCGTGAACCAGCTCGACAAGGAGCATTGCGACTTCGACATGATCCTCTCGAACCTGAAGGATGTGTATGGCCCGAAGGTGGTGCCCGTGCAGTTCCCGGTGGTATGCGGTCCTGGCTTTAATGCCGTCATCGACGTACTGCTGATGAAGAAGTACTCGTGGAAGCCCGAGGGTGGCGCTCCCATCATCGAGGACATTCCCGCCGACCTCATGGACAAGGCTCAGGAGATGCACGACGCTCTCGTCGAGGCTGCCGCCGGTAACGACGACGCCCTGATGGAGAAGTTCTTCGAGGAGATGACTCTCTCGGAGGACGAGATGCGTGAGGGTATCCGCAAGGGTCTGGTGACACGTAGCATCTTCCCGGTGTTCTGCGTCTGCGCAGGCAGGGATATGGGTGTGCGCCGCCTGATGGAGTTCCTCGGCAACGTGGTGCCCTTCGTGACCGATATGCCGAAGGTGAAGAACGCTGCCGGCGAGGAGATTGCTCCCGATTCGAACGGCCCGACGTCGCTCTTCTTCTTCAAGACCGGTATGGAACCCCACATCGGTGAGGTGAGCTACTTCAAGGTGATGAGCGGTACGGTGAAGCCCGGCGACGACCTGACGAATGTAGACCGTGGCTCGAAGGAGCGCATGGGTCAGCTCTATGCTTGCGCTGGTGCAAACCGCGTGGCTGTCGACGAGCTGAAGGCAGGCGACATCGGCTGCACCGTGAAGCTGAAGGACGTGAAGACCGGCAACACGCTGAACGGCAAGGACATCGACTGGAAGTTCGACTACATCAAGTATCCTAACTCGAAGTATTCGCGTGCCATCAAGCCCGTGAGCTCTTCGGATATGGAGAAGATGATGGCTGCCGTGCTGAAGATGCGTCAGGAAGATCCCACATGGGTTGTGGAGCAGTCGAAGGAGTTGCGCCAGACCATCATCCACGGTCAGGGCGAGTTCCACCTGCGCACGCTGAAGTGGCGTCTGGAGAACAACGAGAAGATTCCCGTGGAGTATGTGGAGCCGAAGATTCCGTATCGCGAGACCATCTCGAAGATGGCACGTGCCGACTATCGTCACAAGAAGCAGTCGGGTGGTAGCGGACAGTTCGGTGAGGTACACCTCATCATGGAGCCCTACACCGAGGGTATGCCCGATCCCACGTCGTTCAAGATCAACGGCCAGGAGTTCAAGATGAACATCAAGGGCAAGGAAGAGATCGACCTGGAGTGGGGCGGCAAGCTAGTCTTCATCAACTCCGTCGTCGGTGGTGCCATCGACACCCGCTTCATGCCCGCTATCCTTAAGGGTATCATGGAGCGTATGGAGCGCGGTCCGCTCACGGGTTCGTATGCCCGCGACGTGCGCGTCATCGTCTATGATGGTAAGATGCACCCGGTGGACAGCAATGAGCTTTCGTTCATGCTCGCTGCCCGCAACGCCTTCTCATTGGCATTTAAGGATGCCGGCCCGAAGGTGCTTGAGCCTATCTACGACCTGGAAGTGCTCGTGCCCGCCGACTACATGGGTGACGTGATGAGCGACCTGCAGGGACGCCGTGCCATCATCATGGGTATGGACTCGGAAGGTGGCTACCAGAAGCTCAATGCCAAGATTCCTCTGAAGGAGCTCTCCAGCTACTGTATCGCTCTGAGCTCGCTCACGGGCGGCCGTGCTTCGTTCACCACGAAGTTCGCCAGCTACGAGCTTGTTCCCAACGATATCCAGCAGGCTCTTATCGCTGCTCACGAGGCAGAAGAGAAGGAGGAAGACTAAGCTTTGGTCGACTCCGCGTTGCATGTCAGCATGCAACAAAAAGAAAAGCAGGGTGCCGCTTGGCATCCTGCTTCTTTTGTTGTATGATGTCGGTAGTGTCCTATTGTTCAGCTACCTTGATGCAGAGCTCATCCTTGTCGGCGCACTTGTCGACGGTGAGCAGGCTGCCCTGGGCAATATCGCCATCAAGGACATGTTCGCAGACGATGTCTTCAACGTAGTTCTGGATGGCACGCTTCAGCGGGCGGGCACCGAACTGCACGTCGTAGCCCTTCGTGGCGACAAACTCCTTGGCGGCATCGGTGAGCTGCAGCTGGTAGCCCATGCCGGCGATGCGCTTGTAGAGGCTGTCGAGCTCGATGTCGACGATGCGCTTGATGGCATTGAGGTCGAGCTGGTCGAAGGTGATGATTTCGTCGAGACGGTTGAGGAACTCGGGTGCGAACTGCTTCGACAGGGCTTTCTGCACGATCTGGCGGGCATGCTGCTTGTCGCGCTCGTCGAGATCGGTGCCGAAGCTGCCGCCTGCCGTGAAGCCCACGCCGCGTCCGAACTCCTTCAGCTGGCGCGTGCCGGCATTCGACGTCATGATGATCACGGTGTTGCGGAAGTCCACCAGTCGGCCGTTGCCATCGGTGAGACGACCTTCGTCGAGCACCTGCAGCAACATGTTGAACACGTTCTGATGAGCCTTCTCGATTTCGTCGAGCAGTACGATGGAGTAGGGCTTGCGGCGCACGCGCTCGGTGAGCTGGCCGCCTTCCTCGTAGCCCACGTAGCCCGGAGGCGCACCAATCAGGCGTGAGGTGTTGAAGGCTTCGGTGTATTCGCTCATATCGATGCGGATGAGGGCATCATTCGAACCGAACATGAACTCTGCCAGCTTCTTGGCGAGGTAGGTCTTACCCACACCCGTAGGACCGAGGAACATGAACACGCCGATGGGGTGGTTAGGCTCGCGCAGTCCGACTCGGTTGCGCTGGATGGCCTTCACCAGTTTGTCGATGGCGGCATCTTGTGCCACGATGTGCTTCTTCAGCTCGGTGGCCATGCCCTTCAGACGGATTCCTTCGGCCTCGGCCATGCGCTGTACGGGCACTCCCGTCATCATCGACACCACGTCGGCAACTTCTTTCTCTGTCACCACTTCGCGGGAGGAAGCATCGCCTGCCGTCCACTCCTTCTGCAGTTCGGCCAGCTCGCGCTCCAGCTGTGTCTGGCGGTCGCGATAGCCAGCAGCTAACTCGAAGTTCTGGTTGCGCACGGCATCTTGCTTCTTCTCCTTGATGAATCCGATTTCCTTCTCCTTCTCGATAATCGACGGCGGCACCTCTGCATGCTGCAGGTGTACGCGCGAGCCGGTTTCGTCGAGGGCGTCTATGGCCTTGTCGGGGAAGAAGCGGTCGGTGACATAGCGGCCTGTCAGTTTGACACATGCCTGTAGGGCGTCGTCGGTGTAGGTGACATGGTGGTGTTCCTCGTAGCGGTCCTTGATGTTCTGCAGGATCTGCAGCGTCTGTTCGGGTGTCGTCGGATCAACGATGACCTTCTGGAAACGGCGCTCCAGCGCTCCGTCCTTCTCGATGGAGTTACGGTATTCGTCGAGCGTGGTGGCTCCGATGCATTGTATGGTGCCACGGGCCAGCGCTGGCTTCATGATGTTGGCGGCATCCATGCTGCCAGGCGTGGAGCCTGCTCCGATCATCGTGTGTATCTCATCGATGAAGACGATGATGTCAGGGTTCTGCTCCAGTTCCTTGATCAGCGCCTTGATGCGCTCCTCGAACTGTCCGCGATACTTCGTGCCGGCAACGATCGACGTCATGTCGAGGTTCACCAGTCGCTTGCCGAAGAGCACGGGCGACGTGCGGCGACGAGCGATGAGCTGTGCCAGGCCTTCGACGATGGCACTCTTTCCGACGCCCGGCTCGCCGATGAGGATGGGGTTGTTCTTCTTGCGGCGGCAGAGAATCTCCACGACGCGTTGTATCTCACTCTCACGTCCTACTACGGGGTCAAGCACTCCGTCAAGCGCAGCCTTTGTGAGGTCGGTCGAGAAATTGTCGAGTACAGGGGTCTTGCTGGCTGTCTTGCGGGCTTGCGCAGTAGCCTGCATACCCGACGACGAGTTCTGACGGCTGTTGCTTGAAGCCATCGTGTCGTCGTCCTCCTCGTCCTCGTCAGGCAGACCGATTCCGTTCTGTGTCGGCGTGGTCTTTGCCCTCAGATAAGTAATGGTATCTTCGTATGTCATATTGTTTGTTTCTAGGATTTCCTTGGCACCATTATTCACCGAGTCGTGCAGGATGGCCAAAAGCAGATGCTCGACCTCGACAACCTGCGTGTGCTGGATGCGTGCCTCGAGAACAGCCAGCTTCAGGATGTTGCTGGCACGCTCGTTCAGCACAAGGTCGCGCGTGTGGATAGGTGTTCCCAACTCGTCTTCGCGCACCCTTGACTCCAACGCCTCCTTCACCGACGGCAGGTCGACCTGCAATCGCTGGAACAAACGCGTGACGGTATCGTTCTGTTCGCGCAGTATGCCCAGCAACAGATGCTCCGGCCCCACCGATCGGCTGGCGAGGCGCGTCGCTTCTTCGCGGCTAAAGGCGAGGACTTGCGATACCTTGGTCGAAAACTGGTTAGTCATATTCTAAATGATGCTTAAACTTATTCGTGAACTCTTTTTACCTTCGGCCCTTGTCAGTTTCCCTTGGGGGGTGAAGGGCTCTGCTGACAACATGCAAAGAGCGTGCCAACTTTTCAGAGCGTGCCCTTCGACGATGGCAGCTGGAAGTGTTCCACATCGCGTCTGACGGCCATGCGCAGCGATCTGGCCAGCGCCTTGAAGATGGCTTCAATCTTGTGATGTTCGTTCTGTCCCTCGGCCTTGATGTTGAGGTTCATACGCGCTGCGTCGCTCAGGCTCTTGAAGAAGTGCAGGAACATCTCTGTTGGCATGTCGCCGATCTTCTCGCGCTGGAAGTCGGCATCCCACACCAGCCAAGGGCGTCCGCCGAAGTCGAGTGCCACCTGGCAGAGACAGTCGTCCATAGGGAGGCAGAAGCCGTAGCGGGCAATGCCGCGCTTGTCGCCCAGGGCCTTTGCGAGACATTCGCCCAGAGCGAGTGCTGTGTCCTCAATGGTGTGGTGTTCATCAACGTGCAGGTCGCCATCGACGTGGATGGTGACATCCATCTGTCCGTGATGCCCTATCTGCTCGAGCATGTGGTCGAAGAAGCCCAGACCTGTATGGATGTCGCAGCGGCCCGTGCCGTCGAGGTCGAGTCGCACGTAGATATCGGTTTCGCGCGTGGTGCGCCTCACCTCTGCCGTTCGCTCTCCGGCGAAGAGACGCTCAGCGATGTCCTTCCACGTGAGGCCGTCCTCGCCGAGGATAAGTGCCTGACAGCCAAGGTTTTCTGCCAACTGTCGGTCAGACTGCCGGTCGCCGATGACGTAGCTGCCTGCCAAGTCGATGTCGGGATTCTGCAGATAGTGGGTGAGCATTCCCGTTCCCGGCTTGCGCATAGGGGAGTTGTCCTCGGGGAAGTGGCGGTCGATGAGCTGTTCGTCGAAGGTGATTCCCTCGTCCTCTAATGCCTGCAGAATGAAGTTGTGTACGGGCCAGAACGTCTCTTCCGGGAACGACGGCGTGCCCAGTCCGTCCTGATTGCTCACCATGACGAAGTGGAAGTCGGTGTGCCGGCGGATGAAGCCCAGATACTGGAACATCCCCTCGGTGAACCGCAGTTTCTCGAACGAGTCGATCTGTTCGTCAGCCGGCTCTCTGATGAGCGTACCGTCGCGGTCTATGAATAGTATTCTGTGTGGCATATTCTGTTGTTGTTAGGGTTTTCTTCTGAATTCTGAGCAGACGATAGCGGTAGCGATGGCAACATTCAGGCTGTCGGCAGTCGCACGTCCTTCGGGATAGTTCGGAATGAGCAGACGGTGGCTCACGCGGCGCGCAATATCGGGCGAGACGCCCTTTCCCTCGTTGCCCATGACGATAAGCCCCCGCGGCTGCAGCGTCTGCCGATAGATGTTCTCGCCGTCGAGGAATGTTCCATAGACTGGAGTTCCGGCTGGCAGCGAGTCGATAAGTGCAGCAAGGTCAGTATAAAGTATATGTACACGCGCGATGCTGCCCATCGTGGCTTGTATCACCTTGGGGTTGTAGGCGTCGGCGCTGTCGAGACTGCAGTAGATGGTGTCGATGCCGAACCAGTCGGCCAGACGGATGATCGTGCCCAAGTTGCCGGGGTCCTGCACGCCGTCGAGCGCCAGCGAAAGCTGGGAGTCAGGCGCTCCCTCCGCTACTGATACCTTGGGAATATCGAACACGCCCAGCACCTGTTGCGGGTGCTGCAGGAAACTCAGCTTGCGCAGCTCGTCATCCGTCACCTCGACGACCGTTTCAGCACGATGCGGGTGCCGGCTTTCCATCCATTCGCGAGTGGCAAACAGCTCGCGGGCAGGCATCACCGCGAGCAGGTCGCCCACCACTTTGGGCCCCTCTGCCACGAAGACACCTTCCTGCCGCCGGTATTTCTTTTGCTCCAGCGAACGGATGAATTTCAGTTTCGCCTTGCTGATCATGTTTGCAAAGGTACGAATAAAAAATGAAAACGATTATTTTTTCTACAATTTTCATTTATTATTCTGCAATTTTCAATGATCAGTTATCAATTCTCAATTATTCTTCGTACCTTTGCACGTGTGAAACGATGGAGAGACTTCCATATTGCATTGTTCGGAGTCATTGCGATGATTCTCACGAGTTGTTCCGCCACCAAGTTTGTGCCGGACGATGAGTATATGCTTACCGCTGTTGAAATCAAGTCGGAACCGAAAGGATTCAACGTGACGAGCCTCGAACCCTACATCCGACAGCGAGCCAACAGCAAGTGGTTCTCCCTTTTCAAAATTCCTCTGGGCACTTATTCGCTTGCCGGCCGCGACTCCACGAAATGGATCAACAGGGCCTTGCATCGCATCGGCGAGGAACCCGTGGTGTTCGATACCGTGCAGGCAGAGCTGTCGTGCAACGACCTGCGTACAGCTATGCGCAACATGGGCTATATGCATGCCGACGTCGATCTCGTCACGAAGGTGAAGGGCAAGAAGCTGAAGGCCATCTACACCTTGCATCCCGGCGCACCCTATGACATCCGGCATGTCAACTACGACATCGCTGACGACAGCATCGCTGCTCTGTTGGAGCGGGCCGACAACAAGTCGCAGCGGCTGAAGGAAGGGGAGCCGTTCACCGTTGAGCGCCTCAATGCTGAGCGCAAGCGCATCACGACATTCCTTCTGAACAACGGCTACTATCGTTTCCACAAGGACTATATCACCTTCTCGGCCGACTCGGCAGCGGGCAGCAATCTCATCGATGTCACCCTGCATCTGGCACGCTATCGGGCCAATAACAACTCGCCCGAGGAGCTGCATCCGCAATACTACGTCCGCAATGTGCGGTTCCTTGGCGACGATCGCGCAGCCTTCGACGGCAACTCGTCCCAGCTGCGGCTGCGACGTCGCACACTTGAGAACAATACGGCCATCCAGCCGGGCCATCTCTTTAATAGTGCCGACCTGCAGAAGACCTACAACAACTTCGCGCGCCTGCAAGCGGTGAAGTATACGAACATCCGATACACCGAGGTACAGCCCGACTCGCAGTCGGTAGGGGAGAAGGGAGGACTGCTCGACTGCGACATCCGTCTCACGATGAACAAGCCCTCGACGATTTCCTTCCAGCCCGAGGGTACCAACACCGCCGGCGACTTCGGAGCGGCAGCGTCGCTGACCTATGAGAACCGCAACCTCTTCCGCGGTAGCGAGGTGCTGAGCGTACAGCTGCGTGCAGCCTTCGAGGCTATTACCGGATTGGAAGGCTATCAGAACGAGGACTACGAGGAATACGGTCTCGAGACAAAGCTCGTCTTCCCGCGAATGGTGGCTCCGTTCCTGTCGCGCGACTTCACACGCCGCAGTACCGCTACCAGCGAACTCTCGCTGACCTACGACATGCAGAACCGCCCTGAGTTCCACCGCCGAGTGTTCTCCACCGCGTGGCGCTATCGCTGGAGCCATCCTGCCCGCCATCTGCAATACCGCTTCGACCTGCTCGATCTTAACTACGTGCACATGCCCTGGCTCAGCAGCACTTTCAAGCACGACTATCTCGACAGCGTCAGCAATCGTAATGCCATCCTGCGCTACAACTACGAGGATCTCTTCATCACGAAGATTGGCTTCGGCATCACTTACAGCCACGCCAACCACGCCCTGCGTGCGAACGTCGAGACTTCGGGCAACCTGCTCGGGCTTGTTGCCAACGCCGCCAGTTTCCATAAGAACAAGGAAGGACAGCACACCCTATTCGGCATCGCCTACGCTCAGTATGCGAAGTTCGACTTCGACTACACCCGTCTCTGGCAGTTCGACGAACACAATCAGCTGGTGGCACATGCCGACATCGGTATAGCGTGGCCCTACGGAAACAGCAAGGTGCTGCCCTTCGAGAAACGCTACTTCTCAGGCGGTGCCAACAGCGTGCGCGGATGGAGTGTGCGCGGATTGGGACCGGGCAGCTTCCGAGGTACCGACGGGCGTATCGACTTCATCAATCAGACCGGTGACATGAAGATCGACCTCAACTTGGAATATCGCACCTTCCTGTTCTGGAAGTTCGACGGAGCCGCCTTCATCGATGCCGGTAACATCTGGACACTACGCAACTATGCAGAACAGCCGGGCGGTCAGTTCCGCTTCGACAAGTTCTATGAGCAGATAGCTGTTGCCTATGGATTAGGATTGCGCTTGAACTTCGATTACTTCATCTTGCGCTTCGACATGGGCTTGAAAGCCATCAATCCCGCCTACCGCGACTCCCACGAGCATTACGCCATCCTCCATCCCCGCTTCCATCGCGACTTCCAGTTCCACTTCGCTGTGGGTCTGCCGTTCTAATCGCCTTTCTGTTCGTCTTTTTGCTTTCCTTCTGCATTATATGCATGCTCCGTAGTCTCTGGAGCAATGCTCCGTAATGTCTAGAGCAATGCTCCGTAATGTCTAGAGCAATGCTCCGTAACGTCTAGAGTAATGCTCCGTAGGTACTAGAGTAATGCTCTAGATGAATCAGGGTAATACTTTGAGTGGATTAAGTGCTTGAAGCGAGTCAATTGGGCTGATGATGTGTGCGATTGTTGTTAAATTTGTTTAATTCAGAGAAAAAACACCCGGCACTCAAGGCACAACTCTTAACTTTTTTGTAACTTTGCAGCCGCAAACAGCATTCGGGGTGTAGCGCAGCCCGGTAGCGCTCCTGGTTTGGGACCAGGCGGCCGCAGGTTCGAATCCTGTCGCCCCGACATTGAAGGCTAATTGGTTGTATATTTCAATCAGTTAGCTTTTTTTATTCAAGAATTGATGATATGATGATGCGACGTATATTGTTCAGAAAATATTTGTATATTCTT
Source organism: Prevotella sp. (assembly GCA_017557185.1). Lineage (GTDB taxonomy): Bacteria > Bacteroidota > Bacteroidia > Bacteroidales > Bacteroidaceae > Prevotella. The sequence continues at coordinate 53,663 of JAFZAP010000114.1, forward strand.
CTGTCGGCACTGGTTCCCATGAGTGCTGTGGCCTACACGCTGAAACGTGTCAGCGTGCACGACCCAAGCATTGTGTGGGAACCTGTGTCCCAGACATACTACATCTTTGGTTCCCATCGTGCTGCCGCCAAGTCTTCCGATCTGATGAGATGGACATCGTTAACAGCACCGTGGGCCACAGCCTCAAGCAACAACGCCTCAAACGCGCAGGCCTTCACCACTCCTCAGGTCACAAAGATGAAGAAGAATGGTGCGGAAGTTGAATTCACCTTCGACGCACAGGCATGGGCGAAGCGTGGCAGCACCAGCTACAATATTGATGGCAATATGTGGGCTCCAGATGTGATCTACAACAAAGCCATGCAGAAGTGGTGTATGTATCTCAGCATCAACGGTGACAATTGGTATTCGAGCATCATCATGCTGACAGCCGACAGGATTTCCGGTCCCTATCGCTATCAGGCTCCTGTCGTGATCAGCGGATTCCACACCGGAACGGCCTATAAGGATACTGATCTGGAACTGGTGTTGGGTACGCAGAGCTCTTTGCCTGCCCGCTATGCTGTTGGCAACAAGTGGGGCTCACGCTACCCAAACTGTATCGACCCGTGCGTGTTCTACGACGAGGCGGGCAAACTATGGATGACATACGGCTCGTGGAGCGGTGGCATTTGGATGTTGGAACTTGATGAGGAAACGGGCCTTCGCGATTATGATGTGACCTATAAACTCACTGGATCGGGTGACGGAGTAACAGTCGACCCATACTTCGGTAAGAAGATTGCCGGCGGATTCTATGTGTCGGGCGAGGCCAGCTATATAGAGTACATCGGCGGCTATTATTATCTGTTCGTAACCTATGGCGGTCTGGCTGCTGGCGGTGTAGCTAACGACTATAACAATGGCGGCTACCAGATGCGTGTGTTCCGCTCGGAGAATCCTGACGGACCGTATGTCGATTCACGCAAAAACAGCGCTGTGTTTACATCCTATCTGCTGAACTTCGGCCCGAATGAGAATGACAACAACCGCGGTGTAAACATCTTTGGAGCTTATACCTCATGGGGCAATCAGGCCACAGGCAACTATGGCGAGCGCTCACAAGGCCATAACTCCATCATCGCTGCTGAAGACGGACGTACCTATTTGGTCTATCACACACGCTTTCAGAATCGTGGCGAGGAACATCAGGTCCGTGTGCATCAAGTATTCCAAAGTAAGAATGGCTGGTTGGTGGCTGCTCCGTTCGAATATACCGGCGAGGATGTGAAGAGTGCAGACATTTCAACATCCCAGCAGATTGCCACCGACCATATAGCAGGTAAATACAAACTGCTTATCCATAATTACAAACTGGATCATACGAAAAAAGCGGCTGCGTCACCAACCGACATCGAGCTCACAACCGATGGCACCATTACGGGCGATGCTACTGGAACGTGGAAAATAGAAGAAGGTACTTCCTATATCACGCTCAAGATTGGCAGCACCTATTATCATGGTGTGATGATCGAGCAGACATTGGAACCCTACGATACCAAGGTTCCCGCGTTCACGGCCGTTGCAGCCACTACCGGTGTCACAGCATGGGGCTACCAGACGGAGGTTTCCACCGGTATCGCCGATGTTAAGGCCGATACCCCTGCCAATGGACCCGTCTACGACCTGCAAGGCCGTCGTGTGACGACCCCGCAGAAGAATGGAGTCTATATCCGCAACGGCAAAAAGATTATAACTTGCCCTTCCTGCTCTCTCCACTTGTAGGGAGAGTCGGAGTGGGGCTCTACAACGTCTTTCTGACGCGATGCTTGCCGCTGCCGTAGGTCTTGCTCGCGGTTTCGCCCGGTAGGGTGACAGTTGCCGTTGCACCTTTTGGAATCGTGAACTCCCACGTCCACTTGTCACCTTCATACTTCCACGCACTCTTGATGAGGCCTGCCGCCGACTGATAGGAAGCCTCTACGTGGCCGAGTCGCTTATCAGGAACGGGACTCATGATGATATGCTTGAAACCTGGCGATGCGGGGTCGGCAGCAATTCCCGCAACCGTTTCCCAGATCCATTCGCAAACGGCGCCGTAGGCATAGTGGTTGAAGCTATTCATGCCCTGCGGTCCCATGCCTTTGTCCACCATATAGCTGTTCCAGCGTTCCCAAATAGTGGTGGCTCCGTTGTCGATGGAGTAGAGCCAGCTGGGATTCTTGTGCTGGAAGAGCAACTCGTAGGCGATATCCGACATGCCGTTCTCGGTGAGCGTTGCCATCAGGATCGACGTTCCGAGGAATCCTGTCTGCAGACATCCCTCGTGTTCAGCAAAGTTCCGGCGCAGGCGGTTGATAATGTTCTGCTTCGCCTGTCCGTCGAAGAGCTGGTTCTTCAGCGCGAAGAGGGCAGGGGTTTGCATCGTGTTGAGGATGTCGGTCTTAAACGATCCGTCGTCGTTCATGAACTGTTCCCGCAGATATTTCTTGGCATTTGCTGCCATCTGGCGGTATTTCCCCGCATTCCGTCCTGTCGCCGCAGCCATATCGGCCATCATTTCAGCATCGATGGCCCAGTAGGAAGCACTCAGATAGTTCCAGTAGACATAGGTCTCCGGCTTCGGGCCGTTGTCGCCGAAAGCCTTTCCCGTGCAGCTCTCCAGCGGCTCATAGCTCAGCCAGTCGGCCCACTGGTAGTTTCCGTTTTCCGGGTGGAGGGTTTCGTGGTCGTAGCGCGTGTCGTTGATGTGGTTCATGAAGCGGTCCATCGCGTTCCAGTTCTCGTTGATGATCTGCTTGTCGGCAAACTGCTTCCACACCGTCCAAGGCACGATGATACCGGCGTCGGCCCAGCCCAGTCGCATGAATTCCCCGCCATATTGTGCAAGGGGAGCCACACCGGGAAATCCTCCTTGTTCGTTTTGCGAGTCGCGCACGTCGCGCATCCATTTATGGAAGAACGTGCGCGTGTTGGCGAAGAACGTACCCGTCTCCGTGAACACCTGTGTGTCGGCCATCCAGCCCAGTCGTTCGTTACGCTGCGGGCAGTCGGTAGGCACCGACAGATAGTTGGAGCGCTGTCCCCAGAGCGTGTTCGAGATGAGCTTGTTGATGAGTTCGTGGCCCGTGGTGATGGTGCCGATTTCCAGTTCTTTGGCAATCGAAGTGACGGGAATAGACTCGATGGAGCGAATCTTCACCTCCTGCGTGGCGGTGATGGACACAAAGCGATAACCGAAGAACGTCGTGTGGGGATAATATGCGACGTAGTCGTTGCTATTGCCAAACGTGTAGTCGATGCGGATTCCCGTCTTCGGAATGCGCAGATTGTCGCGATGACAACTGCCCTCGGGGCCGTCCATGCCGCGACTCTTCGCACCGTTGCCGTCGTTGAGCAGTTCGGCAGGCAGACAGGTGAGCTTGGTTCCCTCGGCAGCCTTGAAGACGAACGAAGGCACGGCAGCGCAGTTCTGGCCGAAGTCGACGACAAGCGTCTCGCCGGGCTGCAGCGTCATCTCCATACCATTCTCGTATTCGCGCGTGATCTTCACCTTGCCATAAGCATCGTCGGAAGCCCCTTCCACGCCTTTCCAAACGTAGGCTCGGGTGGGGGAGAGGGCGAGGTCGTTGCGCAGATAGATTTCTGCGCCGGCGGTAGGAAGGATCTCGCCTGCGAATTCGGTGTTCAGCTCCGGCTGCAGGAGTTTGTTTCCGCTGGTATAGCCGGGCAGCTCGCGAGCATCATATTCCTCGCCGTCGAAGATACCGGCATGCTTCACCGGGCCTGCGATGCCTGCCCGCCAATGAGTCTGGTCGGTGCCATACAGCTTCTTCGTGCCGTCGGCAAAGGTCAGTTCCACGACTCCCCGGAACGCACACTTCTTGCCGATCATGCCTTCATGTCCGCCGGGCGTCACGATTTTGTCGCCCCACCAGCCAGGTGTCACCTGCACGGAGAGCACGTTCTCCTCGTTGGCTTTCGTGTTCAGCAGATGAGTGATGTCGTAGGTGTATGAGCGCTTCGTCTTTTCACGATGGGTGAAGCCGGGCTTCAGCACTTCGCGGCCGACAGGTTTCCCGTTGACATACAACTCGTAGACGCCCAGTCCGGTGGTCATCCATTTGGCCGACTTCACTTTCTTTTCGTTCTTCACGGTCGATAGAAACCAGCTGGCGCCATCGGCGGCACGGCCGTTCTCGTGGTCGTTGATCTTGCCCGTAACGACAGGGGCATTCTCCGCTGAAATCCATTGCGACGTATTCCATGCTTCGTTGTCGAGGGCTGTAGCGAGGTTGTCGCCGATCTTTGCCGACTTACTGCCGCAACTGCTGAGCAGTAGCGCAGCCGTCGTCATAGCGACACAAAGAGAGATGATTCGTTCCTTTTTCTTCATGATTGTAGGTGTTGTTAGTAGTTGACCATGCAAATATACAAAAAAACTTGTGAATAAACAATTTTCGATGGAAATCTTTCAATAAAACTTCTTTTGTTTCATGTTTTTTCACTACCTTTGCAGAATGGAATTCTAATTTAAACAACCATAGCAAATATGAAACAAACCATTCTCGTTACTGGTGGAACCGGCTTCATCGGTTCACACACCACCGTAGAACTGCAGCAGGCGGGCTACGAAGTTGTTATCGTCGACAATCTGTCGAACTCGAAGATTGAGGTGCTCGACGGTATAGAGAAAATAACTGGCATCCGTCCGGCATTCGAGCAGGTCGACTTGCGCGATGAGGCTGCCACCGAGGCCGTGTTCCAGAAGTATCCCAACATCGAGGGAATCATTCACTTCGCAGCTTCGAAGGCCGTCGGCGAGAGCGTGGAGAAGCCGCTACTCTACTACCGCAACAACATCGTGTCGCTCATCAACCTGTTGGAGCTCATGCCGAAGTACAACGTGAAGGGCATCATCTTCTCCAGCTCGTGCACCGTCTACGGACAGCCCACGAAGGAGAATCTGCCTGTCACCGAGGAGGCTCCCATCCAGAAGGCGCTGTCGCCCTACGGCAACACGAAGCAGATCAACGAGGAGATCATCGCCGACTACATCCACTCGGGTGCCCCCATCAAGTCGATTGTGCTCCGCTACTTCAACCCCATCGGCGCTCATCCCAGCGCAGAAATCGGCGAGCTGCCCATCGGCGTGCCCATGAACCTCATTCCGTTTGTCACGCAGACGGCTATCGGCGTGCGCAAGCAGCTGAAGATCTTCGGCAACGACTACAACACGCCCGACGGCACCTGCATCCGCGACTATATCTATGTCGTCGACCTGGCGAAGGCCCACGTGAAGGCAATGACGCGCGTCCTCGACCAGGATGGCGATGCCCTGGAGTATTTCAACATCGGTACCGGTCGCGGTCTGTCGACGCTCGAAGTCGTCGAAGGCTTCGAGAAGGCTACGGGCGTGAAGGTGAACTGGGAGTATGCCCCGCGTCGCGAAGGCGATATCGAGAAGGTATGGGGTAATGTCGACAAGGCCAACCGCGTACTGGGCTGGAAGGCCGACACCCCCGTTGAGGACGTTCTCGCCTCTGCCTGGAAGTGGCAGAAGAAGCTGCGCGAAGACGGTGTGATGTAAAAGAAGCCTCACTCCAACTCTCCCCCGCATGACAGTCAACTATGGATTAAAGGACAGGGTGGCTCTCATCACGGGAGCAAACAACCCGCAGGGAATCGGTGCCGCTACCGCGCTCGCTTTTGCCCGCGAAGGGGCGAAAGTGGTCTTGGTCTATAAGAGAGTGCCCAGGCCCTTCGCCCCGGACAAGACCGACCGCAACGGCCCCGACAGGTACTTCGCGGCGAATGCCGGGAGTGCCGATGTCGTAGAGGGCAAGCTCCGGGAAGCGAATGCCGACTATCTGATTCTGGAAAGCGACATCTCCAGCAAGGCTGCCGTTGAGGAGATCTATGCAAGGGCTTTCGAGCGTTACGGAAGAGTCGACATCCTCGTGAACAACGCTGCCGAGGGCGATATGGACGGTATCGACACCATCGAGAAAATCACCCCAAAAGTGATCGACGACACCTTCGCTGTCAACGTGCGGGGAACTATGATGATGACACGGGCATTCGTCAACCGCCGCGGCGATTACGGCAGGATCATCAATCTCTCCACAGACGCAGCACAGGTCTTTGCCGGACAGATTGCCTACGGGGCGAGCAAGGCGACGGTCGAAGCCCTTACCCGTAGCATCGCCCTCGAAGTGGCAAAGTACGGAATCACGGTCAACTGCATTGCACCCGGTCCCACGCAAACAGGATGGATCGACGCCGACTTGGAGCAGGCAGTCGTTCCCCTCATTCCGATGGGCAAGTTGATTCAACCCCGCGACATCGCCGAAACAATCCTGTTCCTGGCAAGCGAGCAGGCACGAATGCTCACAGGACAAGTCATCAAAGTATCGGGCGGACATGCCCTTTGAGCCAGTTATCGAACAAACAAATTCACAACCCATATGAAACGATCACGTAGCAATTACTACTCTTCACTTTTCGTCCTCCTCTTCGCGCTTTGCGCGGTCCTGCCCGCCTCCGCCTATAAGAAGCAGTCCATCGACATCACCGTGAACGGCCAAAAGCGAAATATGGTGGTGTTCACACCGACCACCCTCCCCGCCAAATCACCCCTGTTCATCGTCACCCACGGCATGAACCAAAGTCCCGAATACCAGTACGACAGCGACAAGATGTATGAGATGATCGACACCGCCAAGTTCGTCATCACCTACCTCCGCAGCGACGGCAGCACGTGGGATGTCGGCGGCACGAAAGACCAGAACTTCGTCATCAAGACCATCGACGAGATGGCCTCCCGCTTCGACATCGACACCGACCGCGTCTACTGGTCAGGATTCTCCATGGGCTCGATGCTCATCCACCACTGCATCGCCAACATGCAGAACAAGATTGCCGCCTTCGCGCCCACCAGCGGCATACAGTTCTCCGAGCAGCCCTGGAACAACTGCAAGAAACCCGTCAACCTGCTCGAGTGCATCGCCTATGGCGACGACGTGTTCGGCTACGAGCAGTACGGCATCCACGCCTACATCGAGAACTACGCCAAGCACGACAAGCACACCAAATACTCCAAGACCACAGGCTACAGGACCATCAGCAGCAGCTGGTACGACGGCGACCTGGAGAAATGGACCGGCGGCGCCAACGGCGGCGAGGTGTGGCTCTACTCCTATAACAACGGCGGACACTGGCCCATGGACCTGAACCGCCACCTCATCTGGAACTTCTGCAAGCGCTTCTCGCTCAATCAGCCCACGGCGCGCATCACACAGCCCACAGGCGAGACCACCCACCTCTGCCTCGCCCCGCAAGGCGAAGCCACGTTCCCCGACATCACGATGAAAGCCACCGCCAAAGCCCCCAATGGGCAAGTCGTCAGAGTTGACTTCTACAACGGCGACACATTCATCGACTCGCTGAAGGAATCACCCTACACGGCAACCCTCACCGACCTCCCCGCAGGCAAGCACTACCTGCGCGTCCAGGCCACCGACAACCTCGGCAAGACCGCCGACGCCACGTGCCTCGTCTCCTACTTCGCACCGAAGGGCACCTACAACCTTGCGCAGACCTTCAAGGCCGAGGGCATCGTGCCGCAAGACTGGTATGTGAGCAACGGATCGTCCAAGCGCGTGGGCGGCGGACTCCCATACACCGACGGCCCCCGGCTCCTGCGCTTCACCAATAGCGTCCGCGCCTTCGAATACGGCCTCCTCGTCCAGAACATCACCACCAAGGAGAAGGCAGCATGGGCAAAATTCGGCGACAAGTCCGGACGCTCACAGCTCACCATGCACCCGGGACGCTACATCCTGCGCTACAAGCTGTGCAACTGGAATAACCCCGAGTTCGCACCCGTCACCATCGCCATCGAAGACTCCAACGGGCAGGAAGTGGCATCCGTGACCTATACGCCCAACGTCAACATCGGCGGCAAGACCACCGAGAGGCTCACGGGAGTAGGGCAGCAGACCTTCGAGTTCGACATCCCCGAGAAGGGCGACTACGTCATCGTCTTCTACGCCGATGCAGCCCGTAACGCCGACTTCGTGCTCGGCCAGGCCAGCATTCTCGCAAAGGAGTACGGCACCACAGACATCAACCTCCTCACCCCCGACACCCCGTCATCCACCCGCCACCTCTCTGACCAAACCATCTACGACCTGCAAGGCAGGAAAGTTCAAGAGTTCAAGGGGTCAAAAGCTAAGGGCGTGTATATACAAGGTGGGAAAAAATATGTAGTAAAGTGAGAGAAGAGCAAAGCTTGAGCCTGTATCAGCCACATATGCTGAAACATCAAAGAAAAAGAATGAATGAACGAATAGAGGGTTCCCAACATCGGGAACCCTCCTTTGTTGTGTAGAAAAACAAATATGATATGCGCGACCCTGACGGGGCTACTTATTGCTTTCCCCCAATGGCATTCTATCTGTTTCCTTTCGCCCTATTATGTGTTTTGCACAACATCTGGAAGTATGCAATGTCTGTACTCCAGTCTTTTTGCTTCAAGTCACAACAATAAGATGATAAAAACAATCTTTCTCTTATTTATCGAATGGAAAAATGTATTTATACGCTGCTGGTAAGGTTTGTCTGCTTTATCATTGCTACGATTTTCAAGTAATCTGCTCTTTTGTAAAGTGTCTCTCCCTTCCCTTTAAGGAGGCCGGGGTAGTCATTTTGCACTGTGCAATTGGTGCTGCGGGTGCAGGTCTTCTGGGTTGCATAGTGTCCAAATATAATGGGCTTTTCGGAAGATTGTTCTTAAATGGAGGTTTTCAGAGAGTTAATGTTGGTTAAAGGTGGAAAAGAGCCTGTTATTTTGCGTCTAAAAGTTTTCCTATGTCGAAAAAAAGTAGTAATTTTGTATGCTTTTAGAAGAGCCAAAACCGCTTAGAACGAAAATAAAGGGCATTCTCGGCGATTTTTGGTGCCGAAGCACGTGTAAAGCCTGACGGCGTGTAAAGTCCTTCGGACGTGTAAAATGGTAAATCGTAAATCCGTAAATCGTAAATATAATCAATGGACGAAAATCAGACTTTTGACGGTATGCAAACCGTCGACAATGACAGAATCATTAAGATTAACATCGAGGAAGAGATGAAATCCTCGTACATCGACTACAGTATGTCGGTGATTGTTGCCCGTGCCCTGCCTGACGTGCGTGACGGCTTCAAGCCTGTTCATCGCCGTATCCTCTATGGTATGGCCGGTATCGGCAACACAAGTGATAAACCTTATAAGAAATGCGCACGCGTAGTGGGTGAGGTGCTTGGTAAGTACCATCCTCATGGCGACTCATCGGTGTATGGCGCTCTGGTGCGTATGGCCCAGGATTGGAACATGCGCTACACACTCGTCGACGGACAAGGTAACTTCGGTTCGGTCGATGGTGACTCGGCAGCAGCCATGCGTTACACGGAGTGCCGCCTCTCGAAGATGGGTGAGCACATTATGGACGACTTGGATAAGGACACCGTAGATATGGTGAACAACTTCGACGACTCGCTCACGGAGCCGAGCGTGATGCCCACGAAGATTCCCAATCTGCTGGTGAATGGCGGTAACGGTATTGCCGTAGGTATGGCAACGAATATGCCCACCCATAACCTGGGTGAGGTCATCGATGGCTGCTGTGCCTATATCGACAATCCCGACATCGATACTGAGGGGCTCATGCAATATATCCCCGCTCCCGACTTCCCCACAGGTGCCTATATCTATGGTTTGCAGGGCGTGAAGGATGCCTATGAGACCGGCCGCGGCCGTATCGTGATGCGTGCAAAGGCTGAGATTGAGAGCCACGAGACTCACGACAAGATTGTTATCACGGAGATTCCCTATGGTGTGAACAAGGCACAGCTCATCGAGTACATCGCTGAGCTGGTGAAGGATGGCAAGCTCGATGGTATCTCGAATGCCAACGACGAGTCGGGCCGTCAGGGTATGCGCATCGTCATCGATGTGAAGAAGGATTGCAATGCCAACGTCATCCTCAACAAACTCTTCAAGATGACTGCCCTACAGAGCTCATTCTCTGTTAATAATATCGCTTTGGTGAAGGGCCGTCCGCGCCTGCTGAGCTTGAAGGAATGTGTGAAATACTTCGTTGAGCACCGTCATGATGTGACCATCCGTCGCACACGCTATGATCTGAAGAAGGCCAAGGAGCGTGCCCATATCCTGGAAGGATTGATCATCGCCGTGAACAACATCGACGAGGTGGTACACATTATTAGAAATAGTAAGACTCCCGTTGATGCCCAGCGCAACTTGGAGAAGCGCTTCGAGTTGGATGAACTCCAGTCGATGGCTATCGTTGATATGCGCCTGAGCCAGCTTACCGGCCTTCGCGTTGATCAGCTGCACCAGGAGTTCGACGACCTGATGAAGCTCATCGATGACCTGCAGGAAATCCTCGACAACCCCGAGCGTTGCAAGGAGGTGATGAAGCAGGAACTCCTGGAGGTGAAGGAGAAGTATGGTGATGAGCGCCGTACAGAGATCATCCCCGATGAGCATGAGTTCAATGCCGAGGACTTCTATCCCAACGATCCTGTGGTGATTACCGTCAGCCACCTGGGTTACATCAAGCGCACACCGCTCTCCGACTTCCGCGAGCAGTCGCGTGGTGGAGTAGGGGCAAAGGGTGCCGTCTCTCGCGACAAGGACTTCACAGAGTATATCTATCCTGCCACGATGCATCAGACGTTGCTCTTCTTCACGAAGAAGGGCCGTTGCTACTGGCTGAAGTGCTATGAGATTCCTGAGGGCGATCACACCTCGAAGGGTCGTGCCATCCAGAACATGCTGAACATTGAGCCAGACGATGCCGTGAACAACATTCTGCGTCTGCGTGGTCGTGGTTTGGAGAACGAGGAGTTCATCAACTCACACTATGTTGTGTTCTGCACGAAGAATGGTACTGTGAAGAAGACCCTTCTGGAAGCCTACTCCCGTCCGCGCACCAATGGTGTGATTGCCATTAACATCGAGGAAGGTGACGAGGTAGTTGACGTACGTCTGACAAACGGCAAGAACGAGCTCATCATTGCCAACCGAAATGGCCGTGCCGTTCGATTCAATGAGACTGCTGTTCGTGCAATGGGTCGTGTGGCCACAGGTGTTATTGGCATGCGCCTTGACGAGGGCGACGATGCTGTCGTCGGCATGATTGTCGTAAACGACGCTGAGGCTGAAACCGTGATGGTGGTCAGCGAGAGTGGATATGGCAAGCGTTCACAAGTGGAGGAATACCGTAAGACCAATCGTGGTGCGAAGGGTGTGAAGACACTTAACATCACAGAGAAGACCGGACGTCTGGTGGCTATTAAGAATGTCACCGATGAGAACGACCTGATGATTATCAACAAGAGCGGTATCGTGATACGCTTGGCAGTTGCCGAGTGTCGTGTGATGGGTCGTAACACCCAGGGTGTGCGTCTGATCAACCTCGCTAAGAAGAACGACACCATTGCCAGCGTCTGCAAGGTGATGAGCTCTGAACTCGAGGCTACGGTTACCGAGGAAAGCCGTCAGCAATGGCTGAAGAACAACGAGCAGTTCCAAAAAGATACATCAGGAATAAACGAATCAACACAAGGCGCGTCAAAGGATGCAGAAGGCGAAGCTCCGTCAGAGAACGAAGTTGCCCCGCTGATTGACATCGATGACGATGCCATTGAGATAGCAGAAGAATAATAGTAACTAACAAACCTTTAAACATTTAGATTAGCTTATGAAGAAAATCATGTTCGCGGTTTTGATGATGTTCGCCACATCTACCGCTTTTGCAGGTGACAGCGACGCTCTGAAGGGCATCCTGAAATCTAAGAACTATGCCGAGGCTGCTTCATTGCTGAAGTCGGCACTTGGACAACTGGCCGACAATGCTGAGAAAGCCAAGGCTTACAACCACTTGGTGAACCTCGCTATGGAGAAGTTCGACAAGGAAGGTACTGCCCAGCTGACGGGTCAGACTATGCTTCAGACAGGTAAGGCTGCTGAGCCCTTCGATACCGTGGGTTACTACGAGGCTGCCTACAATGCCCTTCTCGATGCCATCGAGTGCGACAAGTACGACAATATGCCCAATGCAAAGGGCAAGGTGGCTCCGAAGTTCCATGATGCTAACTTGACACGTGTCGGCAATGCCCGCATCCAGCTGGTAAATGCCGGTCAGCGCGAGGCACAGCTCGGCAACGAGCAAGGCGTGCTGAAGTATTGGGGAACATTCCTCGATACAGAGGACTGCAACTTCCTGAAGGCTTTCGACAAGTCGGGTGAGGCTGGCTTCCTCGGACAGGTGGCTTACTTCACGGCTCTCTATGCCAACCAGAACAAGATGGTCGATCGTGCCTTGAAGTATCTCGACATTGCTATGCAAGATCCCGAGCAGGCCAAGGAGGCACAGGCTCAGAAGTTTGCCATCGGTCAGGCTAACCTGAAGACGAAGGACGACACCGTGAAGTTCATCAACGATCTGAAGGAGTTTTATGCTGCCAATCCTGACAACGAGGCTGCTTTCGGAACACTCTGTAACCTCTATTCTGGTCAGGGCGACAACGATGCTGTGAAGGCTCTGGTGAAAGAGAAGATTGCCCGCGATCCCAACAACCACACCGCTTGGGCTTTGAAGGGTCAGTTTGAGATGAATGCCCTGGATTATGACGATGCCATTGAGTCGTTCAAGAAGGCTTGTGAGATCGACGACACCAATCCCATCGTGCTCACCTATCTCGGCTACTGCATGAACAGCAAGGCTGCCGGCATCGAGGGCGACATCCCCGCACAGAAGGCTCTCTACAAGGAGTCGATGCGCTACTTGGAGCGTGCTAAGGATATCGATCCCGATCGCATGAAAGCCAACTGGGCATATCCCCTCTACCAGTGCTACTACATCAACTATAGTGCCAATGATCCGCGCACGAAGGAGATGGAAGAGATGCTGAAGTAAGATGACATGATCTGTGATGAAGGACTATGATTACCCTTGGTGCCTGTAGTCTTTGCAGGAAGCGAGAGCGATTATAGTCCTTCGTTCGTCATCAGCTCCCCACACGCAGCTGGGGATTTTCGTGTTTTGAGAATCATGGTCTATCAAGAAAAAGATTGTAAGGATATACGTGAACAAATATCAAATGAATAGAAGAATACTGACGACCATCCTATCTCTAATACTAATCATGACAGGCGTTTCGGCTCAGAATAGTTCGAAACAGCCTTCGGCAGCTAAGCTGAGGGCAAAAGCACGTGCTGCCATGAAGAAAGACATCATGCAGGCAAGAACCTACCTGAAGGCTGGCAACAACCTTGAAAAAGCCGAACAAATGATGAAGAAGCATCTTGCCGACTCAGCCAACGTGAGGAACGAACGGCTGTGGCTCATCATGTTCGATGCCGTGAGAAAGCAGTACGACCAGGGCAATGAGAAACTCTACCTGAAGCAGAAGTACGACACGGCAGCATTGTTCAACCTGACTAAGAAAATGTTTGACATCCTCGAAGCGTTCGATTCCATTGACGCACTACCCAACGAACGCGGAGAGGTGAAACCACAATACCGGAAGCGGCATGCCGAGTTTCTGGATTCCTATCGTAACAACCTCTACAACGGTGGGGTCTATTTCATCGGAAAACAGAAGTTCAGTGAAGCCTATACCTTCTTCGACACCTATCTGGATGCTGCATACCACCCGCTATTCGAGCAGTATAACTACAGCAGCAATGACACCCGCATGCCCGAGGCTGCCTATTGGGCCGTCTATTGCGGCTATAAGATGCAGCAGCCCAAGGCAACGCTCCATCATGCCTATTTCGCCTTGAAGGACACGGCTCACTATGAGCTGATGCTGCAATACCTTGCCGACACCTATCAGCTGGAGGGCGACACCGCCCGATATGTAGCCACCCTGCGCGAAGGCTTCGAGAAATATCCAGAGATGAAGTTCTTCTTCAACCGTCTGGTTGACTTCTACGGCACACGTCAACAATGGGAAAACGTGTTGCAGATAGCCGACGAGGCATTGCTGAAAGACTCGGCAGATCTTGAGGCGAAGGTAGTTCGCAGCACGGCATTACTCAACACGTCGCGCTACGACGACTGCATCAGCTATTCCGATCAGCTTATCGCGCAGTATGACAGCATAGCCGATCCATACTTCAATTCCGGTATGGCCAGCTACTACCGTGCGATAGAAATCGACAAGAACCTGAAGCTGACTACGAAGCAGCGCCAGACCATGCAGAATTACTACAAGCAGGCCATGACACGACTGCAGCGCTATCGCCAACTGGCTCCCGACCAACAGGAACGATGGGCACTCCCCCTGTATACCATCTATCTGAACCTGAACATGGGCAAGGAGTTCGATGAGATTAACCAGCTCATCAAGCAGAACGGTCATCTTAAACGATAAGTATGAAAAAGACGAACGAGATTCTACAGCGGCTCGCTATCAGCGAACTCAACACCATGCAGGAAGAGGCAATGGCAGCCATTCTGCGCACACACGACGATGTGGTGATTCTCTCCCCGACGGGGACTGGCAAGACGTTGGCCTACCTGTTGCCGCTTGTGCAGCTCATCGATGAGGATTCTCCCTCGTTGCAGGTCATCGTGGTGGTGCCAGGACGCGAGCTTGCCATGCAGTCGTCAGAGGTGCTGCGGTCCATGGGCTGCGGCCTGCACACGATGGCTGTCTATGGGGGTCGTCCGGCGATGGATGAGCATCGCGAGTTGCGCAAGACAGAGCCACAGATACTCTTTGGAACACCAGGCCGCCTTAACGACCATCTGGCAAAAGGCAATATCTCTGCCGATGGTGTCCGTTACTTGGTCATCGATGAGTTCGACAAGTGTCTGGAGATGGGATTCCAGAACGAGATGGCCACACTTCTTAGCAACCTCCCACACGTGAAGCGCAGGGTATTGCTCTCTGCTACCGAGTCGGAGGTCATGCCCCGCTTTGTTAACATGGGCCACACCCAGCGTCTCGACTATCGACAAGAGGAAGAACAGGTGTCCACACGTGTTCACATCTATTCCATCGAGAGTCCGCAGAACGACAAGCTCGAGCCCCTGCGACAGCTGTTGCTGGAACGTGGCGACGAGAGTACGGTGGTGTTCCTGAACTACCGCGAGAGTGTGGAGCGTGTAGCCGACTACCTGCGTAAGGCAGGCTTCACGCTGAGTGCCTTCCACGGAGGACTCGAGCAGAAGCAGCGCGAGGATGCCCTCTACCGCTTTGCCAATGGCTCGGCCAACATCATGGTGTGTACCGATCTGGCCAGTCGCGGCCTTGATATTCCCGACATCGACAACATCGTGCACTACCACCTGCCCGAGACCGAGCAGAACTATGTGCATCGGGTAGGGCGCACAGCCCGCTGGGACAAGCAGGGGCGTTCGTTCTTCCTGTTGAAGGCTGGCGAGCATATTCCCGAGTATGTAGAAGAGAACCCCACGCCTTACCATCTGAAGCATGATGCTATGGACATGCATCCTGCCCAGCCTAAAATGGTCACCATCTACATCGGCAAGGGCAAGCGCGACAAGATCTCACGTGGCGACATCGTGGGCTTCCTCTGTAAGAAAGGTGGCCTGCAAGGCTCGGATATCGGGAAGATCAGCGTGGAAGAACGTTTCACCTATGTTGCAATCGCCCGCGAAAAACTCCGCTCCGTGTTGAAAAACACAGCAGGGGAAAAGATTAAAGGAATAAAAACAATTATTGAGGAAGTCAAGTGAGAAATTATTTGGTCGTTCCAAATAATATTAGTAATTTTGCCACGTCAAAGAGAATAACAATTTCAAACAAATAACATCAATAAAAAACCTTATGAAAAAGTACAATTTCAACGCAGGTCCCTGCGTCCTTCCGAAAGAGGCTGTTGAGTCCACCATCAACGCTATCCGCGATTTCGACAACACAGGCATTGGCCTGATGGAGATCTCTCATCGCACACCGGGGTGGGAACGTATCATGGCAGAAACACGCCAGCTCTGGCGCGACTTGCTCAACATCCCCGACACCTACGAGGTGCTCTTCCTTGGCGGTGGTGCCAGCACACAGTTCTTCATGCTGCCTGCCAACCTGATGAAGACCAAGGCCGCCTATCTCCAGACGGGCGTATGGGCAAAGAAAGCCATGAAGGAAGCCAAGAATTTCGGTCAGGTTGAGGTTGTGGCTTCTTCCGAGGACAAAGTTTACAACTACATCCCGAAGGGTTGGACCGTTCCCGCCGATGCCGACTATTTCCACATCACCACCAATAACACCATCTACGGTACCGAGATCCGCAAGGACTTCAGCGCCGAGGAGTGTAACAACGTGATGCTCGTGGCCGATATGTCGTCCGATATCATGAGCCGTCCTGTTGATGTCACCAAGTATGCCGTCATCTATGGTGGTGCTCAGAAGAACGTAGGCCCTGCCGGTGTCACCTTTGTCATCGTCCGCAAGGATATCCTCGGACAGATTGGCGACCGTCCCTACATGAACCCGCTGCCCACGATGATTGACTATCGCACCCATGCAGCTGCCGAGGCCAAGAACATCTCGATGTTCAACACGCCTCCCGTGCTCCCCATCTTCGTCATGCACGAAACCCTTACCTGGATCAAGAACACCGTTGGCGGCCTTGAGGCCATGAACAAGCTCAACGTGAAGAAGTCGAATCTGCTCTACGAGGAGATCGATCGCAACAGTATGTTCGTGGGAACAGTTGCCAACAAGGAAGACCGTTCCATCATGAACCATTGCTGGGTGATGGCTCCTGGCCACGAGGACAAGCAGGAGGCCTTCATGGAGTTTGCCAAGGAGCGTGGCATGGTAGGTGTCAAGGGTCACCGTTCCGTTGGCGGCTTCCGCGCATCTCTCTACAACGCATGCTCCCTCGAGGATGTCGAGGCACTCGTTGCCTGCATGCAGGATTTCGAAGCTAAGAACAAATAAAATAGTCAAGATGAAAGTATTAGTTGCTACAGAGAAGCCCTTCGCAGCCGCAGCTGTTGAAGGCATTCGTAAAGAAGTTGAAGGCGCTGGCAACGAGCTGGTGCTGCTTGAGAAATACACGGAGAAGGCACAGCTGCTCGAGGCTGTGAAGGATGCCGATGCCCTGATTATCCGTTCCGACAAGGTCGATGCAGCCGTTCTCGATGCTGCCAAGCAACTGAAGATTGTGGTTCGTGCAGGTGCAGGCTTCGACAACATCGACCTGGCTGCTGCTACTGCCCATGGCGTTGTGGCTGAGAACACACCTGGTCAGAACTCCAACGCTGTTGCCGAACTGGTGTTTGGCATGCTGGTCATGGCCGTGCGTGGCTTCTACAATGGCAAGTCGGGTTCCGAGCTGCTGGGCAAGAAGCTGGGCATCCTCGCCTTCGGTAATGTTGGCCGCAATGTGGCTCGCATCGCTAAGGGCTTTGGCATGGATGTCTATGCCTACGATGCCTATTGTCCTGCTGAAGTCATCGAGGCAGCAGGTGTGCATGCCGTTGAGAATCAGGACGCTCTGTTCGAGAAGTGCGATGTGGTGTCGCTCCACATTCCCGCTACTCCTGAGACCCGCGAGAGCATCAACTACGCACTCGTCAACAAGATGCGCAAGGGTGGCATTCTGGTCAACACCGCCCGTAAGGAAGTCATCAACGAGCCCGAGCTCCTGAAACTCATGGCCGAGCGCGACGACCTGAAGTTCGTTACCGACATCATGCCCGATGCCCACGACGAGTTCCAGAAGTTCGAGGGCCGCTATTTCTCCACTCCGAAGAAGATGGGTGCTCAGACAGCCGAGGCCAACATCAATGCCGGTATCGCTGCTGCCCGCCAGATCAATGCCTACTTCAAGGATGGCGATACCCGCTTCCAGGTCAATAAGTAAATTGTCAATCCGTCAATCGTAAATCAAACAGATGGCAACAATAAAACCATTCCGCGGCATTCGTCCGCCAAAAGAATATGTTGAGAAGGTAGAGAGCCGTCCCTACGATGTGCTGGAAAGCGATGAAGCACGCGCCGAGGCTGGCGACAACGAGATGAGCCTCTACCACATCATCAAGCCCGAGATCGACTTCCCTGAGGGTACCAGCGAGTATGATCCGCGCGTCTATGAGAAAGCTGCCGAGAACTTCCAGAAGTTCCAGGACCGTGGCTGGCTCGTGCAGGACGACAAGGAGAACTACTACATCTATGCCCAGACCATGAACGGCAAGACGCAGTACGGACTCGTCATCGGAGCCTATGTCGACGACTACATGAACGGCACCATCAAGAAGCACGAGCTTACACGTCGCGACAAGGAGGAAGACCGCATGAAGCATGTTCGTGTGAACAATGCCAACATCGAGCCGGTGTTCTTTGCCTATCCCGACAACGAAGTCCTCGACAAGCTCATCATGCGCTATGCTGCCACAGAGCCCGAATACGACTTCATTGCACCCATCGACGGCTTCGGTCATAAGTTCTGGGTAGTCAGCGATGAGGAAGATATCAAGACTATCACCGAGGAGTTCCGCAAGATGCCTGCCCTCTACATCGCCGACGGTCACCATCGTTCGGCAGCAGCAGCCCTTGTGGGTGCTGAGAAAGCAAAGCAGAATCCCAACCATCGTGGTGACGAGGAGTACAACTACTTTATGGCAGTAGCCTTCCAGGCTTCGCAGCTCACCGTGCTCGACTACAACCGCGTGGTGAAGGATCTTAACGGACTCACCAGTGGCCAGTTCCTCGATGCTCTGCGCAAGAACTTCATTGTTGAAGACAAGGGCACCGACATCTACAAGCCCGCCCGTCTGCACGAGTTCTCGCTCTACCTCGACGGACATTGGTATGCCCTCACGGCTAAGGAAGGCACCTACGACAACACCGATCCCATCGGAGTGCTCGATGTCGACATCTCCTCTCGTCTTATCCTCGACGAAATCCTGCAGATTGGCGACCTGCGCTCCTCCAAGCGCATCGACTTCGTGGGAGGCCTGCGCGGACTCATCGAGCTGAAGCGTCGTGTCGACTCTGGTGAGATGCGGGCAGCACTTGCCCTCTATCCCGTGTCCATGCAACAGATTATGGACATTGCCGACAGCGGGAAGATCATGCCCCCGAAGGCCACGTGGTTCGAGCCGAAGCTGCGCTCGGGACTCGTCATTCACAAATTGGTATGACCGACGAGTACAAGACCATATCCACAACTATAGGCGAAGGATTTTACTCTGAAAAGCGGAGTAAATTCTTCGCCTTTGCTCATCATGTCGAGAATGTCGGGCAGATTAAGGAACTCCTGGCACAATATCGCAAGAAGTACTACGATGCCCGCCACGTCTGCTATGCCTACATGCTCGGAGCGGGTAGGGAGGAGTTCCGTGCCAACGACGACGGAGAGCCCTCGTCAACGGCTGGTAAGCCCATTCTCGGGCAGATTAACTCCAACGAGCTGACTGACATCCTTATCGTCGTCATCCGCTATTATGGCGGCGTGAATCTTGGCACCAGCGGCCTTATTGTTGCCTATCGCGAGGCTGCCGCCGATGCCATTGCCCATGCACAGATAGAGACCCGCCAGGTGGAGGAAATCATCGACTATTCCTTCTCCTATCCCATGATGAACGATGTGATGCGCATCGTCAAGGAAATGTCACCCCGCATCGTCTCGCAAACCTTCGATACTACCTGCTCTATCAGCCTCGCCATCCGCAAGAGTGAGGCCCCCCAGCTCCGTGCCCGTCTGGAAAAGCTGGCATTCTAAATGCAAAAGTAGGAAAGTAGGAAAGTAGGAAAGCCGACATTTGATACTTTTAGGGAGATAAATGTAAGAAGAAGTAGTAATTATATTTAATATATTTATAATAATATTAATAATAATTAATATAAAACTTATACTTATATTGTCGCCTTTCTGTCTTCAAAACATACTAATGTCGGCTTTCCTACTTTCCTACTTTCTGTATTTCTCAAAACTGCAGGATTTTTATTAAGAACGCATAAAGGCACACAAAAACGCATGCCCATTGCTGGGAGCAAGTCTCCATACCTTACGGAGCACTGCTCTAGACTTTATGGAGCACTGCTCTAGACCTTACGGAGCATTGCTCTGTATGTTACGGAGCACGTCTCTATATACCTATGGAGCATTGCTCTGTATAGTACGGAGCACCGCTCTGTATGGTAGGGAGGAGTGGTCTATAGAAGCACAAAAAAAGAGGCCTGCCGTGTAGCAGGTCTCTTTCGCGTTATGTTGAAGAATAATTGTTAGCTGAAGATTGTTGATTATCAACAGCCAATTATCAACTATCAACTTTACTCACCCTTCTCGAGCTTAGCCTTGAGCTCAGCAAGAGCGTCGATGTCGCCGAGCGTGGTGCTGGCAGCAACATTCTGGATGGCGGGAGCAGCAGCTTCCTTCTTGGGAGCGGCCTTGCGGGGAGCAGCCTTCTTGGCCTCTTCCTTAGCCTCCTCGAAGGTGCGGCTGTGGGAGAGGATGATGCGCTTGGTCTCCTTCACAAACTCGATAACCTTGAACTCGAGCTCCTCACCAGCCTGTGCGGGTGTGCCGTCGGCCTTCACAAGGTGCTTCGGTGTGGCAAAGCCCTCACCGCCCTCGTTGAGCGTGATCACAGCACCCTTGTCCATCATCTCGGAGATCTTACCGGTGTGGACGCTACCAGGTGTGTAGATGGTCTCGTAGGTGTCCCAAGGATTGTCCTCGAGCTGCTTGTGGCCAAGGCTGAGACGACGGTTCTCCTTGTCGATTTCGAGAACGACAACCTCGATGTCGGCACCCTGCTGAGTGAACTCTGAGGGGTGCTTCACCTTCTTGGTCCAAGAGAGGTCGCTGATGTGGATCAGACCGTCGACACCTTCCTCGAGCTCTACGAAGATACCGAAGTTGGTGAAGTTGCGAACCTTTGCGGTGTGCTTCGAGCCAACGGGATACTTGGTCTCGATAGCCTCCCACGGGTCTTCCTTGAGCTGCTTGATGCCGAGCGACATCTTGCGCTCCTCGCGGTCGAGGGTGAGGATGACAGCCTCGATCTCGTCGCCAACGTGCAGGAACTCCTGTGCGCTGCGGAGATGCTGGCTCCAAGACATTTCAGAAACGTGGATCAGGCCTTCAACGCCCGGTGCGATTTCAACGAATGCACCGTAGTCGGCGATGACAACAACCTTACCCTTCACGTGGTCACCAACCTTCAGCTCGCCATCGAGAGCATCCCAAGGATGCGGAGTGAGCTGCTTCAGGCCGAGAGCAATGCGCTTCTTCTCGTCGTCGAAGTCGAGGATGACAACGTTGATCTTCTGGTCGAGGGCAACCACTTCATGAGGATCGCTGACGCGGCCCCAAGAGAGGTCTGTGATGTGGATGAGTCCGTCAACACCGCCGAGATCGACGAATACGCCGTAGGAGGTGATGTTCTTAACGGTACCCTCAAGGATCTGGCCTTTCTCAAGCTTGGAGATGATCTCGCGCTTCTGGGCCTCGAGCTCAGCCTCGATGAGAGCCTTGTGGGAGACAACCACGTTGCGGAATTCCTGATTGATCTTCACAATCTTGAACTCCATGGTCTTGCCGACGAAGACGTCGTAGTCGCGGATGGGATGCACGTCAATCTGGCTTCCGGGCAGGAAGGCCTCGATGCCAAACACATCGACGATCATGCCACCCTTCGTGCGGCACTTGATGAAGCCAGTAACAATTTCCTCGTTGTCGAGAGCAGCGTTGACACGCTCCCAGCTCTTCGACAGGCGAGCCTTCTTGTGCGAGAGAACGAGCTGGCCTTTCTTGTCCTCTGCATTTTCTACGTAGACTTCCACAACGTCGCCCACCTTCAGGTCGGGGTTGTAGCGGAACTCAGAAGCGGGGATGATACCGTCGCTCTTGTAGCCGATGTTCACGACAACTTCCTTCTTGTCGACTGCTGTCACCTTGCCATCAACGACCTGATGGTCGGCTACCTTGTTAAGTGTTTCGTCATAAGCTTTTTGAAGCTCTTCGCGGCTTGTGCCGACTGCTGAACCGTTCTCAAACTCTTCCCAATTGAAGTCCTGCAGCGGTTCAATGTTTTTTAGATTTGACATAAATGTTAATTAAAAAATTTGTAAATTAAAGTGAGACTTTATGTTGATTTTATGAAATCGGGTGCAAAATTACAAAAATTCTTTTACACTCACGAAAAAATCGAGAGAAAAATAATAAATAATGTGTAATTTGATGATAAAACGCCTCATTCGCCGACGCTGACACTGTCCTTCGCGGGCTTCTTCTTCATGTTGAAGAGGTCGGAAAGGTTGCTGAAGTCCTTCTTCATGAGCAGGCCAATGCCCTGTGTGTTGAGGGAGTTGCGGGTGAAGTATCGGTCGTTGGTCTGGTTGTACACCTTGATGGAGAGGTTGCCGTTGGGCAGCAGCAGGTAGCGTATGTCGAAGTCGCTGATGAAGGAACTGGTGGCATTGGGGTTGTCGCGATAGCCGAACTCTCCGTTGATGAGCAGTCGGTTGTTGAGCAGGCGCCCGCTGAGCAGTCCCTCGTATTCAGCATTGTAGAAGCCTTGGTCGCCTGTTGAGATGTTGGCGCCGAAGTTCCAGTTCTGGTTCTTCACCACGCTTGACAGCACGTTGTTGATTTGCTGAGAGATGGTTCCGCTGAGTAGGCTCTGCATGGCGAGCGATGTCTGGCTCTGCTGTGCTGCTCCCTCGCCGGCGTTGTTGGCGGTCTGGTTGTAGAAGCGTCCGACGGCCAGCAGGTAGAGCACTTGTTGGTTCATCTCCTCCTCGGAGTTGATCAGGCTGAATATCATCTGCTTGGCATCGGCTCCGACGGTAGGCATGTCGAGGTCGAACTCCACGCGTGGCTGTGCAGGTGTTCCCATGATGTTCATCAGGCAGTTCACGCGGATGTTATTCGAGGTGAAGGAGCGGCCGATGTTCAGGTCAGAGAGGGGCACGCCCGCCACAGTATATTGTGCCTTCAGGTTGAGCGCAGCATTGTAGGGGTCGCCGCCGAAGGCAATGGTGCTGCCCTCAAGGAACTGGAAGTCCTTCTTGATGACGTTCTGGATGGTGAGCTTGTAGATGCCGTGATCGACGTTGTAGTTACCGAACATGTCGAAGCTGCCCTTGTTGTAATAGGTGGCGCGGATGGAGCCGTTGCCGTTGAGGGCAATGTAGTCGCCCGACTGTTGGTCCATGATGACTTTCAGCGTGGCGCTTGGCGTAGCGTTGATGTTGAAGTTCAACCGCACATCGGTGGGGATGTCGGCCTTCACTTTCTCAACTTTCTCAACTCTCTCAACCTTCTCTACCTTCTCTACTCCCTCAGGTAGGTTGTCCCGGTCGTTCCACGTGATGAACTCGCTGTTGCTGATGGCATCGGGGCTGGCAGCATTGTAGCGTATCTCTGAGCCGCGCTCAGGGGTGACGTCGATGTCGAAGGTCACCTCACCGCTACGTCCACGAATCATGCAACTGCCCGTTCCATAGACGGTTCCGCAGAAGGTGTCGTCGCCGAAGTCACGCACATCGAACGCCAGCAGGTCCTGTGCCTCCACGCCAATGTCGTAGGAGAGTTGCTTCAGGCTCTTGTGGTGGAGGGCTCCTGTAACGATTCCTATGTGCTCACGGTTGTCGTAGATGGTGTCGCGGGCAAACATGATCTCGTTGGGAATGAGTTGAATGGTGTCGTTGCGCAGGGTGTAGCGGGTGTTCAGGGGTGTGATGCCCAGGGTGCCGTTGGCAACTGCCGTACCCTCAAGGTTGATGTCGCTGAGCAGGCCGAAGAGCCTCAGGTTGCCGTCGATACCTAAGTTCACATTGTTCATGAAGCTACCGCAGAAGGACTCCAGGAACTCTCCGCGAGTGTGGTGAGGATCGATGAACAACTCGATGTCTTTGCGCTGTGGCGACACATATCCGTTGATGTCGATGTAGGAGAAGGGCTCGGGCGTAACAGCCTGTGGCTCAAGGGGGTAGGCAGGTCGAAGGGACTCTATACTGAAGAGGTTGTCGTTGGCAACAGCATGGATGTCAATCTGCTTCAACTCGTTGTTCAGGCGGGCATTAGCGGTGAGCACGCCCATGCGTCCGTTCTGGAACCGGAAGTCATCGACACGCAGTTGCGTGGCAGCCTCGGGTGTGCCAAAGGCATGTGTGAGATAAGCCTTTCCCGTGGCTTGTCCGCTGAACTCAACGGAGTGGAAGTTCACCAGGTCGAGGATGTACTTCACATCGATGTCCTTCAGGTCGGCCAGCAGGGTATCGGTCGGTTCGTTGGTAGCACGTCCGTCGATGATGATGTGCTGGTTGTCATGCTTGATGGCCAGGTGGTCGATGGTGAGGTCGTTCTTGCTATAGACGATATTTCCTGGCTCTACATGCCAGATGGTATCGTTGACGATAATCTCGGAAGTGTGGATGTCGACATGCGCAGCATCCTTCTGGTCACTAGTGGTGAAGAACTGCGTGTCGGCATTCAGCCAGCCTCGCATCTGCTGGCGTGCCTGATTGTCGAAGTAGAGTGATGTGGCCACGTGGTTGTCGGCAGCATCGGCATTGAGCATCAGGGAAAGTGTCTGGCCGTTGTCCGACTGGCGCGTGATGGTGGCATGTGCTTTCAGCGTGTCGGTAGGTGTGCTGATATTGATGACGGCATCCTTGTAATTCTTGTCGTCGTACGTGAAGCTCGGCAGGGTGGCATTGATGACGAGTTGCTCCTTTTTGTCGTCAAGGTACCCGTCGAGCTGCATGGGCTCGTGCAAGACAAGTGGGACCTTGAAGAACTGCTGTAGCCACTCGGCATCGTTGATCTGAGCTTTCACCTCAAATTCGTTGTCGGCAGCCTTGTAGCTCTTGTTGAATCCAGGCAGGGTGGGGATGCGTTTCGCAAGATGGTTTGTAAGGCTCTGGAGGAGCGTCTGGTAGTTGTATTTACCATTGAGTTCCATGTGCCCAAAGTCGCTGTCGAGGGTTAGCGACTGCCGTGAACCTTTACTTTCTGTATCGATGGTTATATGATTGATTTCAAAGGAGTTGTCATCGTCGGCAAGAGTGAAACTATTCACCTCGGCTCGTCCGTTTAGCGTCTTCAGATTGTTGCCTTTCATATCGGCAGTGAGGCTGAATCCGAGTATCTTGTCGTCCCATTGGTCAGAGAGGTGCAGGGCAGAGGGCTTCAGGTGTCGGACCACAGCCACGAGATTGGCTTCGGGCGATGCTGTCTTGGCATTGAAACGACCATTGAGTGTCATTGAGACATTGGGGTCATCGATGTCGAGCTTGCCCTGATAGATGTTGCCCGTGAGCGTGCCGTCGATATTGATGTTGTCGTAGGTGTAGCCATTGTAGTCGAAGCGTTTAATGTTGCCCTTAGCCTTGAAAGAGGGTTGCTGATGCCCGGAGGGAAGGTACCCGTCGATGTCGATGTCGGTTTCGATGACTCCCAGCTGCTCGTTCTCCAGTATGCGCTGAAGGTTGATGCCGTCGGTCTTCACATGTCCTGTGAACTGCCTGCCATTCAGACCTAATGCCAATTGTGCATTACCGGCATCAGAGTCGAGCTGTCCCTTGACAGCTATGTCCTTTTCCACACCGCCCAGTGTACCTGAGAAAGCAATATCGCCCATGCGGGTCACCTCGGCAGGAATCTTCACCTTCTTCGAGAGGGTGGAGGCAAGGAACTGTATTCCGTCACTGTTGATAAACATCTCCCTGACATTGGCATTCCAGCGGGGATGTGCTCCCCAGTCGCTGAAGGAACCGTCGGCATGTAGCTTCACGGTACCATCGGGCGAAGAAACGTTGAGACGCTCCACGTGGACACCCGTGCTGGTGCCGTCGATTCGTGACGAAAGGTCGATGGTATTATTGTTGTTCTCGAAGGCTGGGACAAGGGCCTTGAGGTCGGAAAGGGTCACAGCAACCTTCGGAATCTCACACTCGTACTGAAGCGTGGCAGGAAGGAACTTACCGTTCTCGTGACGATAAGTGGCGTTGATGTGGTCGATTGCAAACTGCGATTGCGGCAGTTCCAGGGAAAAGTCCTGCAGGTCGGCATGCTGGCGGTTGGCAACGAGCTTCAGTTTCAGGTTCTTGACGTTTAGGCCCGAGGCTTCCTTCATCGACATGCGCTTCACGTTGAGATTCAGGGAGTCATCCTGCAGGGCATGCAGCATGATGTGGGCGCTGATATCGCTTGCATGGATGTGGTCGGGCGAGAACTGGCCAGACTTGGGTGCCTTGAACAACTTGTCGTAGGCCACCTGGCCGCGACGTATGATAAGGGAATTGATCTTCAGGTCAAGAGGGGTGTGGCTGGTAGTATCCTTCGATGCCAGCGAGTCGAGGACGAACTGGAAGTTGGGTTTGCTCTCGGGTGTGTCCTGTACCAGAGAAGCATGCAGACCGAACACCTGAGCCGACGTGATGACGATACGACCTTTGGTGAGGGGCAGCACTTCGAACTTTGCTGAGAGGCGTGCTGACGACAGCATGGGCCTTTTGCTCTGGTCATCTATCTTCACATCGTCGATAATGATACGGTTGAGGAATCCCAGGTTCACACGTCCCACGCTCACCTCTGTGCCGAGTTTGTCGGAGAGTGCGCTGGCTACGGTGCTGCCAATGGATTTCTGTACTGCAGGTACTTGCAACAGTATCACAACGAGTGCATACAGACCAACGATGGTCCATATTACTCCGCTGATTATTCTTCTAGTTCTCTTCAAATCAGCTGCAAATTTACATGAAAAATGTGTGAAGTGGAAATAAAAAATGGTTTTTTGTTCGTTATCTGCCGAATTTTTGTTAAATTTGCATCGGTTTTTTACAGATTATAATCTTAATAAATAGTTTTTTGTAATTATGGCAAATTTAATTAAGTTACGCAAAGGCTTAGACATCAAGCTGGAGGGTGCTGCCGTAGAGACAAAAGTGGAGGTGTGGAAATGCAAGGAATATGCCCTGCAGCCTGATGACTTCACTGGTGTTGTCCCGAAAGTGGTGGTACGTGAAGGCGACCATGTGAAAGCCGGCGAACCCCTGTTTGTCGACAAGAACTGCCCTGAGGTGCGTTTTGCCTCACCTGTTAGTGGTGAGGTGAGCGCGATTGTTCGTGGTGACAGACGTAAGGTGCTCTGTGTGAAGGTGAAAGCCGATGCAGAGCAAGAGTATGCTGACTTTGGCAAGAAGGATGTGACAGCGCTCACGGGCGATGAGGTGAAGCAGGCCCTGCTAGAAGCAGGCCTCTTTGGTTACATCAACCAGCTTCCCTATGCTGTTGCCACCAGTCCGCTGACAACGCCGAAGGCCATCTTTGTGTCGGCTCTTCGCGACATGCCTCTGGCAGGAAAGTTCGAGTATGAACTGCAAGGCAACGAAGAGGCTTTCCAGACTGGCCTGACTGCTCTCTCAAAGATGGCGAAGACGTATCTGGGTATCGGTTTGCTTCAGGTGAACGAAGTGTTGCACAAGGCTAAGGATGTCGACGTGAACATCTTTGACGGTCCCTGTCCGGCAGGTAACGTTGGTGTGCAGGTGAATCACATCGACCCGGTCAACAAGGGTGAGGTGGTCTGGACGGTTGACCCCACAGCAGTCATTTTCTTCGGACGCCTGTTCCTCACGGGACATGTCGACCTCACCCGTACGGTGGCTATTGCCGGCAGCGAAGTTACCAATCCTGCCTATGCCGACGTGCTGGTGGGAACACCGCTGAGTGTATTGTTCGAAGGACGTCTGGCTCAGAAGGAACATGTGCGCCTGATCAATGGAAACCCGCTCACAGGCCGCAAGGATACGCTCGACGGCTATCTCGGTGCCCACACCAGCGAGGTGTGTGCTATTCCCGAGGGCGATGACAACGATGAGATGCTGGGCTGGATCATGCCTCGCATGAAAGACTTCTCAACAAACCGCAGCTACTTCTCCTGGCTCTTCCCCAACAGGAAGTATCGCCTCGATGCACGTGTGAAAGGTGGTGAGCGTCACATGATCATGAGTGGTGAGTACGATAGTGTGCTGCCGATGGACATTCTGGGTGAATACCTCATCAAGGCTATCATCACCGGCGACATCGACCGCCAGGAGCAACTGGGTATCTATGAGGTAAGTCCTGAGGACTTTGCTGTAGCCGAGTTTGTGGACTCATCGAAGCTGGAACTCCAGAAGATTGTGCGCGAGGGCTTGAACACGCTGCGCAAGGAGAATGCTTAAATCGTAAATCCGACAATCATAAATCGTAAATACATAAATTCATTTATGAACGCATTAAGAAAATATCTCAATCAGATAAAGCCCAACTTCGAGGAGGGTGGCAAGCTGCATGCCCTCAGAAGTGTCTTCGATGGTTTTGAGACATTCCTCTTTGTCCCCAACTCCACGGCAAAGAGCGGTGCTCATATCCACGATGCCATCGACTCGAAGCGCATCATGTCGATGGTGGTCATCGCGCTGATGCCGGCCATGCTGTTCGGTATGTACAACGTGGGCTATCAGAACTATCTAGCCGCAGGCACGCTGGCCTCGGCATCGTTCTTTGAAATCTTCGTGTATGGCTTCCTGGCTGTGCTGCCGAAGATTCTGGTGAGCTACATCGTGGGTCTCGGCATTGAGTTCATATGGGCTCAATGGAAAGGCGAGGAGATTCAGGAAGGATATCTCGTCAGCGGTATTATCATCCCGCTCATCATCCCAATCGGCTGTCCGCTCTGGATGCTGGCTCTTGCCTGCGCCTTCAGCGTAATTTTCTGTAAGGAGATTTTCGGTGGTACGGGCATGAACATTTTCAACCCGGCTATCGCAGCCCGTATGTTCCTGTTCTTCTCCTATCCTTCGAAGATGACGGGCGACACCATCTGGGTAGCTCAGAATTCCATTTTCGGACTGGGTAACGACCTGCCTGACGGCTTCACCGCTGCCACGCCTCTCGGCGAGATTGCACAGGGCATCACCCCCGATGCATCGATGCTTGATATGGCACTTGGATTCATTCCCGGTTCTATCGGTGAGACATCGCTCATTGCTATTGCTATTGGTGCCGTCATCCTGCTCTGGACAGGCATCGCTTCTTGGCGTACCATGTTGTCTGTGTTTGTGGGTGGAGCCCTGATGTCGTTCATCTTCCACGAGACGGGAACATCACCGATGACAACAGTCCAGCATTTTGTTACGGGTGGTTTCTGCTTCGGTGCCGTCTTCATGGCTACCGATCCTGTTACCTCGGCTCGTACGGAGACAGGTAAGTATTTCTATGGATTCATTATTGGTGCGCTGGCCATCATCATCCGTGTGATGAATCCCGGCTATCCCGAAGGCATGATGCTTGCCATCTTCTTCGGTAACATGGTAGCACCTCTAATCGACCATTGTGTTGTGGCACGTAACATCTCGAAACGAATGAAGAGAGGAGGTACAAAATGAGTAAGTTAAATACCAACAGCAACGCGTACATTATTATATATAGTGCCGTTCTCGTAGTAATCGTGGCCTTCCTGCTGGCATTCATCTTCAAGGCATTGAAGCCGATGCAGGACGCTAACGTGGCCCTCGATATCAAGAAGCAGATTCTCTATTCGCTGAACATCCGAGGCTTGGACGGAGCAGAAGCTGAAGCCAAGTACAAGGAGGTTGTTCTCACTGAGGCAGAAGGCAAGGAGGGATTCAAGTATTACGAATGCAAGGTCGACGGACAGACCAAGTATGTGGTTCCCTTGAAAGGCATGGGCCTCTGGGGTGGCATCAGCGGTTTTGTCTCGGTCGACGACGACCTGAACACTATCTATGGAGCTTACTTCAATCATGAAGGCGAGACTGCTGGCCTGGGTGCCGAAATCAAGGACTCCAAGGAATGGCAGGAGCGCTTTCAAGGGAAGAAGATCTTTGCTGACGACGGTTCTGTTGCCATCGCCGTCGTGAAGAAGGTTGCTAATCCGGACTCTGAAGTAGATTGCGTCACGGGTGCCACGCTCACTTCGAATGGTGTGAGCGACATGCTTCGTGAAGGTTTGCAAGGATTGAAGTCATTACAGGAACAAACACAAACTGTAGAGGAGGAATAAGACTATGGCATTACTAAGCAAACAAAATAAAGAGGCTTTGACCAACCCGTTGAACCTCGACCACCCGATACTTGTACAGGTACTGGGTATCTGCTCGGCGCTCGCCGTCACAAGCCAGCTGAAGCCTGCCATTGTGATGGGACTTGCCGTTACGGTGATTACGTCTTTTGCCAACGTCATCATCTCGCTCATCCGCAACACCATTCCCAACCGCATCCGCATCGTGGTACAGCTGGTGGTGGTGGCTGCTCTCGTAACAATCGTCTCTCAGATTCTGAAGGCTTATGTCTACGATGTCAGCGTGCAGCTCTCTGTGTATGTAGGTCTGATTATCACCAACTGTATCCTGATGGGACGCCTCGAGGCCTTCGCCATGCAAAACAAGCCTTGGCCGTCGTTCCTCGATGGTGTTGGTAATGGTCTGGGCTACGCTATGATCCTGATCATTGTCGGTGCTCTGCGCGAGTTCTTTGGACGTGGCTCTCTGCTGGGCTTCCAGATTATTCCTCAGGGTGCTTACGATCTAGGCTACTTCAACAATGGAATGATGACTATGCCGGCTATGGCGCTCATCCTTGTGGGTTGTGTCATCTGGGTACATCGTGCATATTTTTATAAGGAGAAATAAGTTATGGAACACGCAATATCATTATTCTTCCGTTCGATATTTGTCGACAACATGATCTTTGCCTTCTTCCTTGGCATGTGCTCTTATCTGGCCGTGTCGAAGACGGTGAAGACATCATTGGGCCTGGGTATGGCCGTCACGTTTGTGCTCTTTGTCACGGTGCCTGTCGACTATCTGTTGCAAACTAAAGTGCTCGGCCCCGACTGTCTAGTCGAGGGTGTCGACCTGAGCTATCTCTCGTTCATTCTCTTCATTGCTGTCATCGCCGGCATGGTGCAGCTGGTTGAGATGGTTGTCGAGAAGTACTCTCCGTCGCTCTATGCTGCACTTGGAATCTTCCTACCTCTTATCGCTGTGAACTGCGCTATCATGGGTGCTTCGCTCTTCATGCAGCAGCGCATTCTGCTTGATCCCTCCAACTCACAGGCTATCACCTCTGTCTGGGACGCTATCGTCTATGCCATCGGTTCCGGACTTGGCTGGACCCTCGCTATTGTGCTTCTGGGTGCTATCCGTGAGAAGATGCAATACTGCGATGTGCCAAAGCCTCTGCAGGGATTGGGCATTACGTTCATTACCGTAGGCCTCATGGCTATGGCTATGATGTGCTTCAGTGGACTCAGTATTTAATTTTCAATTGTCAATTCTCAATTTTCAATTTGAAATATGGCACAGTTTATAGCATATAGTATTGGAGTTTTCCTATTGGTAATACTCCTTTTGGTGATCGTCCTGCTGGTGGCAAAGAAATATCTGTCACCATCGGGCAACGTGAATATTACTGTCAATGGTGATCGCACTCTCAACGTCGCTCAGGGCAACAATCTCATGGCAACGCTCAACGAGAACGGCATCTTCCTTCCTTCTGCATGCGGTGGTAAGGCTAGCTGCGGACAATGCAAGGTGCAGGTACTTGAGGGTGGGGGAGAGATCCTCGACTCCGAGCGTCCCCACTTCTCTCGCAAGGAGATAAAGGAAGGATGGCGTCTCGGTTGTCAATGCAAAGTGAAAGGCGATCTTAGCATACACGTCAACGAAAGCATTCTTGGTGTCAAGGAATATGAGTGTACCGTTATCTCCAACAAGAACGTGGCTACATTCATCAAGGAGTTCAAGGTGCAGCTGCCTCCGGGCGAGCACATGGACTTTATTCCCGGCTCCTATGCTCAGATTAAGATTCCTGCCTTCGATTGTGTCGACTACAACGACTACGACCGCGATCTCATCACTCCAGAGTATGTTCCTTCGTGGGAGAAGTTCAAGATGTTCGACCTGAAGTGTAAGAATCCAGAGCCTACCATTCGCGCTTACTCGATGGCCAACTATCCTGCTGAGGGCGATGTGTTCATGCTTACCGTTCGTATCGCGACACCGCCGTTTAAGCCCGACAAGAGTGGATTCATGGAGGTGAATCCGGGTATTGCTTCGTCGTATATCTTCTCGCTGAAGCCTGGCGATAAGGTTATCATGTCGGGTCCCTTTGGTGACTTCCATCCGCACTTCGACTCGAAGCGTGAGATGATCTGGGTTGGTGGTGGTGCCGGTATGGCTCCGCTGCGCGCACAGATCATGCATATGACGAAGACCCTCCATACAACGGATCGCGAGATGCACTACTTCTACGGAGCACGCGCCCTGAACGAAGTGTTCTATCTCGACGACTTCCTTGGATTGGAGAAGGAATTCCCCAACTTCCACTTCCACCTCGCTCTCGACCGTCCCGATCCTGCTGCCGATGCTGCTGGTGTGAAGTACACTCCGGGCTTCGTGCATCAGGTCATGTACAACACTTACCTGAAGGACCACGAGGCTCCCGAGGATGTGGAATACTACATGTGCGGTCCCGGCCCGATGTCGAATGCTGTCGTTCAAATGCTCGACTCGCTCGGTGTAGAGCCCGAAAGCATTATGTATGATAACTTTGGTGGATAACGTCTCAAGTTAATCTAATAAAATGTGGGAACAGGCACCTTGAAAGTCCTGTTCCCACATTTTGTTTTCCTCCCTTCGTATGCGTTGTTAGTTTACCGAATAGATGTATACCACATACAGTGTGATGCAGATTGCCAGGATGCACATCACAGCGAACATTATTTTCTTTAACGCCTTCCTTCTTTTCTTTGCGTTCAGGTTGCTGTTCTTGAATTGTTCAGCATCGTCTTTGTGTTTGTGCTTACTGCTGTGCCTATGCTTATGGCTACTCTTCTCACTCCCACTATCACTACTGCTATGCGAATGATGATGGTGGTGGTGATGATGAGTGTGATTGTCTTGTTCGGTTTGACGTTTCTCTTCTTCAGCCATAATAGTTTAAGCCGTTGTTTGTTTAGGTTTTTGGTAAAACGTGGTGGAGCAGGACGGGAGGTCGAACTCCACCACGTGAGTATACTTTATTAAATGAATGCTACTGTGAGGCCTGCCATCACGATGCTGACCATCGACATGAGTTTGATAAGGATGTTCAGCGACGGACCGCTGGTGTCCTTGAACGGGTCGCCGACCGTATCGCCGACGATCGTTGCCTTGTGGGCAAACGAACCCTTACCGCCGAAGTTTCCTTCCTCGACATTCTTCTTGGCGTTGTCCCAAGCACCTCCGGCATTAGCCATGAACACGGCGAGCGTGAAGCCACCGGCCAAAGCGCCAACGAGCAGACCAAGTACACCGGCTACGCCCAGCAGGCAACCTACGATAATGGGGATGAGAATAGCGAGGATCGAGGGGAAGATCATCTCGTGCTGAGCTGCACGTGTGGAGATCTCAACGCAACGACCGTAGTCGGGAGTTCCCGTACCCTCGAGGATACCTGCAATCTCCTTGAACTGGCGACGCACCTCAACAACCATCTTCTGGGCAGCACGGCCCACGGCTTCCATTGTAAGACCGCAGAACAGGAATGCAGCCATAGCACCGATGAAGGCACCCACGAGCACTTTCGGGTTCATCAGGTTCACTTGGAAGAAGTTCATGAAGTCGGGGATAGTGGCCTGAGCTGCGCTGATAATCTCGCCCTTCACGTTGGTCATCTCGGTACCTGCACGCTCCATAGCAATCTTGATTTCCTCGATGTAGGAAGCAAGCAGAGCCAGAGCGGTGAGAGCAGCCGAACCGATAGCGAAGCCCTTACCTGTAGCAGCAGTGGTGTTGCCGAGAGCGTCGAGTGCATCGGTACGATGACGCACCTCTTCACCCAGCTCGCTCATCTCAGCGTTACCACCAGCATTGTCGGCGATGGGTCCGTAAGCATCGGTAGCCAGCGTGATACCCAGCGTTGAGAGCATACCCACAGCAGCGATACCTACGCCATAAAGACCGTGTGCAAGGCTCTCGGAAGTCATCGAGAGATCGAATCCGTTAGCGCACAAGTAACTCATCAGAATAGCTACGCCAATCGTGATAACGGGGATGCAGGTAGAGATCATTCCCGTGCCGATACCCTTGATGATAACGGTTGCCGACCCCGTAAGCCCAGCTTCCGAAATCTTCTGAGTTGGCTTGTAGGAATGCGAAGTATAGTATTCTGTTGCCTGTCCGATAATCACGCCTGCAGCCAGACCGCTGATGACAGAGAACGACAGACCGAGCCAGTTCTCAACACCGAGCAGATAGAGGATGGCGAAGGTTGCAACAGCGATGAGCACGGCCGAAACATTCGTACCCAGAGCAAGCGACTTCAGCAGGTCGCGCATGGAAGCGCCTTCCTTCGTGCGAACCAGGAAGATGCCGAGCAGCGACAGGAACACGCCAACGGCTGCGATGAGCATCGGAGCGATGACGGCCTTCAGCTGTGTCTCGCCTCCCACGGCTGCAAAGGCGGCAGCACCAAGGGCAGCGGTGGAAAGGATAGATCCGCAGTAGCTCTCGTAGAGGTCGGCACCCATACCTGCCACGTCGCCAACGTTATCACCCACGTTGTCGGCGATGGTAGCGGGGTTGCGGGGATCGTCCTCGGGAATATCAGCTTCCACCTTACCCACGATGTCTGCACCTACGTCGGCAGCCTTGGTGTAGATTCCACCGCCGACACGAGCGAACAGAGCCTGCGTCGAAGCACCCATACCGAAGGTCAGCATCGTAGTCGTGATAGCGATGAGTGCGCCGTGCTCAAAGTGGTTCAGCACGACGAACCAGATAGCGATGTCGAGCAGACCGAGACCAACCACCGTCAGACCCATCACGGCACCCGAGCGGAAGGCAATCTTCAGACCAGCGTCGAGGCTCTTACGGGCAGCATTAGCGGTACGTCCGCTGGCGTATGTAGCAGTCTTCATTCCGAAGAAGCCAGCCAAGCCCGAGAAGAAACCACCGGTGAGGAATGCGAACGGCACCCATGGGTTCTGCACGTGCAGCACGTAGGCCATGAAGGCGAAAATTGCTGCCAAAGCGATGAACACATAAAGCACCACTTTGTATTGTTGTTTGAGGTAAGCCATAGCACCGTCGCGCACGTACTTAGCAATTTCACGCATGCGGGGAGTGCCTTCGTCGGCTTTGATCATACTCTTGAAGAAGAACCAGGCCATGCTCAGAGCTACGATAGAGGCTATGGGCACCAGCCAGAATACAGTTGGAATGTTGTTCATAAAATTTAAGTTTTAAAGTTTTAAGTTTAGAGTTTCAAGATTAGAGCATTAAAGTGGGGCAGACATGGGCGCCTGCCCCTATGAAATACATAATTAGAAGCGGAAATCGAGCTCCAGATCCACCAGGTTGTAGTTGCTGTGAGTAGCGCGCTCGTTGACGCGAGCATACTCAAAGTTCACCTGCAGGTTCTTTGAGAGCAGATAGTCTGCTCCCACTTCATAATATGTTTTGCTCGATGCCCAGGTCTTCTGATCGCGATAGCAGTCATAGCGGGCCTTGGCGTGCATCTTGTTCTTGATGATAGGAGCGATGGCGAGCGCATACCAACCATCAGCCTTGTCGCCCTTGTCCTTGTTTGCGGCAAAGCCCTGGCTGTGGATATACTCCGAACGAACCGTCCAGTCGTTCAGGGCATACTCGGCAGAAAGCGCATAGCGGTTCTTGCGTACGCTCTCGGTCTTGACGACGCTAAGACCTTCCACTGTCTGCGTAGTGGTCATATAGCGCGTACCCGTCCATCCGAAAGCACCGATGCGCATACCCTTGATGGGCATCACCCACATTCCACCGATGATGTCCTTCTTGTTGTCCTTGTCCTTCGTGTTGATACCTTCACCGTTGAACACACCCACCTGGTAGTGCAGGAGGTTGCGACCGGTGTTGTCCTTCAGGAAGTCACCCTGAATCTGCAGACCGATGTCACGGCCGTTGCAGGAGTGCTCACCCGTACGATCGGAGAAGCCGGAGAGCTTCGAGACGGGTTGCGAGTACGACATGAAGCCCTGCGTGATGGGGTGCATGGGGTTCTCAAACGTGAACGGACGCTTGAACTGACCTGCCTTCACCTTGAAGTACTCATACTTCTGCCACTCGGCAAAAGCGTCGACAATGCGGGGCGATGAATTCAACGACGAAACGTTACCGTTCATCTGCAGCTGCATCTTCCAATACCAGTCCTGCTGGATGCGGCCTTCGAGAGCAAGACGTAACAGGCGCAGCTGGAACGAGTTCTCCTCGGCACCTTCCTTGTCGTGAGCTTGATACTGCACCATTCCGTAGCCCGAGAACTTCACGTTGTTCACCCATGCAGGCAGTTCGACGGTTTTCTTTTCTTGTGCGCTTGCGGCCAGCGTCATTGCAGCCAGGAGCGCAATCATCATGATTTTTTTCATACTTTTTGTTTAATTATTGTTGTTATATGTTATATTCCAACCTGCAAAGATAAACAAAAGAATTGAAATGTCCAAATTTATTGCTCTTTTTCTGACTGACACGCCGCTCTGCACACTATTTGCGGAAACTCATTCTGATCATGAAGTGATAGGGGAATAGGCCGATTTCCGTCGGGAAACCGAACATAATTGTTCAAAACGGAAAGAAAAAAGGTAAAATATTTTCCAGATTGCAGAATTTTCCGTATCTTTGCCGACAATTTGAAAGCATATGTCTCTGTATGCCCGTCAAAGAGAAAACACCCTTCTTGTGAAAAAGAATTGCAACAGGATACAAAACAATACATGATAATAATGAGAAGACAACACTTGAAAATTGCTGTGCTCGCCGTTGCGCTGGCTGCTTTGAGCAGTAGTGCGGCGATGGCGCAACAGGAAACCGACTGGATGAAGGACGTCACCAGTCGTGTCACCTTCAATGGTTATGCGCAGGCGGGCTATTCCTGGCAGAACACCAACAACACCAACCGCAACGACTTCAACCTGAAGCGTACGCTGCTCTGGGCGAAGGCCCGCATCACCGACCGCTGGTCGTTCCTCTTCATGCACGACTTCTCGAGCGTCGTACAGGAATACTACACCGACTACCGCTTCTCCAACGATAAGTCGCTGACCGTCCGTCTGGGACAGTTCAAGCACAGCTACACGCTGGAGAATCCGCTATCGCCCACACAGCTCGAGCTCATCGACGTCTATTCGCAGGCGGTGCTTTATCTCGCCGGCGAAGGTCCCGATCCGCTTCACGGTGTCAACTATGGTCGCGATATGGGTCTGATGGCTTATGGCGACCTCTTCAATAGCCACCTGCACTATGAGCTTGCTGTGATGAACGGACAGGGCGTGAATCGCCGCGACGGCAACAAACATAAAGACTTCATCGCCCGTCTCGAAGTGAAGCCTGTCGACGGACTGCGCTTCGTGGTTTCAGGGCAGAAGGGTAAGGGTCATGCCATTGGTGAAGCCGATTGGAATCCCAGTGTGAAGACGGGTGACGATTATACGCGCGACCGCTATAGCATCGGAGCTGAACTGAAGACAGGAGCCTATGCGCCCGGAAAATACAAGGAGGCACGTCCTATCAGCCTTCGCACCGAGTGGTTGGGAGGTAAGGATGGTGATGTGGGCAGTCGTGGTGGCTATATCACCGCTTGCGTTCCCCTCGTCGAGGGCATCGATGTCATCGCAAGCGCCGACTATTACGATCGCAACACCTCGCTCGAATACGACCAGACGCAAGGCACGCTCGGACTGCAGTATTGGTTCTATAAGAAGTGCCGCGTACAACTACAGTACACCTACACGTGGAGTCAATTCCAGCAGGACTACAGCTGGTTACAGGCACAAGTGCAGTTCGCGTTTTGACAATATAGTTCCGAGTTCCTAGTTTCGAGTTCCTAGTTTCGAGTTTCTAGTTTCTAGTTTCGAGTTTCTAGTTTCGAGTTTCTAGTTTCGAGTTTCTAGTTTCGAGTTAAATCGTAAATCGTAAATCAAATAAATTATGTTCATCAAGATTCTCCTTACCATTATTTTTGTGACTGTCATGATTGGCGTAGGACTATACTCCCGCAAGCAAGCCGCCAGCGTTGACGGATTTGTGCTCGGCGGACGCACCGTAGGCCCGTGGCTGACGGCTTTCGCCTATGGCACCAGTTATTTCTCGGCTGTGGTCTTCGTGGGCTATGCAGGGCAGTTCGGTTGGAAATACGGCCTCTCATCGACGTGGATCGGTGTGGGTAATGCAGTCATCGGTTCACTCCTCGCATGGCTGGTGCTCGGACGACGCACCAAGCTCATGACGCAACACATCGAGAGTCGCACCATGCCCGACTTCTTCGGTACCCGCTATCAGAGTCAGGGCCTGCGCGTGGCTGCCAGCATCATCGCTTTCGTCTTCCTCATTCCCTATACGGCAGGCGTCTACAAAGGTATCTCCACGCTCTTCGAGATGGGATTCTGCGTTCCTTACGAGTACTGCGTCATCATCATGGCCATTCTTACTGCAGTCTATGTGATCCTCGGCGGCTACAAGGCTACTGCCATGAACGACTTCATACAAGGCATCATCATGCTCTTCGGCATCATCACCGTTATCGCCGTTGTACTGAACTCACAAGGTGGATTCACGGCAGCTTTCGAGAAGATGGCATCGCTGCCTGCTGACGAGCCCGCGGGCACTACAGCCAACGGTGGCTTTGCCTCGCTGTGGGGTCCCGATCCCTGGAACCTGCTGGGTGTCGTCGTGCTGACCTCGCTCGGCACATGGGGTCTGCCGCAGATGGTCGGTAAGTTCTACAGCATCACCGATGAGGGCGCTATTCGCCGCGGCACCATCATCTCCACCATCTTCGCCTTCATCGTGGCAGGAGGCTGCTACTTCCTCGGTGGCTTCGGCCGACTCTTCGGTACACCGCCTACACTTCCCAACGGCCGACTGGACTTCGATGCCATCGTGCCCTCTATGCTTACCTCGTTGCCCGATTTCATCATAGCTCTCGTCGTGCTGCTTGTGCTCTCCGCATCCATGTCGACGCTCGCCTCACTCGTGCTCACCTCCTCATCGACGATGACCCTCGACCTCATCTACCGCGATAAGAAATCGCTGCCTGGAGAGGTGGAGGAGGGAACCATCGACGACCTTGTAGCCGAGCATGTCGAGCACCGTAAAGTGGTTGTGATGCGTGTTCTCATCGTGTTCTTCATAGCCATCTCGCTTCTCATCGCACTCAATCCGCCGACGTTCATCGCACAGCTCATGGGAATCTCGTGGGGTGCCCTTGCAGGAGCCTTCCTCGCACCGTTCATGCTGGGTCTCTATTGGCGCGGCGTCACCACCGCCTCTGTCTGGGCGTGCTTTGCTTGGGGTGTAGGCCTCACGGTCGTCAATATGCTGTTGGGTAACCCCATCAACCCCATCAACTGCGGTGCCATCGCAATGGTGGGCGGTTTTGTCGTGGTGTGGATAGTCAGCCTTCTGACACCCAAGATGAAGCGTGAAGACGTCGACCGTATGTTCGCGTGGTAATCCTGCCCTTTTTATAGGCGTTCGACCAGTACGACGTTCTCCACGTGTGGTGTGTGGGGGAACATGTCGACAGGCTGAATGTGGGTAATGCGGTAGTCGCGGGTGAGAACTTCGAGGTCGCGTGCCTGCGTGGCGGGATTGCAGCTGACGTAGACGATGCGCGCGGGTGCGGCATTCATGATGGTCTTCACGACGTCGGGATGCATACCGGCTCGCGGAGGATCGGTGATGATGACGTCAGGACGCCCGTGGGCAAGAATGAAGTCATCGGTGAGGATATCCTTCATGTCGCCCGCATAGAAGAGGGTGTTGTCGATATTGTTCACCTGCGAGTTCACTTTCGCATCCTCAATGGCCTCCGGCACATATTCGATACCGATGACCTGCCGCGCCTGCCGTGCCACGAAGTTGGCAATGGTGCCCGTTCCCGTGTAGAGGTCGTAGATAAGAGGAAGCCCCTTCCAACCTCCCCCCAGGCTAAACTCCCGAGCAACGCTATAGAGGTGGTATGCCTGCTCGGTATTGGTCTGATAGAACGACTTCGGACCCACCTTGAAGCGCAGGTCTTCCATCATCTCGTAGATATGGTCGTTACCCTTGAACACATGCACGTCGAGGTCGCCGAAGGTGTCGTTGCACTTCTGGTTGTCCACCCATAGTAACGAACTGATCTGCGGGAACTTATCTGCGATGTGTTGAAGTAAAGCGAAAAGCTGTTGGCGGTCATCGGCCTCCTGCAGTTTCACCTGCACGATGACCATCCATTCGCCCGTATTTGAGTTGCGTATGATGACGTCGCGCAGCAGTCCCGTCTGCTCGCGGAGGTCGAAGAACGAGAGGCCGTGTTGCATCGCATAGTCGTAGATCTCGTTGCGTATTTCGTTGTGCAGCGGGTCCATCAGATGACATTGCTCGATGGGCAGCACCTTGTCGAACGCACCCGTGATGTGGAAACCCAGTGCAGGCAGATTCTTTGCGCTCTCGGCTCCCTCTCGCTCGGGCAGCTGGCGGATCTCCTCCTTTGTCAGATAGCGCTTGTTGGCAGCTCCGAAGTCGAGCTTGTTGCGGTATTCGTATTGCTTCACCGAGCCCATGATGTTGTGGAACGTGCACGAGCCGTCGTCGGTAGTGGTGCCGGGCTTCGGCAGTTGCAGGTGTCCGATGCGTGTCAGCTGGTCGTACACCTGCTGTTGTTTGAAGCTCAGTTGTTCCTCGTAGGGAAGCTGCTGCCATTTGCATCCACCGCACACGCCGAAGTGCCGGCAGCGGGGCGTGGTGCGCAGCGGACTCAGCCGTCGGTATCTGACCACCTCTGCCTCGGCATAGCTGTGCTTCTTTCGGCGTATCTGCAAGTCGACGATGTCGCCCGGAACAGCCCAAGGCACAAAGACCACAAGCTGGCCTTCGGGAATGCCGTCGTGGGCGGGAGTCGTGATTCTCACCAGCGACTTGCCTTCTGCAGCCACATCGGTGATGGTGATGTTTTCAAGTATCGGGAAGGGTTTCTTTTTTCTTGCCATGGTGCGAATTTAATGGGAGTTGATGGGAATGATGGGAGTTGATGGGAATTATAGCAGACGAATGACGCGAATTCCTGTCTGCGACGGGTGTTTCTGCATATAGTTATACATCGTCATCGGTTCCTCGATAGTCTTCTTGTGAATTTGCGACGCGTTGAGCAGGTGCAGGCCGTCGACATGCCACACGGCGATACCGATGTGCGAAGTGTCGAGGCCCTCTTTGTTCGTGCAGATAGCGATGATGTCGCCGTCCTGGATAGCATCCCAAAACACTTCCGTATTGGCGATTTCGCCCTTGGGGATGTAAGGGAATGTCCT
This sequence comes from Prevotella sp., assembly GCA_017557185.1. Classification (GTDB taxonomy): domain Bacteria; phylum Bacteroidota; class Bacteroidia; order Bacteroidales; family Bacteroidaceae; genus Prevotella. The sequence continues at coordinate 95,019 of JAFZAP010000114.1, forward strand.
GCCAGTCAGATTCTGTTCCGTCTCGCTGATCTGCTCTACCCAGTCGGGATGGCCCACGAGCATCGGATACTGCTTGACGTGAGTCGACATGTAGTTGATCTTCAGCGTCTGCGTAGCCGTAAACGCCTCTTTCGGCTTGTTGGGCTCCACGACGAATCCCATGCACGTCTTGTCAGCTATCCACGAGGTGAAATAGTGCAGTCGGTTGACGTACGACACCTCTCCGCCGCGATAGCGCAACAGACGCAGGTATCGGCAGTAGTCGCTGAACTCATAGCGGTTGCGTTTCATGCAGAGCGTCAGCGCCGTCACGGTTTCCACATACGTCGTGCAATCGAGCTGCCGCAGGTTCACGATGAGCTGCTCCTCGCTGTTCACCTCCAGCGTCTTGGCCACATAGGGGATGTCGGTCAGCTGGCGGGCGAAGTAGAGCATCCAGTTGGTGTCGGCAGGTTGCTGACGTGCCTCGTTGAGCAGGGCAACGACCTTCACGCTGTCCTTCTTTGTGTACTGCTGCGCCCTCGCCTGAACAACGGGCAACATCACGGTCGCCACAGCAAGGGAGATGATGGAGAGAAACGGGTGTCTCATATCGTTTGTGCAATAGTTTTATAATCTGCTGACCGACTTCACGCCCTTCACCGTCCTGAGCTTCTTGATGAGCGACTCCATGCGCGAGGTGTCCTCCACCATCACGGTCAGGTGTCCGTCGAAGAGTCCGTCGTGCGAGTCGATGTTGATGGAGCGCATCATGATCTTCTCCTCTTTCGAGATGATGCTCGTGATGTTGTTCACGATGCCGATGTCGTCGTTGCCGATGATGTTCAGCGTGATGCTGTATTGCGAACCGCCCTTGCCACTCCAGCGGGCGCGCACAACTCTATAGCCCATGTTCTCACGCAGGTGGCGGGCATTCGGACAGTTGGTGCGATGCACCTTGATGCCTCCGCTCACGGTGACGAAGCCGAAGATGTCGTCGCCGTAGATGGGGCGGCAGCACTTGGCGAGCGAATAGTCGATGCCCTTAAGGTCGCTGCCGATGACCAGCTCGTCGTCGCTGCTGTGCTGGTTCTGGTCGTCTTTGATATCGAAGTTGTACTCCTCAGCGCTTCGCGTTTGTGCAGGCGTGTTGAGATTCAGGTCGTAGTCGCGCACCTCCTGGTATTTCTCCAACACGAGGTTCACGTCGAGCTTCTCCTCTGCCAGCTGCTTATAGAAGTCGCCCGCCTCCTTGAATCCCAGCTTCTTGATGGTGTGGGCGAGGATGCTCTCGGAGTATTCAATCTTCTTGTTCTTCAGCTTGCGCTCCAGCATCTCCTTCGCGAGGCGCCCGTCCTTCTGCTGCGTCTCCTTCAGGGCAAGGCGTATCTTCGAGCGGGCACGCGAGGTCTTCACGATGTTCAGCCATTCCTGACGCGGCTTCTGGGTGCTCTGCGTGAGAATCTCCACCGTGTCGCCCGAGTGCAGCTGCTGGCGGATAGCCACCACCTTGCCGTTCACCTTTCCGCCCACGCAGGTGCTTCCCACGTGCGAGTGGATGTGGTAGGCGAGGTCGAGAATCGTCGCACCCTTTGGGAACTTCAGCAGGTCGCCCTTCGGGGTGAACACAAACACCTCGTCGTCGTAGAGGTCGAGCTTGAACTGGTCCATCACCTGCAGGTCGTCGCCCGCCTCGAGGGCCGTGCGTATGTTCGTCAGCCACTCGTCGAGGCCCGTCTCGCCCTTCACGCCCTTGTAGCGCCAGTGTGCAGCAAGGCCGCGCTCGGCAATCTCGTCCATGCGCTCCGTGCGAATCTGCACCTCCACCCATTTCTGTTCGGGTCCGAGCACCGTGATGTGCAGACTCTCGTAGCCGTTCGACTTCGGCACGCTCAGCCAGTCGCGCAGGCGCTTCGGATTGGGCTGGTACATATCCGTGACGATCGAGAATGCCTGCCAGCATTGCATCTTCTCCTTCTCCAGAGGCGAGTCGATGATGATGCGGATGGCGAAGAGGTCGTAGATGCCCTCGAAGCCGCATTTCTGCTTCTTCATCTTCTGCCAGATGGAGTGTATGGACTTCGTGCGGCCCTTCATGTGAAACTTCAGCCCGATGTCCTCAAGCCGCTGTCGCACAGGCTCTATGAAGCGGTCGATATAGGCATCGCGGCTCTCCTTCGTCGCGTTCAGCTTCTCGCGGATCATATAGTAGGCATCGTGCTCGAGATATTTCAGCGAGAGGTCCTCGAGCTCGCTCTTCAGCTTGTAGAGACCCAGCTTGTGGGCGAGGGGAGCGTAGAGGTAGGCAGCCTCGTCGCTCACGCGGTGCTTCGCCTCCTCGTTCTCCGTGTCGCGAATCTGGCGCATCAGGTTCACGCGGTCGGCAATCATGATCAGGATCACCCGCATGTCCTCGGCAAACGACAGCAGCAGGTTACGGAAGTTCTCGCTCTCCACCACGGGGCTCTTCTTGTTGAGTGCCGTGATGCGCAGCAGTCCGTGCAGGATAGCGCTCACTCCGGGGCCGAACTCCTCGACCTCGCCACTCTGCACCTTATATAATATGAGGGCCAGCACACCGTCGCGGCGCAGTCCTGTCTCCTCGACGGCCACCTGCGCCGTCTGCAGCGCCGACAGCACGGGGTTCAGGTTGAACACGTCGCGCTCTATCTCGTTGTTCTCCAGCGCCGTGCGAATCCTGCGTCTCAGAGCTGCTTCGTCGCCCGGCTGCAGCGAGTCGCCCAGTGCCTGTCGCAGGGTTCCCGCCAGCCTCCTGATTTCCGACGTCTCCTCTTGGGTGAATATGAGTTTTCTCTCCATATCGATGGTCGATTATCTTCGATAAAACAATCTTCTTCTGTCTTTTTCATGCAAAGTTACAAAAATCTTTCACAAACATTTCTCTTTTTCACAAAAAAGAAGTAATTTTGCCATAAATTACTACAAAACAGAAGGAATTATGCTAAACAACAACGACCTCCAACAGATTGCCTCACGCGGCATCACCCCTGAGCAGGTGAATCATCAGCTCGAACAGTTCAAAACCGGATTCCCGTTCCTCCGCCTCGAGGCTGCCGCTTCCGTCGGCAACGGTGTGCTCGCTCCGTCGGCCGAAGAGCGCCAGCGCTACGTCGACCGCTGGAACCAGTACAAGGCCGAGGGCCATCAGATTGTGAAGTTCGTACCCGCCAGCGGTGCTGCGTCGCGCATGTTCAAGGATATGTTCGCCTTTGTCGATGCCGACTACGACACGCCGCAGACTCCCTTCGAGCGCGAATACTTCGACGGCATCCGGAAGTTCGCCTTCCACAAGGCTCTTTGCGAGAAGTGCCAGGCCAACGAGGGCAAGAAGCTCAAGACGCTGCTCGAAGAGGGAAACTACAAGGCTGTCGCCCGCCAGATGCTGGTGAAGGAAGGACTCAACTACGGTCAGCTGCCGAAGGGCCTGCTGCTGTTCCACAACTACGACGACGGTCCCCGCACCCCGATGGAGGAGCATCTCGTCGAGGCAGCCCTCTATGCTGCTTCCAATGGCGAGGCCAACGTCCACTTCACCGTGTCGCACGACCATCTGGAGCTCTTCAAGGCGAAGGTTGCCGAGAAGGCAGGGAAGTATGCTGAGAAATACGGCGTGAAGTTCAACATCTCGTTCAGCGAGCAGAAGCCGTCCACCGACACCATCGCCGCCAATCCCGACGGCACGCCCTTCCGGCAGGACGACGGTTCGCTGCTGTTCCGTCCCGGTGGTCACGGTGCGCTCATCGAGAACCTCAACGAGATTGCTGCCGACGTGGTGTTCATCAAGAACATCGACAACGTGGTGCCCGACCGTCTGAAGGAGCCCACCGTCGAGTACAAGCAGCTCCTGGCAGGCATCCTCATATCGTTGCAGGAGCGCGCATTCGAGTATCTGCGCCTGCTCGACACCGGCAGCTATTCCCATGCCCAGCTCCAGGACATCATCCGCTTCGTGCAGCGCGACCTCTGCTGCCGCAAGCCCGACATCAAGCAGTTGGAGGATGCCGACCTCGTCATCTACCTGCGCCGCAAGCTCAACCGCCCGATGCGTGTCTGCGGTGTGGTGAAGAACGTCGGCGAGCCCGGTGGCGGTCCGTTCCTCACCTACAACTCCGACGGCACCGTGTCGCTGCAGATCCTCGAGAGTTCGCAGATCGACAAGAAGAACGAGGAGTACATGCGCATGTTCACCGAGGGCACACACTTCAATCCCGTCGACCTCGTCTGTGCAACGCGCGACTACAAGGGCAACGCCTTCCATCTGCCCGACTTCGTCGACCCGCTCACGGGCTTCATCTCGCAGAAGTCGAAGAACGGCCGCGAGCTGCAGGCTCTCGAGCTGCCCGGACTCTGGAACGGTGCCATGAGCAACTGGTCCACCGTCTTCGTCGAGGTGCCCCTCTCCACCTTCAACCCTGTCAAGACCGTCAACGACCTGCTCCGCGAGCAGCATCAGTAAAGAAGTGTCCCGTCTGTTGCCGTCACAGCATCCAGTCCCGTCTGTTGCTGTACCACAGCAACAATATCCCCCAAATTCAATCAATGAACAACCATTCTTTTGAAGAACTCTTCCAGGCGTATCGCACCTTCTTCGGGAAGGGCGATGCGCTCTATCAGTTATTCTCGCCCTATCGCATCTGCCCGCTCGGCGCGCATGTGGACCATCAGCACGGCCTCGTGACGGGCTTCGCCTTCAACAGCGGCATCGACTTCCTCTTCTCCGAGACCACGACGGGAAAGGTCGAGATGTGCTCGCTGTCGTTCGAGGGCCTGATGACGTTCAACGTCCAGCGGCCCGTCGACGAGAAGCAGAACAACTGGGGCGACTACCTGCGCGGTGCCGTGTGGGCGCTGCAGAAGGACTACACGCTGAAGAACGGCGTGCGCGGAGTCGTCAAGGGCTCCATGCCCATCGGCGGACTCTCATCGTCGGCGGCGCTGCTGTGCGGCTTCGTGATGGCCATCGACAAGGTCAACCATCTCGGACTCGACAAGCTGCAGGTCATCCATTATGCGTCGCAGGCGGAACGCGAGTACGTCGGACTGCGCAACGGCATCCTCGACCAGGCATGCGTTGTGCTCTGCGAGTCCGACAAGCTGCTCTACCTCGACACCGAGACGTCCGACTACGACCTCATTCCCTTCGGCCAGAACCTCAAGGGCGACGTGCCGCGCAAGCTGCCGTTCCGGCTGGGCATCTTCTTCTCGGGTGTCACCCGCAAGCTCACGGGTACCGACTACAATCTGCGCGTGTCGGAATGCAAGACCGCTGCCTGGATCATGCAGGCCTACGAGGATATCCACCTCCGTGAACTCAGCGACACCTGTCTGCGCGATGTCCCGCAGGAACTCTTCTCCAAGCACGCCGACCGGATGCCCGAGCGCTTCGCCCGTCGCGCCCGCCATTTCTATTCCGAGTGCGAACGCGTGAAGGCTGGCGTCGAGGCATGGAAGAACGGAGACATCCACCAGTTCGGACAGCTCGTCTTCGAGAGCTGCGAGAGCTCCATGAACAACTACGAGTGCGGCTCGCCCGAGCTCATTGCGCTCTATCAGATCATGCGGCGCTCCAACGGCATCTATGGCGGACGCTTCAGCGGAGCGGGCTTCAAGGGTGCTTGCATCGCACTCGTCGATCCCGCCTGCGAGGAGGAGATCCGCCGCGAGGTCACCAAGGCCTATCTGGCTGAGTATCCGCAGTATCGCAACAGCTTCGAGATCTTCTTCTGCGACCCCGCCGACGGCGTCGACTTCATGTAATCATCCCGCTATCCGATGAAGAACGTAATCATTGCCGCAGGATATGCCACGCGCCTCTATCCGCTCACCGAGAACTTCCCGAAGCCGCTGCTGCAGATAGGGGAGAGCACCATCCTCGACCGCATGCTCGACGACCTCGACGGCATCGCCGACATCTCCGAGCACATCGTCGTCACCAATCATAAGTTCGCCTATATCTTCCGCGAATGGGCGCAGCGACGCATGCAGCAGCCCGCCGCCAAGCCCATCGTCATCATCGACGACGGCACCTCCACCAACGACACGCGACTCGGAGCCGTGCGCGACCTGCTGCTGGCTCTCGAACGCCGGCACATCGACGACGATGTGATGGTGCTCGCTGCCGACAACATCCTCGACTTCTCGTTCCAGGGATTCGTCGACTACTTCCGCCAGAAGCAGACAAGCATCATCATGTGTCACCACGAACCCGAGCTCTACCGCCTGCAGCGCACGGGCGTCATCGCCGTCGACGACGACATGCGCGTGCTGCTCATGCAGGAGAAACCCGCACAGCCCGTCAGCCATTGGGCGGTGCCACCTTTCTATATATATAAGCGCAGCGACCTCCCCCTCATCCGCGACTGCCTGAACCACGGCTGTGGCTACGATGCCCCCGGCAATCTCGCCCACTACCTCGCCGACGTCACCACCCTCCACGCATGGCCCATGCCCGGCCACCGCTTCGACATCGGCTCCCTCGACAGCTATGAGGAGGCGAGGAGAAACCCACCCCCAACCCCTCCCGAGGGGAGTGGAGCCTTATAAGCCCTGCGGCGCAGTGTAAAGGTGCAAGAGCGCAAGTAGTCGAGGAAGTTTTTTTTCGGTTTTTTCCGCTGTTGCGGCTGAGTTTTGGCTCAAAACCGTGATGTGCTTGCGGGCTGTGCAAAAGCTTGCTTTTAAGCACAAGACCGAAAGGACAGCACGTCAGGTCGAAGACCGCAGCCGGAACAGCGGTGTTTTATATGTTTTTTTCGGAATTAAATATAGAATTTAAAATATATTGTTATGAAAATACTAGTAACAGGAGCAGCGGGTTTCATCGGGTCGAAACTCATGTGGATGCTCGCCCAGCGCGGTGACGACGTCGTCGGCATCGACAAAATCAACGACTACTACGACCCGCGCCTCAAATACGGCCGCCTCCGCGAATTCGGTATCAACATCCCAGCGACCGATGAATTAGGCTCAACTGACTCCCTCCCCCTTTGGGGAGGGCAGGGGTGGGGCTCCTCCTCCCTCCCTACGGGGGAGGGGCAGGGGTGGGGCTCCTGCTCCTTTTATCGCATGTCCATCGACGACAAACCTGCCCTCGATGCACTCTTCGAGCGCGAGCACTTCCAGAAGGTCGTCAACCTCGCCGCGCAGGCGGGAGTCCGCTACAGCATCACCAATCCCTATGCCTATCTGCAGAGCAACCTCGTCGGCTTCCTCAACATCCTCGAGGCGTGTCGCCACTACGGTGTCGAGCACCTCGTCTATGCGTCGTCCAGCTCCGTCTATGGCATGAACGAGAAAGTTCCCTATAGCGAGGACGACAAGGTCGTGACACCCGTCAGCCTCTATGCCGCCACGAAGAAGAGCAACGAGCTCATGGCGCACGCCTACAGCAAGCTCTACGGCTTCGCCACCACCGGCCTCCGCTATTTCACCGTCTATGGCCCCTGGGGACGTCCCGACATGTCGCCGATGCTCTTCGCCAACGCCATCAGCCAGGGAAAGCCCATCAAGGTGTTCAACAACGGCGACATGATCCGCGACTTCACATATATCGACGACATCGTCGAGGGCACCATCTGCGTCATCGACCACCAGCCGGTAGCCTCGCAGTGCGAGCACGGAGTACCCTACAAGGTCTATAACATCGGGTGCAGCCATCCCGTACGCCTCATGGACTTCATCTCAGAAATCGAACAGGCCTACGGCCGTCCTGCCGAGAAGATCTTCCTCCCCATGCAGCCGGGAGATGTCTATCAGACCAATGCCGATACCACAAAGCTCGAAACGGAGTGCGGCTACAAACCCCACTGGTCCCTCCACGACGGCATCCAGAAATTCATGGAGTGGTATAAGTCGGACAAGAATCCGCTCAGGAGTGAGTAAGCAGACGAAGTCGCATCACGTTTACTACTTCATATCCCCGTTTTGGAGAATGTTCCATTGCTCAGGATAGCTGTCGTGCTGATCTTTGGCATTTATTTAGGAGAGTGCGTCGGCGGAAGCGGAGCTGTTGTGATGAGCTTCGCATTATCTGCTTTCTGGCTGATTCTTGCTGCAATAATCCCTCTGCGTAAGCAAAAAGATATCAAGAAGAGTGGGGCGGAGTTCTTCTGCAGTCTATGTATCTTGTGCTCCGTGTTTTTCCTCGGGTTCTTTCTTGTGAATGCCAATCGAGAGTCGACAAAGAGTCGATTGGCAGCCCTTCGCCCAAGTAGCGCCATCACAGAGCTTGACATTCATAATCGGAAAGGCTTTTCTGCCTATGATGCTATTATTGTGACTCCTCCTGTGCAGAGAGGTAAGGTGATGAAATTCGATATGATGATCACTTCCGATGAAATACATCCTTTCCTCGTTCATGCATCATTGCTCCGGGATACGATTACCAACAACTATCTGGCGCTGGGCTTGGGTGACGGCATTCAGGCTTGTTCGGCTTTGAAACTTGAACGTCGACAATCGGTTCCAACAACCTTCATCACGCCTCGTCATTGGAAGCTCGTGTCTCCACAACACTCCCGACTGACAAGTTTGCAAAGGGCTCGCCTGAACTTAATGATGTTTCGTGAGCGATTGTTAGAACGGTGGAAGCTGACGAATGCAGATGCCGAAAGTGAGGCGATTGTCGCTGCGATGGCTCTTGGCGATAAAGGACGTTTATCCCGGCAGTTGAGGGACGAATACAGCATCAGCGGTGCTTCACATGTGTTAGCTCTTTCCGGACTGCATTTGGGCATCATCTATTTTCTGCTTTCATTCGTCTTCATCCGTCTGCGATGGCAGACACTAGGGCAAGCGGTCGTGCTGCCGCTCATTTGGTTGTTTGCCCTGATGGTAGGATTCTCGACATCTGTGGTAAGGGCAGCCACGATGCTATCTGTCTATGCACTCGTCATGATGTTGCGCCGACCTTCATTCTCGCTGAACACACTTTCGCTGGCGGCTGTCGTAATGCTTCTTGTCAACCCGTTCAATTTGTGGGACATCGGCTTCCAGTTGTCGTTTATGGCTGTTCTGGGCATTCTGCTTTTCTATCGGCCAATCGTGCGTTTTTTATCAGTATTGTTTACCCGCTCCTCCTCCGACTCGTTCGCTGTAAGGCTATTCATACAAGACGATTTAAAAGACATCGAGCCCACTCACAGCTTCTTGAATACAATGAAAAAATGGGTAATAGGCATGATAGCAGTCAGCTGCTCAGCGCAGCTGCTCACAGCACCGTTAGTAGCGTTCTATTTCGGTCGTTTCTCCACCTATTTCCTTCTGACGAATCTTGTGGCAGTTCCTTTCGTCACGCTGATTCTTTACTGCACATTAGCATTCTTCCTGCTTAGTTTCCTTCCGTCGATTCAGATTGTTGTAGGGAACGTTGTTGCATGGTTTGCTAAGATACTGAATGGACTCGTCGCCTCGGTGTCCTCCCTTCCTTTCTCGAGTATCGACGGCATTCAACTATCTGTTTCTCAGGTTGTTCTGATTTATTTGATGTTAGCTCTCTTCTGTTTCCTGACCTGGATTCTGTTGAAGAAGTTGCGGCATCGCGTGTTCTATAGAAGTTAGTGTGATGATATGAAATGACAAAATGATTGATAACAGCAAAAACAAGAAAAGATGAAAAAGAATTTCCTGCTGGCGATAGCCATGCTCACGCTGTGCGCGAGCGCAAGTGGTCAAGACAATAGTGAGTTGATCGTGGGGACGTGTTCGGGACTTGTTCAGGGCATTGAGCAAGACGGCACTCAGGCTTTCCTCGGTATTCCCTATGCTGAGGTGGAGCGATTCATGCCCCCGCGCCCGGTGAAGGCGTGGCAGGGTGTGAGGGTGTGCGACCACTGGGGACCGCAGGTGATGCAGAACACGAACGGACGGAAGCTCAGCGAACAGGAGATGTCGGAGAAGATCTCGTGTGTGCTGAACGTGTGGACCACCGACCGCAACGCCTCGAAGCCGGTGATGCTCTGGATTCACGGCGGCGGCTTCGACTCGGGAACGTCGGCATGGAACCCGGGCATGTGCCTGGCGAAGAAGGATGTTGTCGTGGTGAGCCTGAACCACAGGCTGAATATCCTCGGGTTCCTCGACCTGTCGGCCTGTTCCGAGAAATATAAATACTCGGGAAACGTGGGCATGCTCGACATCGTTGCCGCGCTGCGCTGGATTCAGGACAACATCGCACAGTTCGGCGGCAATCCCGATAACGTCACCATCTTCGGCGAGTCGGGGGGTGGGGGAAAGGTGGGAACACTGCTCAGCATGCCGTCGGCAAGGGGACTGTTCCACAAGGCGATCATCATGAGCGGCACCATCCTCAACGTGAATACGAAGGCGATGAGCGAGGCGCTGGGAAAGGCGGTGCTGAAGGAGCTGGGCATCGACGCGCAGCACATCGACCGCATCAACGATGTGCCCTACGAGGAGCTGTATGCTGCCGGACAGCGGGCGATGGCCGCGAGCATCGGCACCCGGAAGCCCGGCACGCCGATGATGTGGGGGTTCGGGCCTGTTCCCGATGGGGAGACGGTGCTGCAACAGCCCTTCCAGCCTGACTTCGCGAAGATTTCGGACGACGTGCCCATCATGATTGGTACGACGTTCAACGAGCTGCAGCGGCTGCACTACAGGAATGAGATGACGCTGCAGGAGGCAAAGGAGGCGCTGCGCCCCACCTTCGGCAGCGATACCGACGACTATGTGGCTGCGCTGCAGGAGGCGTGGCCCGGCAGCACGCCGCAGGATCTGCTGAGCATCGACTGGCTGTTCCGCCCGAAAACACTGATCACCGCCGATGCCATCGCCGAGACGAGGAATGCCCCGACCTATATGTATATGTTCACGTGGCGGTCGCCTTTGTCGAAAGGCTCTGTTCATGGTGCGGAGCTGATGTTCTGCTTCAACACGCTGCATCTGTCGAAGCACGACCTCCCGCAGCCTACCGCCGACGACCTGAAGCTGGCCGACGTGATGAGTGACGCGTGGGCGCAGTTCGCTCGCACGGGTGATCCGAACACGGCGGGGCTGCCCACCTGGCATCCCTATACCGCGAAGAACGGGGAGATGATGCTCTTCGACTACGATTGTACGATTCGCCACAATCCCGACCGCCGCCTGCAGCAGATCATCAACAAGCATTGCTTCAAGCAGCTCGATGAGTTCCGCGCGAAGAAGTAGCCTCACCCCAGCCCTCTCCACTGGAGAGGGAGCAGCACCCAGCGTAGTCACTGAACTCCTAATTATTGAAGACAACTTAGACCGCTCGGCTTTGCCGCTTGCGTAGCGAAGCGGAGAAAGAACATAAAACAACATTATTTCATCTGCGAATTTAGCGAATTCAACGAATGAAACCGATGTTTCTAAGGAACATAGGAATCGAAGGAAAAGCGCTCGGCTTCTCCGACTCTATGTCTCTCTGTCTAATTTCCTCTATTCTTTCATTCCTTAGAATCATTTGTAGAATCTGCGGTAAATAAAAACGGAAATCGGGAAGCCCTTTGTTTATAAGGCTTCCCGACAATTCTATAGAGGTGCGTAGCGGAGTCGAACCGCTCTATTTGGTTTTGCAGACCAACACATAACCGCTTTGTTAACGCACCGATTACAGTTGCATTCTCGAACACGAGGTTTGATTTGCGGATGCAAAGGTATAAAGAATTATCCGTTTATCCAAATTTTTTTCTTACTTTTTCGTGTAGCAAGGTGGTTTTTCGGCTTTTTCATTCTTTTTGTGTTGCTGCCGAACCTGTTTCCGTTGCTGTTCGCGCAAGATGCATCCTGCACACCCCGCACAGGGATCGTCGGCTTCGCTGACGGCTTTGCGGATGCGCCACACGGCATAAACGACCGACAGGAGCAAGACGAGAGCGACGAGGAGGTATTGGAAGCCTACCCCCGACCCCTCCCCAAGGGAGGGGAGTAGAAGAAGGGGGAGGAAGGGGCGGGGGATAGGCTGCATGATTAATATGCGAAGAGGGGATAGTTGGCCATGGTGGCGTTGACACGCTGGCGCACGCTGGCGATGACTTCCTGATCCTCGGGCGCGTTGAGGACTTCCTCGATGAGCTCGGCGATGAGCACCATGAGGTCTTCCTTCGCACCACGCGTGGTGATGGCGGGAGTGCCCAGACGCAGACCGGATGTCTGGAAGGCAGAGCGCGTGTCGAACGGCACCATGTTCTTGTTGACGGTGATATCGGCAGCGACGAGTGCGTTCTCGGCAACCTTACCCGTGAGGTCGGGATACTTCGTGCGCAGGTCGACGAGCATGGAGTGATTGTCGGTACCGCCGCTGACGATGTGGAAGCCGCGCTTGATGAGCTCGTCGGCGAGCACGGCGGCATTCTTCTTCACCTGCAGCGCCCACTCCTTGAACTCGGGCTTCAGGGCCTCGCCGAAGGCTACAGCCTTGGCTGCGATGACGTGCTCGAGCGGACCGCCCTGCTGACCTGGGAACACAGCGGAGTTGATGAGCTGCGACATCATCTTCGTGACGCCCTTCGGGGTCTTCAGTCCCCACGGGTTCTCGAAGTCCTTGCCCATGAGGATGATACCGCCGCGCGGACCGCGCAGGGTCTTATGGGTGGTGGAGGTGACGATGTGGGCGTACTTCACGGGGTTGTCGAGCAGACCGGCTGCGATGAGTCCGGCAGGGTGTGCCATATCGACCATGAGGAGTGCACCCACCTTGTCGGCGATGGCGCGCATGCGCTTGTAGTCCCACTCGCGGCTATAGGCCGAGCCGCCGCCGATGATGAGCTTCGGCTTGTGCTCGAGGGCGAGCTGTTCCATCTCGTCGTAGTCGACGCGGCCGGTCTCGCGGTTGAGATTGTAGCCTACGGGGTTGTAGAGGATACCGCTGGTGTTGACATGCGAGCCGTGCGAGAGGTGTCCGCCGTGATCGAGGTTCATGCCCATGAAGGTGTCGCCGGGCTTGAGCACTGCCAGCAGCACGGCGGCATTGGCCTGCGCTCCGGAGTGCGGCTGCACGTTGGCATATTCGGCATCGAAGAGTTTGCAGACACGCTCGATGGCGAGTGTCTCCACCTCGTCGACCACCTGACAGCCGCCGTAGTAGCGCTTGCCGGGATAGCCTTCGGCGTATTTGTTCGTGAGATAGGAGCCCATGGCTTCCATCACTTCGTCGCTAACGAAATTCTCTGAGGCAATGAGTTCCATGCCCTTCAACTGACGCTGATGTTCTTTTTCAATCAGGTCGAAAATTACTTGGTCTCTTTCCATAAATTTAATATAGGTGTTGTTTGTCGTTTTCGGAATCGGTGATTAACAGAGCTTCACCTTGCTCATGTCCTGTTCCATGTCGCAATAGTGGCATTTGCAGATGCCGCGCTCCTTGTCGACCACATGGAAGATGGTCTTCATGGGCTCGTTGTTGGTGATGCAGACAGGGTTGTTGCAGCGCACGATGCCGCGCAGCTCGTCGGGGGTGTCGACGGTTTTCTTCTCGACCACCTCGTAGTCGCGGATGATGTTGAGCACCACCTTTGGGGCGACTACGGAGAGACGCGAGATCTCCTCGTCGGTGAAGAATACGTTCGACACTTTGATGATGCCTTTCTTGCCCACCTTCTCCGATGCATAGTTGTTACCGATGGTGATGAGGTTGGGCGACTCGATGAGCCCTAAGAGCTGTGCCACCTGGAAGGTCTTCTCGGCAGGAATGTGGTCGATGACGGTTCCGTTCTCAATCGCTGCTACCAGCAGTTCTTTATTCTTATCCATATTGATATAATTGTTTGGGGGTTTAACTCCCTCCCTACGGGGGAGGGCTCGGGGTGGGGCCTATCCAATAATGGTTTTGTCGGCGCGTACTTCGTCGAGCGTGATGCCGAGACAATAGCTGAAGATTGCCTGTCGGGCATAGAGTCCGTTTTGTGCCTGCTGGATGTAGTAGGCATGCGGATTGTCGTCGACATCGTAGGCAATCTCGTTGACGCGCGGCAGGGGATGCAGGATGCGCATGTTCTCCTTCACGTTGCCCAGCATGTCGTTGCGCAGGATATAGACGTTTTTCACGCGCTCGTATTCCATGAGGTCGGAGAAGCGCTCCTTCTGTACGCGCGTCATGTAGATGATGTCGGCATCAGCGATGACCTTCTCGTTGAAGGCGGTGTGCTCCTGGAACTTGATGTCGTGCTCGCGGCAGTAGATCTTGTACTCGTTGGGCATCGCCAGCTCCTTGGGTGCGACGAAGTGGAAGGTAGGGTTGAAATGGCGCATCGCCATGATGAGCGAGTGGACCGTGCGCCCGTACTTCAGGTCGCCGACGAGGTAGATGTTCAGATTGTCGAGCGTGCCCTGCGTCTTGTAGATGGAGTAGAGGTCGAGCAGACACTGCGAGGGATGCTGATGGGCCCCGTCGCCGGCATTGATGATGGGCACGGGAGCCACCTCGCTGGCATACTTCGCAGCGCCTTCGAGCTTGTGACGCATCGCGATGACGTCGGCATAGTTCGACACCATGAGGATCGTGTCCTTCAGGGTTTCGCCTTTTGCGACGCTCGAAGCCTTCGCGTCGGAGAATCCGATGACGCGTGCGCCGAGTCGGTTGGCGGCAGTCTCGAAACTCAGTCGGGTGCGGGTAGATGGTTCATAGAAAAGGGTAGCGACAACTTTCCCTTTCAACAGTTCCCTGTTGGGATGCTTTTCAAACTCGCTGGCCATGTCGATGAGATACATGATTTTCTCCTTCGACAAGTCGGCAATCGTTACAAAATTATGTTTTTCCATCTCAATTGTGGTTGAAAAAATAGCTGTATCCTGTCTGCTCTCATCACTCTACTGGAAGAGGGGTCATGCAGAATTCGACCGCTAAGTTACAAATATTTTTCGATTTATGATGATGTTATGAGAGAAAATTTGTATTTTTGCAGAAAATTAATGATTATTGCAAATGAGAAGAGCATTTATACGCTTCCTTTGGAAGGCATTACTGGGTATCGTCGTGTTGGTCGGGGTGGCATTTGCAGCTATCTGGTTCGGCCTGATCGGCTATATGCCCGACATCGAGGAACTGCAGAATCCGATCAGCCGTTCGGCATCGCAGATTTACTCTGCCGACGGACAGGTCATCGGTACGTGGAACTATAACCGCGAGAACCGCATCCTCGTGTCATACAACAACATGTCGCCCCACCTCGTCCATGCGCTTGTCGCTACGGAGGATGAGCGATTCTACGAGCACTCGGGCATCGACTTCATCGCGCTGGGACGTGCCATCGTGAAGCGTGGAATACTCGGTCAGGCGAGTGCCGGCGGTGGCTCGACGATCACGCAGCAGCTGGCGAAGCAGCTCTATTCCGAGACGGCCCACTCGAAGCTGGAGCGACTGCTGCAGAAACCCATCGAGTGGGTGATCGCGGTGAAGCTCGAGCGCAACTACACGAAGGAGGAGATCATCTCGCTCTATCTGAACTACTTCGACTTCCTGCACAATGCAGTGGGCATCAAGACTGCTTCGAACACCTATTTCAATAAGGAGCCGCGCGAGCTCACGCTCGAGGAGTCGGCCACGCTCATCGGTCTCTGCAAGAACCCGTCGCTGTTCAACCCCGTGCGCTATCCCGACCGCTGCCGCGATCGTCGGAATGTGGTGCTCGCGCAGATGCAGAAGGCGGGCTATATCTCGAAGGCAGAATGCAAGGAGTCGAGCGACAAACCGCTGGAACTCGACTTCCACCGCACGGACCACAAGGACGGCACAGCGCCTTACTTCCGCGAGTTCCTGCGTCGCTACATGATGGCGAAACGTCCTGCCATCGACGACTATCCCTCGTGGAACAAGAACCAGTATGTCATCGATTCCATCGCCTGGCAGACCGATCCGCTCTACGGCTGGTGCAACAAGAACCATCGCAAGGACGGCAAGCCCTATAACCTGTATACCGACGGCTTGAAGGTCTATACCACCATCGACACGCGCATGCAGCAGTATGCCGAAGAGGCTGTCTATCAGCATGTGGTGAAGTTCCTGCAGCCGGCATTCGACAAGGGCATGCGCTCGAAACCGAATGCACCGTTCACCAGCGAACTGACGGCGACGCAGGTGCGACAGATCCTGAACCGCTCGATGCAGCAGAGTGAGCGCTATCGCGTGATGAAGGCTGCGGGTGCCTCCGACGAGGAGATTCGCGAGGCGTTCAACAAGAAAATCGACATGACCGTGTTCAGCTATCGTGGCGACAAAGACACAGTGATGTCACCGATGGACTCGATACGCTACTACAAGTCGTTCCTGCGTTCGGGCTTTATGAGCATGGACCCGAAGACCGGCCATGTGAAGGCATACGTGGGAGGTCTCGACTTCACACACTTCATGTACGACATGGTGATGACGGGTCGCCGACAGGTGGGCTCGACCATCAAGCCGTACCTCTATTCGCTTGCGATGGAGAACGGCTTCTCGCCCTGCGACTATGCTCCCAACGTGCAGCGCACCTATATGGTTGCCGGCAAGCCGTGGACTCCGCGCAATACTTCGCGCAGCCGCTACGGACAGATGGTTTCGCTGAAGTGGGGACTGGCACAGTCGAACAACTGGATTTCGGCCTACCTGATGAGCAAACTCAACCCGCAGCAGTTTGTCAACCTGTTGCATGAATACGGCATCAACAATCCCGACATCCATGCCTCTATGGCGCTTTGTCTGGGTCCTTGCGAGGTATCGGTGGCAGAGATGGTGAGCGCTTACACGACATTCGCCAATCACGGCATCCGCACGGCTCCGATGTTCGTCTCGCGCATTGAGGACAACGAGGGTAATCTGATCGTGCAGTTCCAGTCGCGCATGAACGAGGTCATCAGCGCCGAGAGCGCCTACAAGATGCTCGTACTGCTGCAGGCCGTGGTCAACGAGGGTACGGCCGGCCGCATCCGCCATCGTTACAACATCGAAGGCGAGATCGGTGGCAAGACCGGTACCACCAACCGCAACTCCGATGCCTGGTTCATGGGCCTCACGCCGCAGCTGGTGAGCGGATGCTGGGTAGGAGGCGAGGACCGCGACATCCACTTCGACTCGATGTCGATGGGCCAGGGTGCCACGATGGCGCTGCCCATCTGGGCCTACTACATGAAGAAGGTCTATGCCGACAAGGCACTCGGCTACTCGCCTGATGCGAAGTTCGATGTGCCCGACGACTTCAATCCCTGCCAGGCCGAAGACTCCGAGATCGACGAGTTCGGTATCGAGGAAGTGTTTGAATAAGAGAGACAGAATAATTTGTATTATTAGTATTTTTGGAAATAAAACAATAAATGGAGGAACTATTCATATGTGTGTCATCGAAAAAAACAATAGAAGCATTACGGTTCGCCTTACAAACGCCCGTTGGGAAAGGCTGATGGGGTTGGAAACCGCTTATCGTACAGCACAGGCTATTGTTCGGGCTAAGCGTGAATGCGAGTCGGAACCATCAATGAACGTCAGTGAAGCTCTCACTTTCATCGATTCGTTATGATTAATAAATAATGGCAATGATATAGCAGTTGACCCAAAAATTGATAAATTGCAGTCAGAAATGGCTGCATTTATTGCTAAGGTTTACCCCATCTGAATGAAAGATAGTTTGAGATGTCTCTTGAAATAAGTCGATACACTTGTCTTGCAGAATTTTCATTATCAAGTGAAATAGTAACTATTCCTCCTACATTAACAAGCCACATACGCCTTCCTATGTCATACCCCAAACTATTGCCATTTTCGTTTAGTAAAATGTCTGTATTTTGATTGCTTTGGTATCTTCCAACACTACCATTATTAAATCTTAAGATAGTCATGACTTCATGATAAATGAGTCTTGGTAAGTAATCATTAATAACCGCTGTTGTTTCTTGGAAAAATGTAATTGTTTCTTCTGCTTTAGATATAATTATATCATTCGTTGCGTCAACATTTTCATTGTTGTAGTCATTCCATAGGAATAAAGCAAAAAGTTGCACGTTATTGCACGAAGGTAATTTGATAGCAAGTTTTGTTTGACCACCATCAGTTATAACATAATTATCTTTGTAGGCGTGAATAATATGTGCTACACCTATCATTTCTCCGCTAGTATATCCAACAAATTTCATCTTATTGATATTTATAATAATAATTGTTGCAAAATTAGAGAAAAAAAGGATAATAGCCAAATAAATAGTCAGAAAAATAATGGCAACTGTATTCTTTTAGACCTAGGTTTTTTTAAAACAACACGAACAACAAGGGACAACGTAAAGTTGTCCAAAGTTGTCTAAGTTGTCTTAATGAATCCACTACCTAGATAGTCTTACAAAACAAATGGTTTTCGGGATAATAATTGTACATAGTTTCCATAATTAATGTTTTATTTTGAACCATAGCAAGGCTGTGCACCGCGATTGTTGGAGCACAGCCTTTGTATTTGTAAAGTTAGTTTTTAAGAGTTGGGGAGTATGTCTCTAGGAGTTGGGGAGTATGTGTCTAGAACTTGGGGAGTATAGCTCTAGAGGCTGGAAACGATTACTCCCGACGTTCGAAAGGATAGCTTTCCAACGTCGGGAGTATTTGTTTTGTCAAGCTGGAGTTATTTCACCGTGAAGACAACGATGCTCTTCGGGGGCAGTTGAACGGTCAGCTTGCCGTTCTTTCCCTTGCCGAATTCAATCTTCAGCGGCTGCTTCTTGTTGGCGGTCGGCACGCTCACTTCCTTGCCAGGCTTGCTGTTCGAGAACTCCACAGGTGCTACGCGAGCGGGGTTGTCGAAGTCGTTGTAGGCGCGGATGTCGGCAGTGCATAACATACTGCCGTTCAATATTTTACCCGTTATTCCTTCGAGTGCTACTTCCTGCGCTTTGTCGAGCGACACATTCGACAAAGAAACCACGATGCTGCCATCCTGAGTCTTTGCTGCCGAAGCGCTGACGAGCGGCAACGGGCGATAGCCGTTCTCGCTGCTGGCATCCATCTGCTTGCGCATGTCGTGGCGAACCTTCATCACATCGCACTTCAGGTCGAGTGGGAGATAGGTGGCCTCCTGGAACGGGGTGTACATGCGGAAGACGTGATAGGTAGGCGTGAGCACCATATGTCCGCCGTCCTTCGTGTCGGTGAGAATCATCGACTGCAGCACGTTCACCACTTGAGCGATGTTGGCCATGCGGATTCTGTCGCAGTGACGATGGAAGATGTTCAGCGACAGCGCAGCCACGAAGGCATCGCGCATGGTGTTCTGCTGGAACAGATGTCCCTTCACGGTTCCCGGCTCCTCGTCCCACCATGTTCCCCATTCGTCGACGAGCAGGCCGATTTGCTTCTTCGGGTCCTTCTCGTCCATGATGGCACAGTGCTTCTTGATGACATCCTCAATCTCGAGACACTTGCCCAGCGTCCAGTAGTATTCGTCGTTATCATAGACAAGCGCCGAGCCTTTCGAGCCGTCCCAGCCGCTCACGGTGTAGTAGTGGAGCGACACGCCGTTCATCTGATGTCCAATCCGATCCATCAGCACGCGCGTCCAGTTGTAGTCGTAGTCGGTAGCACCCGAGGCGATCTTGTAGAGTTCGTTGCCGTCGTAGTTGCGGCAGTAGGTCTGATAGCGGCGATAGAGGTCGGCATAGTATTCCGGGCGCATGTTTCCACCGCAGCCCCACGACTCATTACCTACGCCGAGGTATTTCACCTTCCACGCCTTGTCGCGGCCGTTCTGGCGGCGAAGCTTTGCCATCGGCGTGTCGCCGTCGCTGGTCATGTATTCCACCCATTTGGCCATTTCCTCGACCGTTCCGCTTCCCACGTTACCGCTGATGTAGGGTTCGCAGCCGATGAGCTCGCAGAGGTTCAGGAATTCGTGGGTGCCGAACGAGTTGTCCTCGATGGTGCCGCCCCAGTTGTTGTTCTGCATCTTGGGACGCTGCGAATACGGACCGATACCGTCACGCCAATGGTATTCGTCGGCGAAGCATCCGCCCGGCCAGCGCAGCACGGGAACTTTCAAGTCCTGCAGTGCTTTCAGGACGTCGTTGCGATAGCCCTGCGTGTTGGGAATCGGTGACTCCTTGCCAACCCACAGACCACCATAGATGCAAGTTCCGAGGTGCTCAGCGAACTGTCCGTAGATTTCCTTGTGAATTTTCTGTGCGCCATTGTCGTTGAGAATGGTCACGGTTGCATCCTGAGCACTTGCCGATGCGGCCATCATCGTGCCCATTACGATTGTCAATAACTGCTTTTTCATCATTGCTTATGGTTTTGATTTGTTTTTTGTGTTTGCAAATTTACTAAAATCATTTCGGATATGCAACTAAATATGATATAAATTGTTTTTTTGCTATCGATTCGTTTGGGCATTTGAAGTTTTTTTGCGAACTTTGCATGCGAAGAAACAAGAATAATTCAACAATCGTTAATACCATAGATTTATGATGAAAAAATTACACATTCTGCTTTTATTGCTTTTATTTACAGGAATGGCTCATGCTCAGAGCATCGAGTTGGGCGGACCGTTGAAGTTGCAATCGAACGTTGCGAACAACCTGCCGTGGAAGATGTTCTCCGAGTCCCTTCGTCATGCGCCGAGTCGCAAGGCCATCGAAGTTGATAGCTGGAGCCAGATGTGGTGGGGCCACTACACGGGTTCTGAGTCGCTGGTGGGCATTGGCGTGAACAACCAGCTGGCTACTTACGATTGTGCCATGCACATTTCTAAGGAGCATACCATCGCCTACGACAAGGAAATCAAGGCGCTGCGCTTCATCGCCGACTGCACGAAGGGTATGTCGAGTTTCAAGGTGTGGCTTTCTGAATCCTTGCCTGCCACGGCCGATGAGGCCGATGTCGTGACGATCGACGTGCCGTTGAGCAATCTCGTTGACAATCGCTTCGTGGAGGTAGAACTGCCGACAGCCTACGCGATTACATCGAATGGTGTCTATGTCGGTATGACCTTTACGATGAGCAGTCCTGACGATGCCTATCACTATCCGATCCTCATCACATATTATAACAGAGGTGAAGATGGTGGATGGCTGAAGGTGACGGGCAATAGCGGCTTGGAGGACTGGGTTGACTTGTCGCCCGACTATGGCAATCTTCCAATTCAAGTCCTGCTGGATGGCGAGTTCGATCACAATGCCGTTTCTGCGAGCAGTTCGTTCTCCGATGTGTATGCTTTGGTGAACGGTACCGCAGAGGCAGAGGTGACGCTGACGAGCGAAGGGCTAGGCAAGGTGAGCAGCATCGACTATACAGAGACCACGCCAGAAGGAACGAGTGAGGAACGGCATCTCGACTTCGAGCCTTTCGAAGGCATGGGCACACAGATGAATGTCAGGATTCCGCTGACGGCTGATGCTCAGTCGGGCCGCACGGAGCGCACTATCAAGATACATAAGGTGAACGGTGTTCCCAACGAGAACGGCATTGCTGTATCGAAGGGATATATGGTTTCGCTATCGCAGTCGGCAAAGAAGAAAGTGCTTGTCGAGGAGTTCACGGGTACGTGGTGCGGATGGTGTCCGCGTGGCATTGTCGGTCTGGACATGCTGAACGCGAAGTATGGCGACGATGTCGTGACGATAGCCATCCATAACGACGATCCAATGGCCATTAGCTATGGTGTAGACGCACCGAGCTTCCCGTATGCACTGGTGGGGCGTACGACACCTGCCGATCCTTATTTCGGCGTGAACGGCGAGCCGTTCGGCATTGGTGATCTCGTGGCTGAGCAACTCCAGATACCTACAGAAGCATCGCTGACGTTGTCGGAGCCGGAGATGGATGCAAACGGCAAGATTACCTTCAGCACGGATTTGGTATTCAACTACAGCAGCGACACTGCCCCTTATGCTTTGGCGTTTGCGGTGTTGACGGATGGCTTGATCGGTGACACGAAGAAATGGGCGCAGGCCAACTACTATTCGAAGAATGCCGAATGGGCCGACTACGATGACCTGAAGGAATGGTACGAGGGTGCATCGTACGTGAAGCAAGTCTACGACCACGTGGCCATTGCCGGCAAGGGCATTGCCAATGGACTGACGGGCAGCGTGAAAGCTCCGATCGTGGAAGGTGAGACAAAGACCTATAATGGCTATGTCACCGTTTCGGGCAATGCGCTCACAACGAATCCGGATAAGTTGAGCGTGGTGGCCATGCTCATCAATAAGACCACGGGTGCAGTGGTGAATGTCGATAAGCGTGCCGTGAAGATTTCTGAAAACTTCCCGGAAAACAAGGCAACGGTGAGCGATTTTGACATGACGACTGCCGTGCTAGGCGGAACAACTACTGCCCGCGTGCCGATGAAGAACTATGGAAGTCAAGGCGTGAAAAGCATCGACTACACAGTGCGTGCTGGCTCGGAGGAGTCAGAACTGAGGCACATCGACCTTGCCGAGCCTCTGCAGGGCATCGGCGTGTCGCGCTACGTTGACTTCGAGATTCCTGCCGACACGATATCGGGCCTCGTCAGCCGTAGCATTATGCTGAAGCAGATCAACGGTAAAGACAACGAATCGACGACTGGCACCTCTGCCACCGGCAAGCTGATGACGATTGCCAAGGTGTCGCCTCGTAAGACTGTGATCGAGGAATTCACCGGAACGTGGTGCATGTGGTGCGGGCGTGGTATTGCCGGCTTGAAGCGTGCCCATGACGAATATCCCGATGATATCGTGATGATGGCCATCCATAGCGGTAGTGGCAGTTCAACC
The DNA here is from genome assembly GCA_017557185.1 of Prevotella sp. Lineage (GTDB taxonomy): Bacteria > Bacteroidota > Bacteroidia > Bacteroidales > Bacteroidaceae > Prevotella. The sequence goes on from JAFZAP010000114.1 coordinate 117,696, forward strand.
GACCCGATGCAGAGCAGCGTATTTAATACGATCATCAGCGGTCATTCCTTCCCGTCGGCCAACGTGAACCGCTATCGTGCCACCGATCCTTATCTGGGTGACGAGAGCGAAGGTTGGGGACTTGGAAAAGTAATCGAGGAGGAACAGGCGAAGCTTGCTGAGGCTGGCATCAGTCTTTCGACGCCAATCCTTGATGAAGAAACTGGCATCATCAGCTTCACGACGGACGTGACATTCCAAATAAACCGTCGCAGTGCTCCATATCTGCTGAGTTATGTTTTGATAGGTGATGGTCTGACGGGCTCCGGCGACAATTGGACTCAGGTGAATGCCTATAATGCATACGCTGGCTATTACGACGATGATCCCTACATGAAGGAGATTACCGATATGCCTTTCTACGTCACTGACATGGTGTACGACCACGTGGCCCTCAATGCTCTGGGCATTACTTCTGGACTGACGGGTAGTCTGAAGAACCGTGTTGAGGAAGGTCAGGTGCAGAGTCATAGCAGCCAGTTTACGATTAAGAACAACTCGCTTGCCAAGAAGGCTACGAAGCTTTACGTAGCTGCTTTGCTCTACGACAAGGCTAACAACTGCTTTATCAATGCCGACCAGAAAGAAGTCGTCAGCAGTACGGTAGGCATCCGACAAATTGAAAACGGAGAAGGGACGATGGAAAATGGTTCGTTGATAGAAGTTGCCCGCTATAGCGTTGACGGCAAGCCGCTCGCCCATCCTCAGAAGGGCCTGAACATCATTCGTATGAGCGATGGCAGTGTCCGCAAGGTGGTTGTGAGGTAATAATATACCCCAAATAAGAATTGCAAATAAAGCCCAGGTTGATCAGCTTGGGCTTTATGCTATATATCCGTTTGTGGTGTTCGTGAAATATAGGAATGGGGTAAAATCCTCATTGAGATAGGATAATGGTAACGAGAGCCTTGACATCGTTGAGGGTGATGATTTCGTTGCCGTCGATATCGAGTTGAGGGTCTTGAGCGTTGGCGAGGAAGGCGTTTACCCATGCGGTGACATCAGCGATATTAACCATTCCGTCGCCATTGACGTCGCCGGGGATTCTCGAAATGCATGAAATGATGATGGGATCATTATAGGTGCTCGCCATATCATCAGCCACGAAGTGAACTGATTTGCTGGCATAAACATCGTAGAGAGGCTTCTCGTTTTCCAGATCGAAGACCTGGAATGTCACATCGTTATAATCGAGATCCCTGCTGTAGATGCGCAAATATCCGTCGACGGCCACTCCGACACACTCCTCACCGATGAAGGCTCCGATGGCATAGTTGTCATAGTCGTCCACACGGACGTCGTCGATTACCAATTCCACGTATGCCGTCATGTCGTGCTGGAAATCGCCGTAGTAGAACAGCCACGGTGCGCGATGAATAGCCAGCGTGCCGCCCTCGCCGCTGACCTGCGCATCCGAGTGGAAGGGATTGCTGAGCGAGCCGTATGCGAAGATCTCGATGTCACCGTCGCTGCGGGTGATTACATTGTCAGCGCTGACGGCACGGCATTTCGTCTCTTCTCCCGTTGCAGGGTCGATATAGTTGTTGGCATGCAGATAGAACGTACATTCTGTTCCGCCGAAGGTTATGGTCCCGCCGTTGAGCACGGTGAGCGAGCTGGACATGGCGTCTTTCTTCTTGCCCTTGATTCCCTTCGAACCGTCGCCCGAGACATTGGCCACGATGCTGCCGCCAAGCAGCTGGGCATCGTAGTTGGTGCGGATGCCCTCTGCATCCTTTCCGCTAACGACAATGTTCAGCATGCCGCCCGTCATGGTCAGGATACTGTCGCACTTCAGTCCCGTACTGCCGTCGGCAGTGACGTTCACGTTGATGACGCCGCCGTTGATCTTCAGACACCCAAAGTCGTCGGAATCGATACCGTCGCTAGTGACGTTGTTGATATTCACGATACCGCCCTCCATGCGGAAGTAGTTATGCTCGTTCGCCATCTTTCCCTTGCCGCAATGAATACCGTCGCCGTCGGCAGCACCCAGCACGTTGATGGTGCCGGTGGTGGTCTTCAGTTCCAATTCTTCCTTGGCCGAGATGGCATGTTTCGTGTTGCCCGTGAC
>JAFZAP010000115.1 GCA_017557185.1 Prevotella sp.
GGATCAAACTCTCCGTTGTATAAATTTCTATCGGAATTCCTACGATTCCCCTTCGCGACTCGGCATAGCGCAAGCAAGCTCGCCTCTGCCCTCGCTGCTCGGGGAATTGTAAAAAGTTGTTGTCTGTACTCAAGGACTGCTATCCAGATCGAAGTCTCTCATAAAGAATCTCAGGTTCGCAAAACTTACCAGTGCATACGCATATATAAATATAAGGTACGCACGCTTCTTGTACTACTACTTCTTGTCTTATGTAAATATCATCAAAGATCGCAAAAAACTTGCCCTATTTTTAGAGCGAAGCGACTGCAAAGATACGACAAAAAATCATACCCTGCAAATAATTTGATGAAAATTTTCAAGTAAATCTCATCTTTTTCTCGATTTTTTACATAATTCCTATGATTGTTGCACACAATCACTTAATTGTGCAAGAAATCCATTAGAATTGCATCGATAATTCATTTCTTTTTTGTACCTTTGCACATCAGAAGGAAAATGGGGAATCGAAGCCCCCCGTTTTCTCCGAGAAACGACTTCAAAAACACGTGAAGATGATGCGAAAAAGGATGATGACGTGCAGCTGCACGAATATCCATCTACTCATATTGTTACTGCTGGCGCTCTGCTGCAGCGAGTCGGCAACGGCTCAGTCGGCAAACGCCCGCCAGGCTCGCGAGATGTTCGATCGTAGCTATCAGATGGTATTCGGTCCGCAAGGCTGTACGCTTCACTACGATGTAAACCTTGTCGGGATTTACAAGACTAGCGGTTCCATCTGGTATAAAGGTGACAAGAGCAAGTTTGTGGAGAAGCGCTATCTTGCCTGGAACAACGGTAAGACGCACCATCTGGTGGACACGAAGAAGAAGACTGTGACCGTGTTCGACGCACAGTCGGATAAGAGAGACAAGTATTCGAGCAACTTCACGTTCTCGCCCGACGACTACACCTACAGCGTAGCATCGGTGGATGAAGGCTATCAGCTGACGTTGAAGCTGAAACCCGGGCGCAAAGGCATGAAGCTCATCAAGGCTGTCATCGACAAGAAGACCCGCATCCCTATCAGTCTGCGTATCAAAGTGACGATGTTCTGGGCACATATCAACATTTCGAAGTTCCGCAGCGGCGGCATCAGCGACGACGTCTTCGTCTTTCCCCGCAAGCAATTTGTCGGCTACGAACTGATTGACAAGCGCGGAGAAGAGTAAGACACATAGCGACCAACTCGCAATAAACAAAACACAAGCGCCCCTGCCGACTCTCACGAACCAGCAGGGGCTTCTTGTTGATGCATCTTCTTACTAACTAAACAAGCGCCCAACGTAACGGCGCTTTTACGTACCTAATTGAAACGTTTATTCCTTCCCATATATTACTTTGCCATCTATGAGAATCTTCTTTACTGATTTACCATTGATGGCGATGCTGCCGTCTTCATGTTTTTCAAGGTCAGGCAGTTTCCTGAATATATCATCCTTGTCGTTCATCTTGAAGAAGATGGTGAACGAAACGGTTGTCGCCACAGGCTTTCCATCGCTATCGAGGGCAGGTTTCCATTTAGGCATATCCTTCAACACGCGCAACACTTCGGCAGCCAACGATTTCTTCGCTTCCGAGAGTTGTTCATCGGTAGGCTGCACGATTTGGCCTTCCTTCATGTAGCCTAATACCCGCATCTTGTTCAAGCAGAATTCTCCCTGCGCTTCGTCGTCTGTCAGACGAAGTTGTGACGTACTTCCGTCAGCATTCACCTGGAAGCCAACATTCACCTCTCCTTCGACACCGAGGCGTCTTGCCTCAACGGGATACTTCACACGTCGGGAAAAGAACGCAGAAAAGTTTTCTTCCATCTCAGGTCCTCGCAGCATCCGTCCGGACATCCCTTGCATAGGCAAAGTCATCCGGGCAATCTCCTCTGGAGAGAGATAGTTTTTTACCGGCACGTTGGAAAGGTTCAGGATATTTTTGCATGTATCGACACCTTCTTTTTTGATTTTCTCTTTCCAAGCCTTCGTCTCAATGACGACAGCGCCATTCTTGCCTTTTGATCTCCAAAGGGCAGAAGCCGAAGCACCTTTGAGAACGGTGATGTTGTCGATGTCTTCAGCACGGAATTTGCCCTTGCAGTATAGTTCCTCAACGCTATCATCATAGACTACTCCATCAATAACGACAAGTCCCGCAGGCACAACTTTTATCATATCGGAAACCTCTTTATCGAGCGTATCTTTCTGTAAAGCAAGCGCAGAGAGTTTTTCGGCCGCTGCCGACTCTTCCGATGCTTCGTTTACCGTTTGGCTGACGATGCCTTCATCGTGAGAGCCCGTGAGGGAACGGTTTTGCGACGTAGTCCCTACTCGCTCATATTCCACCACCGTTCGTGCCGAAGCTATGAGCGACACGGCGATAATAGGCACCACGTAGAGCGCGCGAAGCCACACGAAGCGGCTCTTTCTTCTATTTGATTTCATAAGCAGAATTCGTTTTTTGATCATACGACGGCTCATACCGTTGGCCAGCGAGCTGACTGGCAGACCCGTGGCCTTACGGATGAGCAGATAGATATACTGGTCCGTATCGAACCCTTGAGAGACAACGGCCTGGTCGGCTTCACACTCGTGGAGGGCGCGCAGGTCTTGGCGCAGGAACCACACCACGGGATTGAACCATTGCAGGGCCGTGAGCACTTCAACGAGAACAACGTCGAAGCTGTGATGGCAGCCGACGTGTCCGCGCTCATGTGCGAGAATCGAGCCTCCATCCTTCTGCTTCACATAGTCAAACCGGTTCATGACTACGGTCCGCATCCAGCTGAAGGGTGCCACCGGCTCGTCGGTAACGGCCATCAACGTACCGTCGGCCAGGGTGAGTTTCTCGCTATTTCTGATCAGTTTCTGCAGTTTATAGAATGAATGAGCCACCACAAGCAGCCTCAGCAGCGTGCCTGCAATCACCACGATAGCGACCCACGACGTCAGATGACTCAAGAGCCACGAGCCCTTCCCGCCATCCACTCCAAGCGTAGCGGCACCAACCTCAGGCTGACTTGCCATGAAGCCAACGTCCTGCACATCGACGACGAGAACCGTGCGATGAAGCGTGATGATGCACAACGGCAGCACAAACGACAGCACAGCCGTCAGGAGCAGCACCACACGATTGAGCCGCACGAGCGATGTGCGGTCGAGCAACAGGCGGTAGAAGATGTAGAACACCGTGAGCAGCGCCGCCACTTTCAGGTCATAGACGAGGTATTCGGTCATCATTGCAAGGGGTTAAAGTTGTTCGCTTTTCTTTCCAAGCAGAGCCAGGATTTCATCGATATCCTTCTGGGAGAGGTTCTCCTCTTCGGCAAAGAACGAAACCAGCGAGCTGAACGAACCGCCGAAGAATGTGTCGCGCACGTCACGCATATAAAAAGAGGTGTAGTCGCGACGGCTCACCAAAGCAGAGAACAGCTTGCCCTTGCCCACCTTCACAGCCTCGACGAAGCCCTTTTCGGTGAGTATCTTCAGAAACGTCAGCAACGTGGTGGGTGCCGGCTTCGGTTCGGGCATGCGCTCCATGATGTCGTGAGAGGTACCCTTCTCGTCGGGCAGACTCCACAACACGTTCATCACTTGCATCTCCCCTTTCGTCAGAGTTTTAGTCTTGTTCATCATAAACTTTTATCTTCAGATTAAACATTAATATTCTAAACTTTTAGAACTTTACGTCGGCAAAGATACTCTAAAGTTTTAGAACATCCAAATAATTCGTTCTAAATCTTTAGAGCATTAAGTCTTTTTAACAAGGAGACTGGTCATTCAGGACAGAAATAATGAGGTAATAATATAAGAGATGGCCTAATGTATAGAGTATTTCAGAGTCTAAGCCCCGACAGGGCGGGAAGATTATAGGCAGGGTGTGAAGTGCGCAGCACGTAACGCCTGCTATTGATACCAGAAGAATATAAGTGCCGAAGGTACGACAGAATTTCTGTCACCCCGTCGGGGTTATGGTTTGTTGATGTCCATTAAACAGGGGTTCGGCTTCGCTCCACCCCTGCCTGGGTTTTGTCGCACTTTCAGTGCTCTATTAGATTATCTGCGATATCATTCGAATAATTACATCAACTAGCAAAAGGCATGCTTTGATACATCAAAAGCAATGGTTTTATACATCATGAGCAATGGTGTTGTGAATCAAGAGAATTGACCTGATTTTGCAAAACAACTTAATTTGATAAGTAAATTAAGTTAATTTAATGAACAAATTAAGTTAATTTACTGAGTAAAATAAGTTAATTTACCGCGCAAATTAAGTTAATTTACCGAACAAATTAAGTTAATTTACTGAATGAACTCAATGCTCCCGATATATTAGGTCATTGAGATAGAGGTATCAAAGCATTGCTCCGGAGGAATAAAAACAATGTTCCCGCTGCATTACATGATAACGCAGCGGGAACAAAATGTGGTTTGCGAGAGCCGTTCAGCGCTTTGCTGAGCGGTCTTAACGATGAATGTTTACTTTGACTTTTGCTTGTCGGGACCCCATAGGCGGTAACGAATCCAGACATGGAGCCAGGCGCGTGCAATCGAATCGATTGCGTCGGTCATGAGCTTCGCGCTGTATTGCTCGAACCGCTGACCTTCCGGCGTCTTCTTGTACTCCAGCCAACCGGTGTCGGCGAAGCCTTCCGGGAACATCTCGTAAGCCAACAGATAGGAATACTCGGTGATAGCACTCATATAATCCCACGTGCTATAGTCGCTATTACCCCAGTTAAAAACGAACGGACGGGAAAGAATCTTCTCCTCAACGGTCGACATCAGAGAGGTTATCTTCTCGGTCTTCAAGGGATAGCCATCGGGATCATAGAAGAATCGTTCGTTGTCCTTGTCGATCTTGTACGACTTCTCTACCCCATTCTCCCATTGCTTTTCGACGGCGGTATGAATGTCGGCAAGCGAGCGGGCATCACAATGAAGCGGCATATGGGCGTCGGCAATATAGTGGCTCATGATGAAGAATCGCATCGCCATGTGTGTCGACGAGGGCGAGATGGGATTGCCTTTCTCCTCCCGATACTGAATCTTGAAATTATCAACAATGGTGTGAGCCATCGCATCGCAGCGGTCGCAGAGATTTCCCTTCACAATGTTGAACGGTCTTCCATAGAGTTTCGACTCCTCCATCATCAGATTGCGAATCTCCATCGTGTCGGGCAATGTCTTGAAGGCACGTGCATCCTCGCTCAATAAGTCGGGTTCATACTTCACTCCGTGGCTCGAGCCCTGATCCGAGAACACCTCATCGGGATACCAGGCTCCCTGCACGACGAAGTCGCGATAGTTCTTAAACCAACGGACAAGACTCCTGGCAAACTTTGCCACTTGCACTTCCGACTTTCCCGAGCCCTCAGTTTCAGGCAAAGTTGCCTGGTCGAGGCGCTTCATGGCCATGAAGGCCAACCATGCATGCGTGTACTTTTTCATTTCTGTGAATATTTAGTTGAACATTATTTTGAATCCTTCTGTATATCAAACAGTTATGAGGCAGAAAATTCATCTGTTTATTTCAGCGTCAGCACAACATATTCCGACTGGGTGCCGATGCGGAACTTTCCGCCCCAAATGCCGATGCCGCTGGTGACGTAGATTTGCGTGTTGCCTTTCGTGAGCGGACCATAGGCGCATTCATAGATGGCATCCTCAATCCACGAGATGGGCCATACCTGTCCGTAGTGGGTGTGTCCGCTGAACTGGAAGTCGATGCCAGCCTCTGCCGTTTGGTCGAGATGATAAGGCTGGTGGTCGAGGAGAAGACAAAACCCACCTCCAACACTGCCCTCCGTCGCAAATGGGGATTTGCTCCCCTTTGTGGGGCCGCAGCCACCGGTGTGGCTGCTCTGAAGACCCCAGTCGCCCAAGGGGAGGGGAGTTTGATTAGCCTCTGCAACTGAAGGGGTGTCAAAGCCCCCCTCGCCTTTAGGAGAGGGGTAAGGGGTGAGGCTTGTTATTTCTTTCCTTCCCCTATTCATCCTGTCATCTCGCCCAATAATCGTCAAATTGCCATAGTCGGGCAACGTCACGACGGAATCGCGAAGCAGATGAATGCCGGCATCCTTGTAGAACTGTTGCGCCAGCTGCACACCCCGATAGAACTCGTGGTTGCCCAAACAAGCATAAACGGGTGCCTGCAGTCGATGGAACTCCTCCGCCACGTTCTCCTCCAATAGTGGCCGAATGCTGAAATCGATGATGTCGCCGGCAATCAGCACGAGGTCGGGCTTCTCTGCATTCACCTTGTCCACCCACTTCGCGAAATCCCGACGTGTATTGTGGTAGCCCAGATGCAAATCGCTCATCAACACGAGTTTCAAAGGGCGTGTCACGCGGCCCTTCGTATCAATCTCCATCGGCACGCGCACCTTATGACGATAGTTGATGTTTCCGTAAACGAAAAAGGCAAGCATGATGCCCAGCACCGTGAGGGTACCACCCAGGCTGTTCTTTAAGCCTACCCCCTGCCCCTCCCTAAAGGGAAGGGAGGAAACGGGAAGGGAGATGTGCAGGATGTGGACAGCTATGGATGCGATGTCGAGCACGAGGAACAACATGAAGAGATAGAGCAGGATGAAGAGTGTGGAGTTGCCAACATTATACATCACCCGCGCCAAAGGCAAAGGGAAACGGTCGAGGCCGATGATGAAGTTCCCGATGAACAACGCAAAGCACATCGCCATCAGCGCCAGCACCACCGATTTCCACACAGCAGCCAGCGGCAGAATCCTCCACACGTGCCAAAACACATAAGCGCATCCCAGCAACAGGAACAACAGGAATAACAACACCCACAGTTTCATGTCGCAAATATACACTTTTTTCCTGAAACCTCGTTCGATTTCATGACACCGCACAACCACATTAACCAACATTAACATCGCGGAACCGCCCGTTTTTGCACACGTTACTCCAAAACACACTACATTTGGACACTGTGTAACCCAGAAGACCGTTAATGTGCAGAGTGCCCGCCACTCCTTCGAGTAGCGGGCACCCTTCAATTCTTCAATTCTTCAATCCTTACTTCGCTCTCACAGCACGGATAGCATTACCTCCAAAACGTAGGCCTACACCTATATTGTTTTCACTAATGACATCAGATGAATATTTAAAATAAATATTGGAAGCACCTTTGTTCGCAGAGTTCGTACTTGTCCAGAAGAAACCGCAATTGCCTTCTCCTGGATTGCGGTATGCAGGAAGGAAGATGCTATTACCATTGGGGCCAGTCACTCGGGCACCCTGAACACCATTCAGGATTTCTCCCCTCCACGTACATTGTTCCTTTAGTTCATATGCCTGCTCATATGTGGGCATGCGCCATGTAGCCCCCATCACCTGATAAGCAGCATCGTCTTCTACCTGTAGTTGATCTCCGAAGTTTGAATACTTGTTAAATGTTTCTCCACCATCTGACGTGTCAAAATAATCTGTCCAGCTATCATAGTACGCAGTAGTAGTAGTCTCGCCCCAACGATATAAGTCGCCGGTTTCTTCGGGAGCATTGGCACCTACATTACAGGATGCCCAGAGGGTTCCACTCGGCAAGCCGAGATCTACGGTAAGACCGCTCCCAAGAATGAGATTGACCAATTCCTTCACATCATTCTCTTCAACGAAGCCATTGCCGTCGACGTCAGCTTCACCACCTAAGTGGGCGCTGCTGCTCGTGCCGTTCAGTATGTTCACCAGAGCCGTGACATCGGCCACGTTCACCGCTCCATCATGGTTTACGTCGCCTAGTATCATTTTCTCCGTAAAATATCCGGGATTGTCAGAACCACCATCGATGCGGGCGTAAGTCTTGTCGGTAGGATTAGTTTCATTCCAACTTGTACCAGCGCCACCCATGAGACTAGTGCAATATATGAACATTCCTGCAGAACTAACCACATCAGTGGTAGTCCAGCCTGTACCCACGTAGATTGTTTTCAAATTGGTACTGTTCTCGAACATATATGACATATCTGTTACTTTCTGCGTGTCGAAGCCGCTTAAGTCAAGGGTACTAATGACACCACAACTACTGAACATGCCATTCATATTCGTTACCTCGCAGGTGTTGAGATACTCAATGCCTTCTATCAATGTAAGAGCGGGCATTTCAGCGAACCAGTTGTAGGTGGATGTGGGACGTGCATTGGCAAACGACGGGTCAAATACCACTCCGGAGATGCTGGTATTATTCTTTACAAACCATCCGGGGAGATTGCTTCCTACGTTCAAGTCGTACACAGTCTCGTTCGCCTTATGGGTGTAGCGCAACAGATCGCAGTAGAAGGTGAGCGTGGTGTTGGCGGAATTATAGACCACATACGGCTCGGGCTGTTTCAGAGTGAAGTAGCCGGGATTGTCAGAACCACCGTCGATACGGGCGTATTCCCTATTCACATGGGCAGCATCATAGTGTGTATCTGCACCACCCACGAGGCTATTGCAGTCTTTGAACATATCGGAACTTCCCGAATTATCTGTCTCATTGGCTGCTGTTTCCGTATCCCAATCGTTGGCAACGTAGATGGTGGTCAGCGCTGAGCAGCCATTGAACATCATTCTCATGTCATCGACATTACTGGTGTCGAAATTGCTCAGGTCGAGTGTCGTCAAAACTGTACAGACTCCGAACATGTCATACAAGCTCACGGCATTGCTCGTGTCGAAGTTGCTCAAGTTAAGCGTCGTCAGGGCTTCGCATTTATAGAACATCTCGTCAAAATATTCAACCTTGCCCGTGCTGAAATTGCTCACGTCTAACGTTGTCAGCTTTTCACAATTACTGAACATATACTCTGCATTAACAACATTCTCAGTGTTAAATCCACTCACGTCAAGACTTGTCAACTTACAGCAACCTGCAAACATACTAGTCATGCCCGTCACGTTGCCCGTTTGGAAACCACTCACGTCAAGACTTGTCAAGTTAGAGCATCCTTTAAACATATAGCTCATGTCAGTAACATTACGTGTGTCGAAATGGCTCACGTCGAGGTTCGTCAACTTAGGACAGTCACTAAACAACCATGTCATGTTAGTGACATTCTGGGTGTTGAAACCGCTCACGTCTAGACTCGTCAAGTTAGAGCAGCCATAGAACATAAATCTCATCGACTTGACTTCGCTGGTATTCAAATACCCAATGCCTTCGATTTCCGTCAGGGCTTCCATCTGTCTGAACCAAAGGCAAGTCGATGTCGGCCGTGCATTAGCAAACGAAGAATCAAATACTACTTGTTCAATATTCCTGTTTGAATTATCCTGAACCCATCCAGGAGATTCAGCTTCACTATTCAGATAATACTTCTTTCCTGTCTTGTCGGTTGGATTACCATCATAGTAGAAGGTCAAGGTCTTCCCATCCTCAGAAAGTATGGCATAGGCTGGGGTGGCAGTGAAATAGCCGGGGTCCATCTCGCCACCGTCGATTTGGGCGTAAGAAATATCAACAGGCAATGAAGAATCCCACTCGGTGCCAGCACCACCGATGAGTTTGGTGCAATTAGTGAACATAAAACTTGAATTTCCTTCGAATCCCTCATTCCAATTGCTTTTTGCGTAAATGGTTGTCAGAGATGTGCAATTCGAGAACATGTTATTCATGTCGGTCACCAAACTCGTATTGAAACTACTTAGGTCAAGAATCTCTAGAGCATTACACTCGTTAAACATGCTATTCATCGTTGTAACCTTCCGTGTATCGAAGCCCGTCACATCAACACTCTCCAACTTTACGCAGAGAGAGAACATGCTCTTCATATTCGTCACTTCACTCGTATTGAGGTATTCCAAACCTTGTATGTCAGTAAGGTTACTCATCGCTACAAACCAATCCTTGGTGCTTGTAGGTCGTGCGTTGGCAAATGAAGGGTCGAAGACAACGGTCTTAACGGATGAATATTTCCCACCTAAGTACCAGGCTGTTTGTTCGTCGCCCTTGTTCAGGTCATAAACGGTTTCGGTCTCATCTGCCATGTGGGTGCTGGACAGGCCATCACAGTAGAAGGTGAGCGTGGTAGTCGAGTTGTCGTACACTGCATAGGGCTTGTAGGAGAGATAGCCAGGAGTGTCGCTGTCAGGACCGCCGTCGACGCGGGCGTAGGCGGCAGTGATGTTGTTCGTTCCGTTGCATGCCGTACCTTTCATGCCCACAAGGTTGGTACTATAGTTGAACATTTCGGTAGAAGTGGACACGTTATCTGTAGTCCATCCGTTGCCTACATAGATAGTTTTAAGTTTGTCATCGCTATAAAACATCCACTTCATGGACTTGGCATTGGCGGTATTCCATCCACTCAGGTCGAGTGTGGTGAGATTATCTAACTGTGCAAACAACTGGGTCATGATCTCAACATTGGAAACGTTCCAGTTTGCCACATTGAGAGATTCCAATGCTTTACAACCAGAGAACAGATTGTACATATCGGTAACATTGCTTGTGTCCCAAATGCTCACATCGAGGCTGGTGAGGGAGCTGCAGTCGTTGAACATCATGTACATGCTTTTGACCTCGTTGGTATAGAGGTTCTTAACACCCTCGATAGTTGTCAGATTCTTCATTTTTCTGAACCAGCTGTACGTGGAAGTAGGCCGTGCCAATACAAACGAGCCATCGAACACGACTTTGGTGACGCTTGAATTGGTGCCTGTTCCGTCATCTTTATACCAAGCAGGGGAGTTGTTGCCCTCGTTCAGGTCATAGACAATCTCTGTCTCTGCGGTGTGATTGCCCTGGTTACCATCGCAGCGGAAGGTGAGCGTTTTGGTAGAACTGTTATAGACCACATAGGGCTTGTATGACAAGTATCCCAACAATCCATTGGTGCCATCAATGATTGCATAGCTCTTATCGACGTGGTTGACATCGTACGGCGTACCATTGCCACCCTTCAGGTTCGTGCAGCCTTCAAACATCTTCACTGACGAAGTCGGAAGAACATGGCTGACGTCCCAGTTATCGCTCGCATAGATGGTGGTGAGGGCGGAACAGTTGTAGAACATATAGTTCGTATTGGTCACGAGCTGTGTGTCGAAACTGCTTAGGTCTAAGCTCTTCAGAGCGCTGCAACTATGGAACATATATCCCAAGTCCTCGACGTTGTGGGTGTCGAAGTGGCTCAAGTCGATGCTTGTCAACTTTTTACATTGCACGAACATTTCACCCATGTTCGTCACGCTGCTCGTGTTCAGATATTCGATGCCGTTGATGGTGGTCAGGTTCCCCATGTTGCTGAACCATTGATTGGTGCTTGTAGGCCGTGCATCGGCAAACGAGGCATCGAACACAACGGTGGTGACATTTGGTCTTATTTCGTTGTCGCGGAACCAGGCAGGGGCGTTGTTGCCTTCATTCAGGTCATACACGGTGCCCGTGCTCGAATACCAGCCGCCATCACAGCAGAAGGTAAGCGTGGTTGTCGAACTGTCATACACGGCGTAGGGCTTAGGCGCTGCCGTAAGGTAGCCAGGATTGCTCGTGCCGCCGTCAATGTGGGCGTAAGCCATGCTAACGTTGTTTTGATTGTAGGTTGTGCCAGCACCACCCTTAAGGTTGGAGCAGTTGTAGAACACGGCGCCACCACTTCCCACATTTTCAACATTCCATTTGTTGCTCACATATATTGTAGTAAGATTGGTGCAGCCATAGAACATATAGCCCATGGAGGCAAGGCTTCTTGTATCAAAAGAGGAGAGGTCAAGAGTGGTGAGCCCTCTGCACCCCATGAACATGGCCTGCATGTTGGTGACATTGCCAGTGTCGAAGTTGCTCAGGTCGAAGGTCTCCTGCAGTACGCAGTTGACGAACATGTTGCCCATGTCGGTCACCTCGCTGGTGTTGAGGTACTCGAAACCTTCGAAAGAGGCTATTTTTGCATGATACTCGAACCAGCCATGCGTGGTGGATGGCCTTGCTGCTGCAAACGAGGGATCGAACACCACTTTTGTGACATTCGTTCTGTTGCTATACCATTCCGTTTCTTTGGTTCCTGTGTTCAGATTGTACGTAGTGCCAGTTTTTTTGCTGCGCTCGCCGTCACAATAGAAGGTAAGAATCCCGTTGGCATACACGGCGTAGGGCATTCCTGTAAGGTAGCCTGCTTTGCCATTCTCTGGAACATCAACACGGGCAAAGGTCTTGTCAACATAGTTTGCGTTATACGTAGTACCGTTCTGCCCTACCAGGCTGGTGCAACCTTCAAACATGTTGGTGGAGTTCGTCACATTCGCCACGCTCCAGTTCTCACCCACGATAATTGTCTTCAGACTGGTACAGCCCCTGAACATTTCCCTCATGTCGGTGACGTTGCGCGTGTCGAAGCTGCTGAGGTCGAGGGTGGTGAGGCCCGTGCAGTTCCGGAACAGATAGCTCATGTCAGTAGCATACTGTGAGTTGCTATATTCCAGGCCTTCTATGCTGGTGAGGTTCGACATGCCGCTGATGGAAGCGGAGATTTGGTCGATGCTGATGCCTGAATTGGCGAAGGAAGGGTCGAAAATCACCTTGTCGAAGTTCTCTCCGTCCCAAGATTCTTCCCTCCACCAGTCCTGTCCTTCGTAGTCGTACCCTCCGGTTTCAGTCAGTCGGCGCAAGCGGAAGCCGTCGTAATAGTGGGTGCACACGTTGTCTTTGACGATGGAATATTCCTCCGGCTGTCCGGTAAGATAGCCCGGATTCGACGTTCCGCCGTCAACGCGGGCGTAGGTCTTATCCACATAGCTTGCATTATACGTTGTTCCGGCACCGCCCACAATGCTAGTACAGCCGGTGAACATATCAGCAGAATTGGCAGCGCTCACACCTGTTGTCTTCCAGTTGCTGCTATTGACGATGATGTGGTCGAGGTTGCTGCAGCCGTTGAACATGGAATACATGCTTGTCACCTTAGCCGTGTTGAACGTGCTCAGGTCGAGTCCCGTCAGCCCCGTGCAATTGCGGAACATATAGCCCATGCTTGTCACCTTTGCTGTATTGAATTTGCTCAGGTCGAGTTCCGTCAGCCCCGTGCAGCCGTCGAACATCTGGTTCATAGCTGTCACATTTGCCGTGTTGAATTTGCTCAAGTCAATCTCTGTCAGCCCCGTGCATTCTTGGAACATTTGAGCCATAGTTGTCACATTGGCCGTATTGAAGTGCGACAGGTCTATGCTCGTGATGTTCTTTATACCGTGGAACATGCCGCTCATGTTGGTCACCTCGCTGGTGTTGAGGTACTCAATGCCTTGTATCGAGGTGAGAGCAGTCATCTGCGAGAACCAGGCGTTGGTAGATGTGGGGCGTGCGCTGGCAAACGAAGGGTCGAACACTACGCTCTTCATGCTGGTGTATCCGCCAGAGGTGGTCCGCCGCCACTCGGGGAGTTTGCCGGGTATGTTCAGATTATAGATGACACCCGTCTTCTCGCTTCCCTTGCCGTCGTCGTAGAAGGTAAGGGAATTAGCCGAGCTGTCCCACACGGCATAGGGCACACGAGTGAAGTAGCCGGGGGTGCCTGCAGCGTCGACGCGGGCGTAGGTCGCATCAACATGGCTGCTGCTGTATGCCGTGCCATTGCCGCCCACGAGTTTGGAGCTGCCATTGAACACCTGGGAGTCGCTACGCGTATAGTTCCAGCCAGCCCCAGCGTAGATGGTGGTGAGGTTGGAACATTGATAGAACATCTCTTGTATTTCCGTCAACAAACTAGTGGTTTTGAAACTGCGGATGTCGAGGGTCGTCAAGGCTGAGCAGCCTCGGAACATACCATACATGGTAGTCACTTTCTCAGTATTGAAGTAGCACATGTTAATGCTCGTCAGCCCTGTGCATTCCCAAAACATGGACTGCATGGTGGTGACGTTGCTCGTGTCGAAGTTGCTCAGGTCGAGGCTCGTGAGTCCAGAGCAATAGGCAAACATCTGGTTCATGCTCGTCACGCTACTGGTGTTGAGATTGTGCAAATTCGAGACACTCGTCAAATTACTCATGTGATAAAACCAGTAGCTTGTGCTTGTCGGCCGTGCCGAGGCAAACGAGCCAGGGAAATTCACTTTGGTAACGTTAGAGTATTTGCCGTCGGTGTACCAGCCGGGCTTGTTGTCGCCCGTGTTCAAGTCATAGACGGCTTCGTTCTGGTTGCTTTCGTGTGTACTGCGATTGTTGTCGTAGTAGAATGTCAGCGTGGTGTTGTCTGCCGTGTACACGGCATACGCCTCCTGCGCCGATGCGTTCTGCACCCCAAACAGGGTACACAAGAACAGACCTAGAAGCCTGTAAACGGGGGTTAATCTTTTAGCTTTCATAGGAGAGATTGTTTATTGTTGTTATTGTATAATCATGCAGATTATTTAACGTATTATTCTCAAAGAATAATTTTTCTGTTGCAAAGATACGAAAAAAAATTGATAATGACTTGGCATTTTCAATCAATTATTTGGATATTTCGGTCAAAAATGAATAAAAAGACAATTGCACGGAATAAATATAAATTATTTATGAAGAAATGGCGTTCTTTGCTAAGAAAAGCAACAATCATGGCACAATTGCGATTGTTTTTCTACTTTTTCTTGGTTGGTTTTACTTTTTTCATTATCTTTGCACATATATTGTTAAACCAAATGATTACCGACATGCTACATACCTACTTTCACAAGATGATTTGTTTGCTGGTTCTATTAGTGACCATGCAGTTTGCGCCTACGGCTTATTGCCAGACACAAGCAGAGAAACCCTCTGTCGCGGTACGGCTGCTGGACGAATTCAACCAGTCGCCGTCGGCCACAAAGGCGAACGCATTCTTCTCGGCATTGCTGAAGGAAGAACTCATCGATGAACCCCTCACCTTCACTCAGCAGACACCCCGCGACACGCTTTGCCAGCAGGTGTGGTACTGGGCGGGAGAATACTTCTACGACCAGCAGCAGTATCAGAAGGCTGAGGACTATGCCATCCGTGCATTGCCGTTGTGCGAGAAAGGCAACAATGTAGGTATTCATGGCGACTGCCTGTCGCTGCTCTCGCTCATACAGATTCGGAAGGGGCGCTTCGAAGCAGCTGCCCGCTATGCCAAGGAGTGCAACAAGCTTGACATGCAGGTGGGCGACCCCGACAACATCGCCTCGTCGCTGAACACGCTGGCAGGCATCTATATGAGTATGCGCCAGCCGAAGGAGGCCGAGCGATATGTCATGAAGGGCATCGACTACTGCAAGAAGGCCGGTAACGAGAAGCGGCTGGCTGTGCTCTACGGTATGGCATCGGAGGTGTATCACCACATGGAGAAGGAAGAGGAGTCGTTGGATTATGCCACGCGTGCCTGCGACATTGAGAAGAAAGCAGGGCGTGAGGACAAGGTGGCCGTGCGTCAGGCACAGCGGGCAGCAGCACTCATCAACCTGCATCGCTACGACGAAGCCAAGAAGGCTCTTGAGGAGGCTATCCCGGAGTTCCGCCGCGACGGCAACCGCCACTCGTTGGGCATCGCCTGCAACCAGATGGGGCTCCTGCTGCATCGCGAGAAGAACGACTCGGCAGCCGTCGGTTATCTGAACGAGGCACTGGCCATCTTCCAAGAACAAAACGACCTGTTCAACGAAAGCCAGAGCCACAAGTCGCTCTACAACGTACTACGGCTGAGCAACCCAGAGCTGGCCATGCAACACATCGACCGCTATGAGGAGCTGCGCGACTCGCTCTACGACCGCAACACGGGTGAACTGTTGTCGAAATATGCGGCAGAATACGGCAACGCAGAACTGCTTCAACAGCAGGAAGAAGAACACCATGCCCACACGCGCGACATCCTTATTGCCGTGCTGGTGCTGCTGGGCTTGCTGTTAGGCGTATGGATATTCAGAAGCATCGAGCGCCGCCGCTACAAACGCCGCATGGAAACCCTTCTGCAGAAGATTGACCTGCTCTCGAAACAAAATGAGAGGTCGCAGGAGAGCAAAGAACTTGAGGGTGGAGAAGCCGAAAAGGCTTGGCAAGAGGAAGAAATCATCGAGGATCAAGACCAGCAGTTCCTGGCAAAGGTGATTGCCGAGGTCGAGAAGGCGCTTTCCAACAAAGACTATAGCGTGGAGAGCATTGCCGAGCAGATGAACATGAGCGTGAGCACATTCCGCCGTAAACTGATGAATATCACCGGTGAGAGCCCCAAGAACTACATCACGGCCATCCAGATGAACAAGGCCGCCACGCTGCTTGAGAAGCAGGCAGGGCTGTCGGTGAACGAGGTGTCGAGCAGTTGCGGCTTCGACGATGCAGCCAACTTCTCGCGGGTGTTCAAGCGGTTCTATGGCGTTGCTCCGTCGCAATACAGCAAGATGAAGGAAGAACACCTGAATGCCCTCCGACAGAGTGACGACGAGCAGTAAGCATTCAAATATACAAATACCCGTAATAAATCATAAAAATCGTATATTATTTGAATGATTTAATTATTATTCGTATCTTTGCGACAAGAAAACAGAATTCAATATGTCAAAGAAAAAGTATTCCATCCCAGAAGAAGAAAGCATGAAAGTTAGCGATCCTGCTATTGTTTCTCATGCAGAACCTTTCACTCTCGCACAACGAGAAATATTGAATGCAATTGCCGGTTTAAGCGATGAGGATGTGCGCGATTTACAAAAAGCTATAGCCCTCTATTTCGCACATAAAGCCGACGAGTCAATGGATGAATTGTGGGCAAACGGCACATGGAATGAACAAACCCTCGAAACATTAAAGCATACTCACTACAGGACACCCTACAACAACTAATTACCATGCGCCACGTCGTTGTCGACACGAATTGTCTCGTGCAAATGATATCTAAGCACAGCCCTTATCGGCTTGCCTGGGAAGCCTTCTTGGAAGGTAGGTATATCTTGTGTGTTAGCAATGAGATTATAAGCGAGTATCATGAAATCCTTCAAAAAGTGGCGAGAGCTGATGTTGCTGACTATATCACTGATGCCATTCTCCGGCATCCCAACACAAAACGTTATGACCCGAGGTTTCGTTTCGAATTGATACGTAAAGACCCTGACGACAACAAGTTTGTCGATTGTGCCATTATTGCGGGAGCTGATTTTATAGTCAGTGAAGATGCTCATTTTAAAATACTTGCAACGATACCTTATCCTCGAGTAAGAGTAATCTGTCTGACAGACTTTATGAGAGAGCTTTTTCCAACATCACAATAATTGAACACAAACCGATAAAAAAGCAATTCTTTATTTGAATGATTGAAAAAATATTAGTATCTTTGCGACAATAATTTCTCAACTAACTATTTAAACAAAAAACATTATGGCAAAAAAGTTTATCTGTGCCGTTTGCGGCTACATTCATGAAGGTCCCGAGGCTCCCGAGCGCTGCCCCATCTGTAAGGCTCCCGCCTCGAAGTTTAAAGAACTGAAAGAGGACGAAGTCCCCGCCTATGCTACCGAGCACAAGATTGGTGACGGCAAGCCCGAAGGCGTCAGCGAAGAGATGATCAACGACCTGCGAGCCCATTTCAACGGCGAGTGCGGCGAGGTAGGCATGTACCTGGCTATGGCTCGTCAGGCCGACCGCGAGGGCTATCCTGAGATTGCAGAGGCCTTCAAGCGCTATGCCTTCGAGGAGGCTGATCACGCTTCGAGGTTTGCTGAACTGCTGGGCGAGTGCGTATGGGATACAAAGACGAATCTGGAGAAGCGCGCAGCTGCTGAGGCTGGTGCCTGCGAGGACAAGTTCCGCATCGCCAAGAACGCCAAGGCTGCCGGTTTCGATGCTATCCACGACACCGTTCACGAAATGGCAAAGGACGAGGCTCGTCATGGTGCCGGCTTCGCTGGTTTGCTGAAGCGCTACTTCGGCAAGTAAGGCTCTCCCCTAGCCTATTATACAAAATTACTACAAAATAGACAAAGTCACAAAGTCACAATATCACAAAGTCACAATAAGGTATTTCAACTCAACACATAGAGTAATAAGAAGAATAATAATTGTATATATATTGTATAATTATTATATTATATTAATAAATATAACCCCCTATCGGGGGAGAGTGCAGTTGAAAACGCTTAATGTGACTTTGTGACTTTGTGACTTTGTGATAATGTAGTTTTTTTTTCGTTGTTGCCAACACATAAGGAGCAAGCTCAAGATTGCTAAGAGCAGTGCTCTCGATTGTATAAAACTATGCTCCCCAGCATCTAGAACAATGTTGTAGAAGCTGGGGAGTTATTATATCCAAGTCGGGGAACTATGCTTTCCGATGCGAAAAGCTATGCATACTACATCATCCCCCACCATTATTGAGCCACCAATGCCAGCAACTCATCGGCAGAAACCAACTGCTGCTCGCCCGTGAGCATGTTCTTCAGCGTGAACTTACCCTCGTTCATCTCGTTCTCGCCAGCCAAGGCCACAAAGGGAATCTGCTTCTGGTTGGCATACGACATCTGCTTCTTCATCTTCGTAGCATCGGGGAAGAGTTCCGTACGAATGCCGGCAGCACGCAGCTTGCCAACGACAGGAAGGCTGTAGGCAGCCTCTTTCTCACCGAAGTTGATGAAGAGCACGCGCGTGCCATTGACGGCATCTGAGGGATAGGCATCGAGCTGGTTGAGAACATCGAAGATGCGGTCGACGCCAAACGAGATTCCCACGCCGCTGACACCAGGCATTCCGAAGATGCCCGTGAGGTTGTCGTAGCGGCCGCCACCCGTGATACTGCCTATCTGCACGTCGAGAGCCTTCACCTCGAAGATGGCACCCGTGTAGTAGTTCAACCCGCGAGCCAGCGTAAGGTCGAGTTCTATGGCGTTGTGAAGGCCAAGCGTCTTCAGCGTGTCAAGGATGAAACGGCACTCCTCCACGCCCTTCAAGCCAACCTCAGAGGATGCGAGCACCTGCGAAATCGTCTGCAGCTTCTCGTCGTTGGTGCCTGCCAGCGTGATGATGGGCTGCAGCTTCTCAATCTGCTCGTCGGTAAGGCCGTCCTCGCGCAACTCGGCATTCACGTTGTCAAGCCCTATCTTGTCGAGCTTATCAATGGCTACGGTAATATCGACTATCTTATCAGCTGCTCCGATGACCTCAGCGATGCCTGAGAGAATCTTGCGGTTGTTGATCTTGATGAGCACGCGCACACCGAAGCGGGTGAAGACGGTGTCGATGATCTGCATGAGCTCCACCTCGTTGAGCAACGAGTCGCTGCCCACCACATCGCCATCGAACTGATAGAACTCACGATAGCGGCCTTTCTGGGGACGGTCGGCACGCCACACGGCTTGATATTGGTAGCGCTTGAAGGGGAACTGTATCTCCTCGCGATGCATCACCACGAAGCGGGCGAAAGGCACGGTGAGGTCGTAGCGGAGTCCTTTCTCGCACATCTTGGCAGCGAGATGCAGGGAATTGCGCTCACGGAGCTCTTCGTCAGTGACCTTTGCCAGGCAGTCGCCGGAGTTGAGCACCTTGAAGAGCAGCTTGTCGCCCTCTTCGCCGTACTTTCCCATGAGCGTCTGCAGGGTTTCCATCGCAGGTGTCTCAATCTGCTGGAAGCCATACAGGGAATAGACTTCCCGAATGGTGTTGAAGATATAGTTGCGCTTCGCCATCTCTATGGGCGAGAAGTCGCGCGTTCCTTTGGGTATACTGGGTTTGTTCATTTACGATTTACCGATTTACGATTTATGATTTGCGGATGATTGTCTGTGCACGGTCGGGGCCGATGGAGATGATTCTGATGGGAGTCTCCAACTGCTCTTCGAGGAAATGGATGTAATCCTCGAATGCCTGCGGAAGCTGCTCCTCGCTGGTCATCTTCGTCATGTCGGTCTTCCAACCGGGCATCTCCACATAGACAGGTTCAATTCCTTCTTCAATGGAATACGGGAAGTCCTTGATTTCCAAGCCGTTCTGACGATAAGCAACACATGCCTTGATGGTGTCGAACTCGTCGAGCACATCGCTCTTCATCATGATGAGTTCGGTGACGCCATTCACCATGATGGCATAGCGAAGGGCCACCAAGTCGATCCAGCCACAGCGGCGCTCACGACCCGTGACAGCTCCATATTCATGGCCGAGGTCGCGGATGCGCTTGCCCGTCTCATCGAAGAGCTCTGTGGGGAAAGGACCAGCACCCACACGTGTGCAATAGGCCTTCATGATGCCGAAGACATGGCCGATCTTGTTAGGGCCGACACCAAGTCCTGTGCAAGCGCCGGCACAGATGGTGTTCGACGACGTGACAAAGGGATAGGAGCCGAAATCGACGTCGAGCATCGTTCCTTGGGCACCCTCGCAGAGCACGCTCTTGCCTTCGCGCAGGAAATGATTGATTTCATGTTCGCTATCGACGATGGGGAACTGCTTCATGTACTCAATGCCCTCCATCCACTTACGCTCCACATCGGTGATGTCGTAGTCGGTGAAGCCAAGAGCCTGCAGCGTCTTCTCGTGACGAGCCTTATGTGCCTGGTATTTCTCTTCGAAGTTATCAAGGATATCGCCCACACGCAAGCCGTTGCGGCTGATTTTATCGGTGTAGGTAGGACCGATGCCCTTACCTGTCGTACCAACGCGGTTCTTGCCCTTCGAGGCCTCGATGGCAGCGTCGAGCAGGCGGTGGGTAGGCATGATGAGATGGGCTTTCTTCGAGATGTGGAGGCGCGTCTTCAGCTCATGTCCGCTGCGCTCCAAATCGCGGGCTTCGTCCATGAACAGGTCGGGAGCCAGCACCACACCATTGCCGATGACATTCACCTTGCCACCCTGGAAGATGCCTGAGGGAATGCTGCGCAGCACATACTTCTCGCCTTCAAACTCCAACGTGTGGCCGGCATTCGGGCCACCTTGGAAACGTGCGATAACATCGTACTGAGGAGTCAGCACATCAACAACCTTACCTTTGCCTTCGTCACCCCATTGGAGCCCGAGAAGGACATCTACTTTTCCTGTATTCATCTGCTATGATTGATTTTACGTATTATCCTTTTTTCAATTCTAATTGTCTTACTCGGCGTTTCATCTTCGTCTGGCATGAGGTGCAGACGCCATAGATATAGGCGACAAATCCGTCTTTGCGAAACCGCTTCAGACGCATGTTGTCGATAGCTGTTGCGACGGAGGTAGGACGCAACTCGTCGATTTTGTTGCACACCGTGCATACCTGATAGCAATGATTGCCGTTCTTGTAGCCAACCTCATACCACGTGCCGGTAGGAAGAATGAACTTCACGACCAGACGCAACGAGAGAAGCAGCCGCATGGTGTTATAGAGCGTTGCACGGCTGACGATGAAGTTCTTCGCAGCCAGCTGCTCACCCAGTTCTTCGAGCGTGAAGCGACCTTTCATGTCGCAAATGGTATCAAGAATCGTATAGCGCTCGGTAGTCTTGCGACATCTGTTTGCCTCAAGATAATTGGTGAAAACCGCCGTGATTTGCTCCTTAATTTTAGCCTCCATTGATGGTAACGCTCAAAAAACGTACAAAATTACCACTTTTTTTGCAGATAAGCGCCATTCTTTTTTATAAAAAATCTAAATAGAGCGCTTTACGTGCCATATTTGCATATTCTTCACCCAGTTCGGCAAAGCGCATGACACAATTCATGGCGGCATGCTGCAAGCCTGCATGCTCCGAATGCAAAGCCACAGAAACCTGATCGAGGAACTCGTTGATGCCTCGCTCGTCGGGTTCCAGATGTCGGCTGAAGAGGCGTGCAAGGATGAGATAGGCCGTCATTTGCCTAAGGTTGTCGTCGCTCGCCATCCATTCAAAGGCGATAACGGGTGCGTATTCGAGATGCTGGTAGAGATGGAAGGCGGCGATCTCGGCCATCTCCTGCGAGTGTGTCTGCTCCATCCAGATGTCGACCACTTCGCGAGGCATCTCTGCCGGCGGCATGAGCAGCGTGGCCAGGATCTTGCATTCGCGGATGTCTTCCTTCCACAACTCGACGGCAAGGCTGTAGTCTTGCTCATACTCCTCGGCCATCTTCTGCAAATCGGGCAGGCTTACGCCCCAGTTAATCTTGTAGTCGAGTCCTTTGTCGCGCATCGAACGTGCTGCGACACCGTTCATCAGCAGGCGGAACGACTGCTTGATAGCCTTCAGTTTCTCGTGGGTTTGTTCAGTCATGTCTGTTTGTGTTGGAAATTTATGAAAGGAATCCATACTCACGACTATAGCGGAGCATCTGTTCCTCGTAGGACTCAGAATAATCGGGCTCTACATCGATGATGTTGCCGTCGGCATCGACGACGGGCTTCAGCCAGGGGTTGAGGAATCCTTTGTAAGGGGCGAGGTTCAGCTGGCGATAACGGGCAAGAACCTCCTGATGGAGCTCTGCATCGACATTCACGGCGTAGCGTTCCACCAGTTCGCGTGCAGCAAGGAAGTCGCCTTCGCTCTTGATGCGTTGCACTTCAGCCAGCAACTCAGCGAAGAGCTGTCGGAGGGTTTCGTAATTGTTGATGAGCAGGAATGTCTTCCCGTTGCGGCGGATGAGCGAGACGGCACCTTTCGAGTGTTCGTAAACCCAGTGGGCGATGAGTGCACGATTACGCATGTGGGCTTCCTCTATCTTATTGCCAGGCTCAATGCGCACGAGCTGGGTCATCAATCCGTTGAGCATATACGTGTAGTACTGCGACTGATAATCCTTGCGATTGGGCAGCAATCCCAGTTCCACAAGCTTCTCGTCGGCGATGTAGTAAAGGCCGAACAAGTCGGCACGGGCTTCTTCGATGGTGTTTCCATAGGCCTTCAAGGCATCAGGACTTACGCCTGGCAGAAGTTGTCCGCTACCATGACCGAGGCATTCGTGGAGGTCGGTATGCAAATTGTCGCAGTCGTCGCCATAGGTACGGATCATCGAGCGTGTGGCATCGTCGATGACGAATTCTTCCATGAAGCCACTGCCACGCGAAACCTTTGAATATGCCTCAGTAATGTTGGAGATGGTGATGCTCTTCGAGCCGTGCTGCGCACGTATCCAGTCAGCATTCGGAAGGTTGATGCCGATGGCTGTCGAAGGGTATTCATCGCCGCCCAGCATAGCTGCGCAGATGACGTTGGCTGTTACGCCCTTCACGCGTTTCTTCTTGAAGCGGTCGTCGACAGGAGAATGATCCTCGAACCATTGTGCCCGACTGCTGATGGCTTGTGTGCGCTTGGTGCCTTCACGGTCGCGATACTCCACAAGTCCTTCCCATGAACCCTTCAACCCCAGCGGGTCTCCATACACCTCGATGAAGCCATTGATGAAATCTACACTCCCCTGCAACTCCTGAAGCCACTCAATGGAATAGTCGTCGAAGAGGCGCAAATCACCTGTGCGGTAGTATTCTACCAGTAAGCCGATTACCTTCTTCTGCTGGTCGTTCTCGGCAACAACTTGAGCTTTCTCAAGCCAATAGATAATGTGTCGGATGGCCTCGCCGTAGAGCCCGTCTTCCTTCCAAACAAGTTCCCTTAATCCGTTTTCATCCTTCACCAACTTTGAATTCAATCCGAAGGAAGGAGGCGTGTCGTCGTCAGGACGCTTCATCGCGGCATAAAAGTCCTCTACTTCCTGCTGGCTGACTCCTTCATAGAAATTGCAAGCTGATGTCTGAACAAGATCCTCGCCATCGGCTTTGTTCACCCGCTTGGGCAAGACGTCAGAACGGAAGATAACGGGGAACAACTCGTCGCACATCATATCAACGGTCTCACCCTTGCGCAAAGGCAATAGCGAGACATCAACACGCTCGATAAGCGAACGCAGATACTCTTCGCTGAAACCTGGCGCGAACTTCTCGCATCCATAATGATGGTATATGCCATTCGAGAACCAAATTCGCTTCAGATAGACGGTCAACTCATGAAACTCCTCGGATGTGCTTACACCTTTCTTATAAATATATAGGCACTCCAGGAGTTTCCTGATACGGAGATTGTATTTTCCAAATTGATCGGTGGTGATATCGCGGCCACATAAAGCGGCTTGCGCTAAATAGTAGACATAGCGCTTTTGTTCAAGGGTAAGCGTTTCAAATCCGTTCAGACGATAACGGAGAATCTGAATGTCGGCGAAACGTTCACCAGAATAATTGAAATCATCATGCATGGTTGCCTGTCATATTAGTCTTTGGCCCCAGTGCTCTTCTTCATCTTTTTCTTCTTTGCTTTTTCCAACAATTCTGGATGTTGAATGTAGTGTGACTGCTTGAATTCGCGCGGGGTCGTACCTGTTATCCTATAGAACGACGCATAGAACGACTGACGATTGGAAAAGCCTACCATATCGGAGATCTCTTCCATGCTCAGGTCCTTATACCGTTGGTCGATGAGCATCGCCATTGCCTCCTCAATTCTGTATTTATTGACAAAGGAGGTATAGTTCATGTGAAACTTTACGTTAACTACAGCAGAGACATAGCGTGTGTTTGTTCCTAGATCTTCCGCAAGTCGTTTGGCCGAATAGTTCTTATCCTTGAATTTCTTCTCGATGAGAATAATATTCAAGATCTTCTCTTTCAGCTCATCCATAAGTGATGCACTCACCAACATACGGTAGGCGGCTTTTTTTTCTTTCTTCTCAATGATGTTGTATTTAGCCATAATAAAGATTGTTTAAGGAAACAAAATCTTTTCACAATGCAAAAATACTAAAAAATTTGAAATAATATCCTTTTCACTTCTTTTTTTTACATAAAATTCGTAACTTTGACGGATATTTTAAGAAAAATAATGATAAAAAAGCTATTCGTCTGCTGTTTTCTTGCCGTTTCACTGGGCATCTGGGGCAAATCGGGAAACACCACCGTCGTCATCTCGCTCGACGGATGCCGATGGGATTACCCTTTGTGGTATGACACACCCATGTTCGATTTCATGGCCGAGCACGGTCTTTCATCAGGCCTTATACCTTCCTTCCCCTCGAAGACTTTTCCCAACCACTACACGCTGGCAACAGGCCTCTATCCCGACCATCACGGCATCGTGGCCAATTCTTTCCTCGATACAGAGAGCGGAGAGGTGTTCTCGCTGAGCAATCGTGAACAGAAGTTTGATCCAAAATACTATGGCGGAGAACCGATTTGGATTACTGCAAAACGACAGGGGATCCGCACCGCCGTCTTCTACTGGCCAGGTTCCGACGTACCGATTCAAGGACAGCACCCCGACATCTATTATAACTATGACGACAAGCCAAGGCTGAGTCTTAAGAAGCGCATCGAAGGCATACTGGCACAGCTTTCCCGCCCCGTCGAAGAACGCCCGCAACTCATCATGGCATACCTGGAGCAACCCGATGCCCACGGACACGACTACGGTCCTCAGAGCAAGCTGACGCGTCAAAAGGTACTCCTCGTCGACTCCCTCATAGGACATCTCTACCGAAGGTTATGTCACCATCATCTCAACAAGAGCGTGAACCTCGTCGTGCTCTCCGATCATGGCATGGCATGGGTCGACAGCACCCACGCCGTCAAGGTCAGCCATCTGCTGAAGAGCGAGTGGGTGCGGGATATCGTAGGCGAAATACCTGCATGCATCTATGCCAACCCGGGTTACACCGATTCCATCTACCTTGCCTTGAAGGACATCCCCCATGCCCGCGTATGGCGCAAGAACGAGGTTCCCTCCTATCTGCATTATGGCTCCTCCCCACGCATTGGCGATGTGGTGGTATTGCCCGACATCGGGTATGTCGTCTATGAGAAAAAATTCCAATCTGGTGGCACTCATGGCTATGACCCAAATCTGCAGGAGATGCATGCCATGTTTCGCGCAATAGGCCCCGACATACCTCATCGCAGTATTCCCCATTTCCCCAATGTCTGCATCTACAACTACCTTTGCAGACTTCTGGGCATCGAACCTGCGCCCAACGATGGTGAAGACATAGAATTCTTAATCGAATAATTATAAATCATAAAAATACAAAGTAATGGAAAGAACTTGGAGATGGTTTGGCAAGAAGGATAAGATCACGCTTGCCATGCTCAGACAAATTGGCGTCGAGGGTATCGTAACAGCATTGCATGACGTACCGCTTGGCGAAGTATGGACACGCGAGAAGATTCGCGACCTGCGCGAATACATCGAGAGCTACGGCATGCGATGGAGTGTTGTCGAGTCGCTGCCGGTAGTCGAAACCATCAAATATGGAGGCCCTGACCGCGACTATCAGATTGAAGTCTACAAGCAATCGCTGCGCAATCTGTCGGCTGAAGGTATTCACTGCATCTGCTATAACTTCATGCCAGTTCTCGATTGGGCACGTACTGACCTGCTGCACGCTAATCCCAATGGTGCTTCTAACCTATACTTCAACTATGCGGAGTTTGCCTATTTCGACATCTACATATTGAAACGTCCAGGTGCACGCGAGGAGTGGAGCCGTCTGCCAAGCCCCTCCCCCACGGGCGAAGCGAGAAATATCCTTGCTGAAGCCGACGAGTTGGCAAAGTCGATGACACCCGAGAAAGACCATCAGCTCGTCGAGAACATCGTCATCAAGACACAGGGCTTCGTCAGCGGCAACTTCAGCGAAAATGACGAGGCACCCATTCAGAAGTTCCGCGAGTTCCTCGATCTCTACAGGGGCATCGACAAACAGCAGCTGCGCGAGAACATGAAGTATTTCCTTGAGGCCATCATGCCCACCTGCGAGGAGTGCAACATGAACATGTGCGTTCATCCCGACGATCCACCTATCGAGATACTTGGTCTTCCGCGCATCGTACGTACTGAGGAAGACATCCGCTGGTTCCTCGATGCCGTTCCTAACAAGCATAACGGATTGACCTTCTGTGCCGGCTCACTCTCGGCAGGTGCTTACAACGATGTTGTCGACCTCGCACGGAAGTTTGCATCGCGCACCCATTTCGTTCACCTGCGCTCATGCCATATCTTCCCAAATGGCGACTTTACCGAGGCAAGTCATCTGGGCGGACGTGCCGACATCATCGAACTCTGCCGCATCTTCGAGAGCGAGAATCCCAATCTCCCCATGCGTGTTGATCACGGCATGACCTTCACCGATGCTCCTGGCGGAATCTTCGACGAGTCAAGTCACGGCCATAATGCCGGTTATACACTCCTCGGCCGCATGTTTGCTCTCGGTCAGGTGCAAGGCATCCTTGCTACCGTCGACCGTGAACAGGGCATTCCCTACTCACAACCAGGTTTCTACGATTAAATAGCTCATAAAACATCATCATAAATGAAGAAAAAGTCTATTATTATTGCATCACTACTGATGGCAACCATCAACATGATGGCGCTGACACCTTTGAAAAAGGGTGGCTTTGAAACGGGTAAATACCGCAACGTCTTCACCGAGATGGGTTACAAGGCTACCGATGTCGATGCAAAGCTGAAATCGGTATTCAACGACGTATTTTACGGACCTAACCGAGTATATTTCGAAGTGGGCGATTCCATGGGTTACATCTCCGACATCAAGAACCACGATGCGCGCACCGAGGGCATGTCGTATGGCATGATGATAGCCGTGCAGTTCGGAGAGAAGGACATCTTCGACCGCCTGTGGCGCTGGAGTAAGCGGTATATGCAACATCAGGAAGGCAACCGGGAAGGCTACTTCGCATGGAGCTGTAAGACCGACGGCACCCGCAATGCCGAGGGTGCTGCCTCCGACGGTGAGCTGTATTTCATTACTGCCCTCATCTTCGCATCTAACCGATGGGGCAACGACACAGGCATCAACTACAAAGCAGAGGCACAGCACATCATCGACTGCATCCAGCCACGCGAATACACACCCGAGGCACGTCCTGGTTTTGGAGGATTCGGACCTCAGCAGAACGGACCTCAACAGATGTATCTCATTGATCCTGCCACAAAACTCATTACCTTCACCCCTGACGGATTCGGGCAACGCTTCACCGACCCCAGCTATCACATTCCTGCCTTCTATGAGGTATGGGCACGATGGGCCGACGATGGTCGTAGCGACTATTGGAATGAGTGTGCCACGAAGAGCCGCGAGTTCCTGCACAAGGCCATCAACGAGAAGACGGGATTGAATGCTGACAACTGCCAATACGACGGCAGCGAGATGCAGATGCCACGATTCCCAGGTATGCAACAGCGCCAGCAGGGTGCACCCCGGCGCATGGGCAACAGCAACTTCCGCTACGACTCCTGGCGAGTACCTATGAACATTGCACTCGACTACGAATGGAGCTGTTCCGATCGTGACTGGCAACAATGGTATGGCGAAACCATTCAGAACTTCTTCTATTCGCAGGGCATCGACAACTATGTCGACCAATACCGTACTGACGGTACACTCCCAGAAGGTGATGAGATACTTCCTGCAGGAGGATTCCGCAAACTGCGTCACAGCATAGGACTCATGTCCACACTTGCTGCTGCTTCCGTCATGTGTTCACATGCAAAGAGCAAAGAATTCGTTGATGCCTTGTGGAATGCACGTCACGAGCCGTTCGAAGACGGATACTTCGATGCCTATTACGATGGTTTGTTGCGCCTCTTCGCTTTTATGCACCTAAGTGGCAACTATCGAGTCATCACCCCCCAACAGTAATCCATCAACCCGCGTTCATCATGAAAAGAATCATCACTTCCCTGATAGCTCTTACCACCATCGCCACTACTTTTGCACAGACAGGAAAAGAATGGGATGACCCGAAGGTGACAAGTGTGAACAGGGAGACAGCACACACGGTTGCCCTGCCTATGGCAAGCGAGGAAGATGTCGTAAAGAACGACATGACTCTCTCGCCCTACTTCCAGTCACTCGACGGCATCTGGAAATTCCAATGGGTGAACACACCGACGAAAGCCACCGACAAAATGTGCTCCGTTGACTATAACGATGCTGCGTGGACGGACATCGACGTTCCCTCAAGCTGGCAAGTATGGGGTTTGCGGAATGGTAAGTCGTGGGACAAGCCTCTCTACTGCAACGTCGCTTATCCATTCTCGTTCAACGAATCCACATATAGCGTCATGGCCGAAAGACCCGGATGGTTCACTTACAACAGCAATATGCCCAACCCCGTGGGCACATATCGTAAGAAGTTCAACGTGACCTCTGCTATGCTCACAGGACGCGATGTGTTTGTACGCTTCAACGGCGTGGGGCATGGCTTCTATCTATGGGTGAATGGTCGGCGTGTTGGCTATAGTGAAGATTCGTATGTACCGGCAGAGTTCAATATTACGGAATACCTGGTGGAAGGCGAAAACGTGATGGCCCTACAGGTATATCGTTTCACTAGCGGTTCTTTCTTGGAGTGTCAGGATTACTGGCGTCTTACAGGCATTCAGCGCCACTGCTTCCTTTGGTCGGCACCCAAGGTTCGAATCAAAGACTATTTCTTCACCACTGATCTCGACAACAAATACGTCAATGCCAAGGCCAATGTCAAAGTGAGCGTCGAGGGAATCGACATTACTGGTAACGGTATCGTTCAGGCAAAGATATTGGATAACGGTCAGATTATTGCTCAGGGCACATGTGGTGTGGAAAACGGTTCTGGTAGCATCGACATGGATGTCACGGCTCCTCGACTATGGAGTGCAGAAACCCCTAATCTCTACGACCTCGTGCTGACGCTGAAAGACGATGCTGACCATATCTACGACATTCGTGGGGGAAAGGTGGGATTCCGCGAAGTGGGTATCCGTAGCGATGGTGCTCTTATCATCAATGGTAAACGTATGGTGTTTCACGGCGTGAACCGACACGACTTCTCACCCATCAACGGACGTGCCATCACAGATGCGGAAATCGAAGAGGATATTAAGACCATGAAACGTTTGAATATCAATGCCGTCCGTACCAGTCACTATCCGAACGATCCCATCTTCTACGACCTCTGCGATAAATATGGGCTCTACGTATTGGCTGAAGCCGATGTGGAATGTCATGCTCACCAGAAGTTGTCATCACTCGAGCTGTTCCGCCATGCAATGGTTGAGCGGTCGGAAAACCACGTACTTTGG
Source organism: Prevotella sp. (assembly GCA_017557185.1). Classification (GTDB taxonomy): domain Bacteria; phylum Bacteroidota; class Bacteroidia; order Bacteroidales; family Bacteroidaceae; genus Prevotella. The sequence goes on from JAFZAP010000115.1 coordinate 30,003, forward strand.
ATGCGCAATCATCCGTGCATCTTCATGTGGTCGTTTGGCAATGAGAGCGGTGGCGGCGAGAACTTCAAGTATGTGGCAAGTGCAATCAAGGCACTCGATAAAACCCGCCTGACACATTACGAAGGCAATAGCGACTATGCTGACGTGAGTTCTTCAATGTATGCTTCCTATGGTAGCATTGAATGGATAGGTTCTTCCCGTCAGGGAAAGACTGGGCAGAAGCCTCACATACAATGCGAGAACAGCCACTCTATGGGTAATTCTATGGGTAATGTTCGCGATATGTTCAATCTTTATGAGAAGTATCCATGTTTGACAGGTGAGTTCATCTGGGATTTCAAGGATCAGGGCCTTCTCACCAAGAGCAGTACAGGTAAGGAGTATTGGGCATATGGAGGCGACTTCGGCGATGTACCTAACGACGGAAACTTCTGCATCAATGGTTTGGTGCGTCCTGACTGGACCTTGACCGCAAAATCATACAACACGAAGAAAGTTTATCAGCCATTGGAATTCAAACCTGTGAAGGGTAACATTTACCAGTACCTCCTTAAGAACAAGATGGCATTCCTTCCCAGTTCGCACTACGAGGTGAGCTATGTAGTGATGGATGAGGAGGGGAACAAGCTTGACGGCGGAATCATCGACAAGGAGTTAGCTGCTGGTGATAGCGTAGTAATTAGCATAGGAGCTCCCCAAATAGTTTGGAAGGAAGACATGGAGTACTTCATCCAATTCTCTGCAAAACAGAAGGAAACCACCCCTTGGGCAGATGCTGGTTATATCGTAGCCGAAGAGAAACTACCTATGCAGGTCGCCAAGAAATCTATGTACGATTTGAACCAACTCTCAGGATGCGAAGCATTAAATGTTGATGAAACATCTATTTCGGTTACGATTTCTAACAGCAAATTCAAAGCTGTGTTCAGCAAGACCCAAGGAACGCTGACTAACTACACATATGATGGTTCATCAATGGTTAGCAAGCCTCTGCTTCTCAGTGTTTTCCGTCTTCCTACCGACAATGATAGAAATCAAAGTAGCAATTGGGACACGATGGGACTTAGCAAACTTTCGGTGAAGTGCAAAGGGTCGGAAATACAGACCTCTAGTGATGGAAAGACAGTAAGTGTAGCACTGAATAGTGTCTATACGGGACAGAACGGCACTTCATTCTCCGTCATGCTCGATTTCATCGTCTGTGCCGATGGTACAATGATGGTCAACTCCTTTATAAGCCCGTCTATTTCGGGTACCATCATTCCCAAAATGGGATTCCGGCTGGAGATGCCTTCCGCAATGGAACAACTATCATGGTTCGGACGTGGCCCATGGGATAACTATCGTGATCGCAAGGAAGCATGTCTGCCTGCAATTTATAAAACCACCGTCACCGACCAGCGTGAAGACTACATCCTTCCACAGGAACATGGCACCAAGCAGGAAGTACGATGGATGTCTCTTACCAATGAAGAAGGACGAGGACTGCTTTTCGTAGCTCCCGAACAGATGGCAGCCTCTGCCGTACACTTCCGTCCAGAGGACAATTACACCAATCGTGACAACCGCTCAAAACACACCTATCAGTTCAAGCCTTGTACCACTACGGTTGTCTCGCTCGATGCAGCTACTCGTGGACTTGGCAATGCCAGTTGCGGTTCTGAGGTCATGGATAAATACGAGTTACGTGCTGCCAACACGCCCTTCCGTTTCTTTATAATTCCTCTCACAGCCGAAATCAATGCAGCCAAAGCAGCACGCGTTGACATGCCCGTCTGTCAGCCAGTAAGTTGTGAACGACAAACCAATGGACGTATCAAGATGACTACAGCTACTAAGAAGGCTACTATCTACTATAGCATCGACGGCGGCGAGTATCAGAAATACACCTCTATGATCTCTCACAACGATGCATGTACTATCAATACCTACTGTACTGCCGACGGTTTACTCGCCAGCCCTGTGATGAGCTATAGCTTTAATATGTTCATCAGCAAGACTGCATGGAAGTTGGTCAGCGTGGATAGCCAGCATGGTGAAAACGAAGCTCGTTTGGCCTTCGATGGAAAGAACGATACATTCTGGCATACCGAATGGGGAGCAAACGAACCCAAATGTCCCCACACGCTAGTTGTCGACATGATTCAATCCTATAAGGTGACTGCCTTTACCTATCTGGCTCGTCAGGATGGCAATCAGAATGGAATGGTAAAAGCCTACGAAGTTTATCTCAGCACCGACGGAAAGACATGGGGAAACCCTGTCGTGACGGGTGAATTCAAGAATACGACATCGCTCCAGGTGGCCACGTTGAAGACACCTACCAAAGGACGTTATTTGAAGTTCGTCGCCAAGTCGGAAATCAACAACAACGCATGGACTTCTGCTGCTGAAGTTGGCATACAGGCCGAGCAGGAAACCACCGCTATTCAGCAGATTGAAAATATGCGAAATGATATGCACGACGGGATATACGACCTGCAAGGCCGACGTGTGGAAGATGGAAGCGGGAAACTACCCAAAGGTATTTATATCTATCGTGGTCGAAAATTTCTCTCAAAATAATAATCAATCATCAACAATATGAAACTGAAAGACATACTGAGCGGCCAGTTTGATGCCGCAGAGTGGGAAGCAAAAGGCTATGAGCTTCCAAAGTTCGACATCGCCGCTGTACGGCAGAAGACATACAACGAACCTACATGGGTGCACTTCGGGGGTGGCAACATCTTCCGTGCCTTCCCTGCTGCCATCCTCAACGATGCTCTGAACACGGGCAAGTACGACCGGGGTGTTATCGTGGCTGAGACCTTCGACTTCGAAGTCATCGACAAGGCATATGCACCCTACGACAACCTGTCGCTGTTGGTTAGCCTGCAGTCTTCGGGCACTATCGAGAAAAAAGTCATTGCCTCGGTGACAGAGGCGCTGAAGGCCGACAGGCAATTCGACGACTGGAAACGTCTCGTACAGATATTCCGCAACCCGTCACTGCAGATGATTTCCTTCACCATCACCGAGAAAGGTTATTCATTCAACGAACAAGACCTGGCGCGAGGCTTGCACCCCATCTTTGCCATGGGTAAGGTATGCTCCCTGCTCTACGAGCGCTGGCAGGCAGGACAGCTACCACTCACCGTGCAGTCAATGGACAACTGCTCGCACAATGGCGACAAGGTGAAAGCCGGTGTCTTTGCCTATGCCGAGCGATGGGTGGCCGACGGACTGGTACCCGCTGCCTTCCTTGACTACTTGAAAGACGAATCGAAGATTACATTCCCATGGTCGATGATCGACAAGATTACGCCTCGCCCGCATGAGAAGGTAAAGGAACTGTTGGCTGCCGACGGATTCGAAGACAACAACTATATCGAAACCGAGAAACACACGTTTACTGCACCATTCGTCAATGCTGAGGAAGTGCAATACCTCGTCATTGAAGACAGCTACACCAACGGACGTCCGCCGCTGCATCTGGGTGGTGCCCTCTATACTACACGCGAAACCGTGGACAAGGTGGAAACGATGAAAGTGACGACATGTCTGAATCCGCTACATACCGCGATGTCCATCTATGGCTGCATGCTGGGCTACACACTCATATCTGCCGAGATGGCCGATGCCGATCTGCGGTCGTTTGTTCAGAAGCTGGGATATATAGAGGCGATGCCCGTGGTAACCGATCCAGGTGTGCTAAACCCGTATGAGTTCATCGGTGCCGTCATCAACCGCCGACTGCCCAATCCCTTTATGCCCGATGCACCACAGCGCATCGCAATGGATACCTCCCAGAAACTTCCCATCCGCTTTGGTGAGACAATCAAGAAATACCTTGCACGTGGTCTCGACAAGCAGAACCTCGTGCTCATTCCCCTCACACTAGCCGGCTATGCACGCTATCTGAAAGGAATCGACGACAATGGTCAGCCCTTCACGCCCTCACCCGATCCCATGCTGGCTGAGCTGCAAGCCATCGTGGCACCACTCGAGGTGGGCAAGCCCAATCAAGACTATTCCTGTCTGCACGACCTGTATAGCCGTAAGGATGTGTTCGGCGTAGACCTTTACGAGGCTGGGCTTGGCTCGCAGATTGAAGGTATGGTGCAAGAGCTCTTTGCGGGACAAGGTGCCGTGCGCAAGACACTGCACAAATATGTCGTGGCAAGATAGCCGCTTAAGCTGCAGATACGTTAATAATCTCAAAAAACTAGAAACCAGGAACTAGAAACTAGAAACTTTTTCGTATCTTTGCCGCGATTTTTACAAACCATAACGAGATCAAGAAGATGAAGAAATTTCTGATAATAGCAGCCATGTGTTGTTTGACAATGGCAACGGCACAGGCTCAAGAAGTTTTCAAGGAACTGCTGAGGAACGCCAAGGAAACAGCTGAAGACAAGTCGAAGGACATCGAGACACGCAAGATTGCGACCTTCAAATACGACGAGCTGAGCTATATGGCAATGAAGGTACGCGACGATGTGCTCCGCGACACCACCGACTTGGAGTTTTTCAACAAGACAGTCGCCATGCTCAACGAGCAGTCGTTCGCCATGCATGAGTTTGTGACGCTCTACCTGAATTCGCTTGCCAAGGCAAAGAAAAAGAGTGAGCGCGATATCATCATCACGGTATTCCGTGATGCAAGCATCAACAATCCGCTTTTCAACGACATGGACAAGGAACTCATCCTGGCTTACTACAACAACGAGAACTACCTCACACAGTTCTCGCTCGATACCGACTGGGTGAAAGCTCTTGCCGCAGTTAGGAAAGAATAGCTACTTGCGAGCGTAACAAGCAAACTATTTGCAAAGAAAGAATTAGCGTGGGCAGATGGACCTATCATCCTTCTGCTCACGCTAATTTTGTGCTATACAATTCCTATATCTTATATTTGTTTTTCTTTTTGGCCGGACGTGGTGTACCTGTAAGGCCAGTGGCGGTAGATGGACGGGCAAAGCCGCGATACTGCGCCCATCGGTTTCGGATGCTTGCCACGTAGTTCACCGTTTCCGATCCTCGCATATATCCATGTTTCACCACGGGATCACGATAATACTCAGGTGTGCTGAGTTTCAACACGTAGTCAGAGACATCGCTCCATCGATGTGGATCTCGCCCGTTCTTCTGAGCCAACGACATAGCATCGCGGATATGGAAGAAACCTCCATTATAAGCAGCCAACACGAAATAGCAGCGCTCGTTGCGGTCGGGAATGTCATTGAAATGGGTGGTCAGCTGGGCGATATACTTTGTAGCGGCAGCTATGTTGGGCTCTGCTTCAAAGATCTGCGAATGGGGCAAGCCCAGATGGGTGGCTGTAGCTGGCATAATCTGCATCAAGCCACATGCCCCTACCCACGACTTGGCCTTGGGGTCGAAAGTGGATTCCTGATAACATTGTGCGGCTAAGAGTCGCCAATCCCAACGTGCCACAGGTGCATACTGTTGGAACAGAGCATCATAGCGTGAGATGATACCACCCGAACGATTCAGCATCGGTGAATAAACCCGTCGTGTGATACTCTTCGTCGACAGCAGGAACGACTCTTCTTGTCTCACCTCGGCAACCAATTCGGGACGGAACCAGCGGTTCAAAGTGTCGGCAAGTTCTGTATTGTTCTTCAGAACCGCCCATTGCATTTTCAGTGAGTCGGCCGACGAATAACCACAATAATCCAGATTCTTGTATTTCCTAGGCAGGGGTACTGCAATCACGTCGCCTTCGCTAGCCTTTAACCTACTGATCATTTCTGCTGTATCTTGACACACCTCAACACGCAGCTTCACACCCATCTGCTGGGCGAACCGCTCGCAGAGCAGGAATTGCAAACCCATGCCACGACCACGATAATCATAATAGGTATCAGGGCCATTGAGTGTCAACATAATCAGCTCACCATTAGCCTGTATGTCGCTCAGCGTGAATCCGGTAGGAATCGTGTCAACTTCACCACCCACGGGAGTCCCCCAGGGTGTCATCTCCACCTTCGGCTTCTGCTGGCAACAAATTGTCATCATACACAGCAGCATGACTGCCAACAGCCGTCCGCAGCTGAATATATGTTGAATAAAAACAGCGTTTCGTTCCATTTCGGCCACAAAAGTACAACAATATTTGCACAATTGTTCAAAAAAGAGTAATTTTGCAGTGTATTTTTCAGTTTTTTAGACATTATGACACGCCTCATGTGGGAATAAGAGGCGAATCAAGAACAAAACTAAACGACATGTTACGTATCGCCGTTCAATCAAAAGGCCGTCTGTATGAGGACACGATGAACCTGCTGGCAGAGGCCGACATCAAATTCAATTCGAGCAAGCGAACATTGCTCGTACAGTCACGCAATTTTCCACTCGAGGTGCTCTATCTGCGCGATGACGACATTCCGCAAAGTGTGGCACTTGGCGTTGCCGACATTGGCATTGTGGGTGAGAACGAGTTTGTAGAACGACACGAACATGCGCGCATCGTCTCTCGGCTGGGATTCAGCCGTTGCCGTCTGTCGCTAGCTATTCCCAAGGCCATCGACTACAACGGACTCACATGGTTCAACGGCAAGAAAATCTCAACTTCCTACCCTAACATTCTTAGCGATTTCCTGCAAAAGAACCACATCAATGCCGAGATTCACGAGATTAGCGGCAGTGTTGAAATCTGTCCGGGCATCGGACTGGCTGATGCCATCTTCGACATCGTCAGCTCCGGTTCTACTCTGGTGAGCAACAACCTGAAGGAAGTGGAAGTGGTCATGCAGAGCGAGGCTTTGCTCATAGCATCTCCGAAACTTACAGACGAGAAGCAGGCACTGCTCAACGAGATGCTGTTCCGCATCGAAGCCGTGAAACAGGCTGAAGACAAGAAATATATTCGCATGAATGTTCCCAAGGAGAAACTCTCGCAGATTATCGAGGTGCTCCCGGGTTTGAAGAGTCCTACCATCATTCCTTTGGCCGACGATGAATGGTGTTGTGTGCACACCGTGCTCGGTGAGCGACGTTTCTGGGAGATTATCGGTAAGCTGAAGGAACTCGGTGCACAAGGCATTCTTGTTACGCCCATCGAAAAAATGATTCTTTGAGATTTATGCAGAAGATTTATTATCCGAAACCAGAAGAGTGGCCCCTGCTGACTGAAAGACCGCATATAGATACGACACAACTCACGGCTACGGTTCAGGCTGTTCTCGACGACATACGACAAGATGGTGACCTTGCAGTGAAACGATACGAGGAGAAATTTGACCATGTCAAGCTTGACGACCTCGCCGTCAGCGAAGAAGAGATGCAAGAGGCTGAGCAGTTGGTAAGTACAGAGCTTCGTGAGGCTCTTATTCTTGCCCACGGCAACATTGCCAAGTTCCACGAGGCACAACGTTTCAAAACCATTGAAGTGGAAACGGCATCTGGCGTCAGATGCTGGCAGAAGAGTATGCCCATCGAGAAAGTAGGTCTCTATATTCCCGGTGGTACCGCCCCACTCTTCTCTACGGTGCTCATGTTGGCAACACCTGCGAAGATAGCCGGATGTAAAGACATTGTTCTTTGCTCGCCGCCTAATCGCGAAGGCAAGCTCCATCCTGCCATCCTTGTGGCCGCTCGCATAGCTGGTGTCAGCCGCATCTACAAAATAGGCGGAGTACAGGCCATTGGCGCAATGGCATATGGTACTGAGACGGTGCCGAAAGTGTACAAGATATTCGGTCCCGGCAACCAATATGTGATGGCAGCGAAACAACAGGTCAGCCTGCACGATGTAGCCATCGACATGCCAGCAGGTCCCTCTGAAGTCTGTGTCATTGCCGACGAGACCAGCAATGCTGAATTCATAGCTGCCGACCTGTTATCCCAAGCCGAACACGGCTCCGACTCGCAAGTGGTCCTCATCACGACAAGCGAAGAAAAAATACTTGAAGTAGAAAAGCAGATATCCTTGCAGCTCAACGAATTACCACGCAAGGACATCGCTGAGAAAACACTTGTCAATAGCAAGATGGTGCTGGTGAAAGACACTCATGAGGCGATAGCCCTGAGTAACTGCTATGCACCAGAACATCTTATCATTTGTACGCGAGATTTCGAACACTTGTCAACCATTGTGACTCATGCCGGCAGCGTGTTCTTAGGTCCTTATGCCTGCGAGAGTGCGGGCGACTATGCAAGCGGCACCAACCACACGCTTCCTACTCATGGCTATGCTACAGCCTATAGCGGTGTCTGCCTGGATAGTTTCTGTCGCAAAGTAACGTTCCAGCATCTTACCCCGCAAGGCATCCTGTCGATAGGAAAAGCTGTTGAGACGATGGCCGAAAACGAACAGTTGCATGCCCATTGCCATGCGATGACTGTTAGGAGAAAGAACTTGGAGAATAATCTTTGACTTTGTAAACCCATAAAAGATGTCATACGATTTAAAATCACTTGTACGCCCCAACATTTGGCGACTGGCTCCCTATAGCAGCGCCCGCAATGAATATAGCGGACGAGAAGCCCACGTATTTCTTGATGCCAACGAGAATCCGTACAACCGTCCTTACAACCGATATCCCGACCCGCTGCAACATGAGGTGAAGGAACGGCTTGCAAAGCTGAAGGCCATGCCCGTGGAGCAAATCTTCCTGGGCAACGGCAGCGATGAAGCTATCGACCTCGCCTACCGCTGCTTCTGCGAACCCGGCATCGACAATGTCGTGGCTATCGAGCCAACCTACGGAATGTATCGTGTCTGTGCCGACATTAACAACGTGGAGTATCGCACTGTCCTTTTGGACGAACACTATGCTATCTCGGCAACCCAGCTCCTCGCGGCCACCGATGCTCACACCAAACTCATCTGGCTCTGCTCTCCCAACAATCCCACTGGCAACAGTTTCGACCGAAACGAGATGCTCAGCCTTATCGAAGCCTTCGATGGTATCGTCATTGTCGACGAAGCCTATGGTGAGTTCTCAGCACAGAAAACCTTGCGACATGAGATAGCCAATCATCCTAACCTCATCGTCCTGAGCACACTCAGCAAGGCGTGGGGATGTGCTGCCATCCGTCTGGGAATGGCATTCGCACAACGTGAGATCATCGATATATTTAATAAGGTGAAATATCCTTATAACGTCAACCTGCTCACACAGCAACAAGCCATCGAGATTCTCGACAATCCCTACGACGTAGAGAAATGGGTGACGATGCTCTTGCAAGAACGGAGGCGACTGATGGAGGCATTCCAATTGCTTCCAATCTGCGAGAAGGTGTTCCCTACCGATGCCAACTTCTTCCTCGCCCGCATGACTGATGCTCAGGCCATCTACGACTATCTTGTGAATCGCGGCATCATCGTTCGCAACAGGTCGCGTATCTCTCTCTGTCAGAACTGTCTGCGCGTCACCATTGGAACGAAAAACGAAAACAACGAGTTGCTGGCTGCATTGCGTCAATACTAAGCCGGCAGCTCGCTTCATATTGTTGAATTGAATAAAAAAATAAGTATATAGTAAAAAAAAGTACATTTTATTTTGTCTTCCACGTTGTTTTGATTACCTTTGCATTAGAATTATCAATCTATTAACTTAAAAATTACATTCTATGAGTTTCTTAATGGTTATTCAGCTGCTCATCGTGCTGCTGGCCCTGTGGGTGGGATCGCGTTATGGCAGCTTGGCATTGGGTGCTATATCCGGTATCGGTTTGGCACTTCTTGTGTTTGGATTCGGACTGAAGCCTGGTACTCCGCCGACCGATGTCATCTACATCATCATCGCTGCCGTCACCTGTGCTGGTGTTCTGCAGGCATCGGGAGGTATGGACTGGATGATCCAGGTTGCTGAGCGCATGCTGCGCAAACATCCCGATCGCATCACCTTCCTCGCTCCTCTCACCACCTTCTTCCTTACCGTATTGGTAGGAACAGGTCATGTTGTCTACACGCTTATGCCAATCATCTGCGATATAGCACTGAAGAAAGGCATCCGTCCGGAACGTCCCTGCGGCGTAGCCAGTATTGCTTCGCAGGTAGGTATCACCTGTTCGCCCATTGCTGCTGCTGTCGTAGCCTTCTCGGCTATTTCGGCCACCAATGGTTTCCACGTGAACAATCTGCAGATTATCATGGTGACCATTCCTGCTTGTATCTGTGGTCTGATGGCTGCCGCAGCAGCATCTTATCACCGTGGTCTTGACCTCGATAAGGACCCGAAGTTCCAGGAGCGTCTGAAAGATCCCGTACAGTACCAGTACATCTACGGCAACACTGTCACCACGCTCGACAAGAAGATTTCGCAAAACTCGAAGAATGCCGTGTATATCTTCCTCGGTGCATTGGCAATCATCGTCTTGTTCTCTATCGTTCAGATGTTCGGTGGCAATCTGCTTCCTTCTTATGACACAGTGCAGGCTGTCAAGGGTGGCCCGGCTACCATCACACTGGAGGGCGGAGTCACAGAGACCGCTAAGCAACTTGCTACGGCAGGCATCGTCATGGAGGGTGTAACAGAGGTTGTCAAGAAACCGTTGGCCATGAACCTCGTCATCCAGATCATCATGATCTCGGCCGCTGCCCTGATGATTATCTTCTGTAAGGCCAAGCCCAAGAAAGCTGTGGGTGGTGCCGTATGGCAGAGCGGTATGGTTGCAGTTGTTGCCATCTATGGTATCGCCTGGCTTGCCGACACCTATTTCGGCAACTACATGAAGGAGATGCAGCTCATGCTCACCGACCTCGTTTCGGCATATCCGTGGACCATTGCCATTGCCTTCTTCCTCGTTTCTGTGCTCATCAACTCTCAGGGTGCCGTTGTTGTCGCCATGCTGCCGCTGGCCTACACGCTCAACATTGAGGGATGGGTGCTGCTCGGCGTATTGCCCAGTGTCTACGGTTACTTCTTCATCCCCAACTACCCCAGCGATATTGCTACTGTGAACTTCGACCGTTCTGGAACGACAGTCATCGGTAAATACCTGCTCAACCACTCGTTCATGATGCCTGGCCTTATCAGCGTCATCACGAGCACGCTGGTCGCCTACACCATCTCATTCCTCATGCACAACGCAGGAATGTTCTAATAAGGATATCTTGAGTCATCTAGAACCTCTATGGTATCTAGACATCAAAAAAGGTTGAAAAGTCACTCGCTTTTCAACCTTCTTCTTTTCGTTATGCCGATCAATACACACGTAGCTTATCACCCACGCGGATTTGATAATCTGGCTCCAAGCGGTTCATCTTGTAAAGACTCTTCAACCTGATGCCATATTGCTGTGCGATGCTGTACATGCTATCACCTGCCTTCACTACGTGCGGATGCTTCTTGAATGCCTTATCGGCACGGCTACGCTTTTTCTTCAGATAGATGATATCGCCATCTGACAGCACATCATTCTTATCGCGTTCGTTATAATTCGCTAACTTCCGACGAGAGATTCCCGTCTCCTTGGCCAGCGAACGGAACGTGTCACCCTGTCGGGCAATGAGATACAGGTTGCGATTGTAGATGCGTATGACATGTTCGTCCTGTGGGGTGACAATAGTTTTGCCTCCCTTGCTCTTTCCGCCACGGTCAAATTCGTAGAGTTTATACAACTCAATGAGTTGGATGAGCTTATCGGCATACTGCGGATTGGTGGCGTAACCGCATGCCTTCAGCCCACGTGCCCAACCTTCATAGTCGGTCACGCGCAATTGGAACAGACTCCTGTATCGCTGCGACGACGCCAGGAACTTACTATGATCCTCGTAGCTCTCCAGTGCAGAATTATAAGCGCGGAAGCACTCCTGCGTCTCGTCGTCATCATGATACACCGTGCGTCCCGTCCATCCGTGACATTTGATTCCAAAGTGATTGTTGCCCTTCAGGCATAATTCGCTATTGCCGGCACCACTCTCCAAGATGCCTTGTGCCAGAGTGATGCTTGCAGGGATGTGGTATTTCTGCATCTCCTGGACAGCGATACCGCAGTACTTATTGATATAGTTCTGGAATTGCTGGTTCCATTTCATCTGCGCCCCGGCATTCATCACGGCCAAAAACACAGATACAGTCATTATGAGTCGTTTCATCGCAACAAAATTACTATATTTCCTAAAAAATCACAAAAAAAGAAGGACATTTAAGAATAATTAGTAATTTTGCACCTGATGAACAATAATGTGTACGAAATAGTCATCTCCCTAGGGTCAAACGACCGTCAGGAATCGAATATGGCCCTTGCTAAGCAGTTGTTAGAGCAATTGTTTAGCGACATACGGTTTACAGATAGCGTTTGGACGAATCCTGTCGGCATCGAGTCCGACAAATTCCTCAACTGCCTGGCTATCGCCCACTCGAAACATCGTGAACCGCAAATCAAAAGCGCCCTGAAGCGTGTACAGATCCGCTGTGGCGATACCAGAGCCTTCCGTTCCATCAACATCGTGAGGATGGACATCGACATTCTGCTCTTCGACGGTAAGCGTCATCATGCCGAAGACTGGCAACGCCCCTACATCAAGAACCTCATGAAGGAGATCAAGCATTTCAGGGTAGAAGCAAAAAGGGCAGAAAGGGCAAAAGAGGCTGACAAGGAGAAAAAGGCAAAAAGGGCCGACAAGGGAAAAAAGGCAAGAAAGAAATAATGCTTTCCCTTTTCCCGCCACGCACATTTGGCATCACCTATCCATTTTGATTACCCACAACTATGAAAAGAACCTTTCTCCTCCTGACGCTTCTCTACGTTTGCATCAGTATCAACGCACAGTCATTCAGCGATTATTTCGAAGAGAAGACACTTCGAATTGACTATACTTTCTCTGGCGACGCAACCCATCAAGTCATAGCCGTCGACCAGCTCAACACGATACCTGGCTGGTATGGCAAGCATCAGCGACTGGCCGAGCTACCCGTTGAGGGCAACGGACAAATCACTGTTCGCGATCATCACACAGGTGAAGTCATCTACCGCAACTCTTTCTCCACGCTCTTCCAGGAATGGCAGTCGTATCCCGAAGCTAAAGAAACCTGGAAATCGTTCGAGAACGTGTTCCTCGTGCCTATGCCGAAAGACACCGTAGATGTGACAATAGACCTGCGTAACAATCGCCGAGAGGTCACCTCAACGCTCACCCACACTGTCGTACCAAGCGACATCCTTATCCGCCACATAGGTGACCACGACGTCACGCCATACACCGTCATCCAACAGGCTGCCGACACCACGCGCTGCATCCATATCGCCTACATCGCTGAGGGTTATACTGAGGAGGAAATGCCGATATTCCTCGAAGATGTAAACATAGCTGTTGAGGCGATGTTCGCCCACGAGCCGTTCCGTTCGCTGCGCTCACGATTCAACATCATTGCCGTAAAGGCCCCTTCCCGCGAGAGAGGAACCAGCGAACCCTCGAAAGGCATCTGGCGCAACACAGCGCTGAAGTCGCACTTCGACACGTTCTACAGCAACCGCTATCTCACCACCCTGCATCTGAAGACGCTTCACGACTGGCTTGCAGGAACACCCTACGAGCACATCATCGTGCTGGTCAACACCTCGGAATACGGCGGAGGAGGCATCCTGAACTCCTACAACCTGACGATGACTCACCATCGCATGTTCCGTCCTGTCGTCGTGCATGAGTTTGGACACAGCTTTGCAGGACTTGCCGACGAATATGCATATGAATACGAAGACATCCCGATGTATCCGCACGACGTAGAGCCTTGGGAACCAAATATCACCACGTTGGCCGACTTCTCGAAGAAATGGCAGAACCTTTTGCCGGCCAACACCGTCATCCCCACTCCACTCCCGCAACCCGCCTCGAACAAGGGGAAGCGTCGCAAGGCTACTGCTCAGCAGGTTGTTGATACGTCTGCCAGTCAGATAGGCGTTTACGAGGGTGCAGGCTACAGTTTGAAAGGTGTCTATCGTGCATACCCCGATTGTCGCATGCGCACCAATGAGAACCCGGAGTTCTGTGCAGTTTGCCAGAAAGCTATCCGCGAACTGATTGAATTCTATACAGGAAAGGAATGAGAAGAGCCCTATTTGCAGTCATAGCCATCGGCATATGCCTGAGCCTGTTGTCGTGGAGAGCACCCCACAACGAGAAGCCCAGCGACTCGGAACTTCTCGGGAAAGCCATCGAGTATTTTCAAAGTGGAAAGTTCCACGAGGCATTGCTGCTCTTCGACAAACTGGACAAGCACTACAAGCTCAACCCTCGTTTCCGTGCATTCCTCGCTGTTTGCTACTACTACGACTGGGATGATGAAAAGACGTGTGAGCTACTCGACTCAATCATTCCCCAGCTTGAACCCTTTGCTCCCCACGAGCGTTCCATCTACTACTATATCAATGCCGAGAGCCACTTCAACTTGAAGCAATACGAAGAGGCTGTGCCTTATTACGAGCAGGCGCTCAACGTGTGCTATAACAACGAGAAGCCCGATGCGTTCTACCGTATGGGCTACTGCTATCTTTTCAACGGCGACACGCTTACTGCCTACGACTACATGAGTTCGGCATTGGCCTACTACCAGCAGTTCAGAAACCGCGAAGCCGACCAGCCACGAATGGCACAAATTGAAAAGATGGTGCGTGGTCTGCAATCTGATGCCAGCGTGCTTTGGGCAACCCTTCCACCCATCGAAGAACAACAGGCCACACGCGACACCCTGCGCAGTCGCATCATCGACGATATCGACCTCTCCGATATCTACGAGCATACTATCATCGTCAGCGAAGAATAAAGGTAGGCTCCCAACCCCACAAGCGAGAGATTCTTAGTGCCCGAACATCAAAACTTGCAAACTTGCAAATTGCATTCGTTTTTTTTAGCTAGAGTGAAAAGAAGGAAAAAATAAGTATAAATAGTAATAATAATATATATAACTAATTGATATATAATACTTTACATATTATTATATCTCTATTATCACCCTTATTTTACACTTTCTCGACGCTTCATGAAAATTTTGCATGCAATTTGCAAGTTTGCAAGTTTTACGAGGAGATGAGCTTTCAGTGAATAGCACAGAGACTATTTATCTTTGTAACATATTGAAAATCAAAGAGTTACACCAAATGATGAATAATGAATAGTGTTTTGAGAACTTTATGACGAATCATTTTTGTATGCTCCATTACGCTTTATTCGCTCAAATTTCACACTCCTACACTCATAGATTGATGCTCTAATCGTCCGAAAATGATGCTTTTGACGCATGGAGCAATACTTTAGACCTTCCAGAGCAGTACTCTATATGATACGGAGCAATGCTCCAGATGTTACAGAGCAATGCTCCAGATGTTACAGAGCAATGCTCCAGATGTTACAGAGCAGTGCTCCATAGGGGTATAGAGCATTGCTCCATATGATACAGAACAGTGCTCTATATGATACAGAACAGTGCTCTATATAAACTACCGACAAAAATAGCGACAATGGAAACCCACTGCCGCTATTATCATGATTAAGAATCACTAAAAGAGAAACCAGTTATTGATTACTCAAAATCAACTGTACCAGAGCCTCAACATCAGTAGCAGTAAGAGTGCCACTATTGTCGAAGTCGCCAGCAGCGAGCTGCTCAGCTGTCGGCTCTGTATTATTCACAATAAGGTTCACCAGAGCTGTCACGTCAGCAACATCAACCTTCGTGTCACCATTTACGTCGCCCTTCTGGGTCGAAACTGCAATAGTGTATGTGGCAGAAGCAACCTCGCTGTAGCTCTCTGCAACGTCCACAATAGTATTCTTGATTACCTCAGGCAGCCAAGCAACAGCCTTCAGCGTGGTAGTACCCTCGCCAATGGTGATGGCACCTGTGTATGCTGTGCTCTCCTTCGTGGGCTCGGTGCCGTCAAGAGTGTAGTAGATTGTAGCAGCCTCGTTGGCACAAGTAATCTCTACGCTCTGCTCAGCAGTATACTCACCGCCAGCAACCGAGTACGTAGGAACAGAAGCCTTGCGACCGTAGATGTAAGTCCCATGGTTTCCAATTCCATCTGTTGGATAATTATAAAGGCGGTCGATTGCAACTAGCATCTCATCGCCAACAAACAACCTGTTGGTATCTTCAAATCTCTCATGGTTCAGATATGTGCTTCTGTCAATCTTGAATGTAGATGCATCAGAACCATCATCAGAAACAAAGAAGGTGCATGCGTTCACGCCAGTGTTATCACCCATTTTCGCGATAATACCCTTTACATAAACCGTGTATGTAAGTTCTCCATCCAATCCATTTGCCAATTCCGAAATATCAGCGACGGTGTAGGGATTGTTTATTTGACCCTTATCATCAGGACTCGGGATTGTGTAAGTTGCCTCAGCCACTACGCTCGTCAGACCATCCTTCACAGCGATAGCCTTAATGGTTGTGGTCTCATTGATAGTGATTGCCTTCGTGTACTGTGTACTTTCTGTGGTGGGAGTGCTTCCATCCGTGGTATAATAGATAGTTGCACCATCGGCAGCAGTAATCACAACCGTCTTATTTGCATCATACGTGCCAGCTGCAGACGAGAAGGTCGGGGCAGGAATCACAACCTCACCATCCTTCTCGTAGAGATAGACGGGAGACTGAGAAGCAGAAGCGTAGCAGGCGAAGAGCGAACTACCGCTATTGTACTGCATCACGTTGCGGGTGTTAGTGCCCTTCGCTACGATGGAAGCCACACCACCATCGCCGAACGTGATTGTCCACAAACCATTGTCGTCATTCGTTGCCTGAGTCTTCAGGTGGTTTGAACTGCTACTTGCTGCATACAGATAACCAGTGCTCTTTTCGTTCTCATCATAAATGGTGTAGCCATCTGTAGCGTTGCCACCAATCATGAACTCATAGACACCTGCGGTTGAGAGGACTGTTGCTGTTCCGTCAGCAATCGTAACATCGACTGCTGCGCGGTTGTTTGATTTCTGCTCACCCATTGCCTGAGCCTTACTATCGGTGGTGCCTACGATGATGTAGTGCTTGCCAGGAGTGATAGATGTGGCGAGGGTGTAGGTGGTTGTTTCAAGTTTCACCACAGTTGCCGTTACGGTAATGTTGTAACTTGGCATCGTGAAAGTATAGACACCTGCTACCGTAGGATCTTCCGTCAACGTCACCGTCTGGTCTTCACCTTCACCTGCTACGGTCAAGGTTTCGAGGGCATAGCCTTCAGCAATGCTGAGTGCCAGTGTCATTTCCGTGCCATTCTCAAGCGTTGCACTCTCACCATTCTGCAACACCTCCTCACCATAGTTTACGGTGATGGTGACGTTCTCAGGATTATCAATGGTGATCGTGTACTCTTGCGGTGCAGCAGCCTGAGTAACCGTTACAACCTTAGTAAGCGTACCATAGGTCAGTGTCATATTGCCCGAGCGCTCAGCACCAGTATTGGCTGTTGTAGTGAAGGTTACCTTATCTGCAGATACTGTAACATCCGAAATCCATTCAGCATCGGTAGTAGCATTCAAAGCGACACCGTCCTGAGGATAAACAATGGAGTAAGCAATCTCCCCTGATGTTGCATCTGCTGCAAGATCGAGAGTTTCATTGACCACAATCTCAGTAGCAGGCTTTGAAATTGTGATAGGACCAACACCTATATTGGAACCCTTGGTGAAGTAGAGGCGAACATAACGGGAACTGGCATCAAAAGCAGTTGTCGTTTCAAGAGAAAGGATATCATTTTGAGCACCACTAATAGTCAACTCCTGAACGTCGGTGAACTCTTCTCCTTCAGATGATTCCTGAACGGTAATCGTAGAGGTGTTAGCACCGCCTATCATCTTTACGCCAATTGTTACCTTGCCAGGCTGACTATCTGTCTTTACTTGTATATAGTCGTCTGTATTGTCGAGTTTGACGCGGTAGAGACCATGGCTCTCTCCGTAGTCAGTTCCGAGCCCACTTGTTGTCACACCAGTTAAAGCCTCTAAATCAGCCTTTACACCACCTTTCCATTCAAATGGCAATACAGCATAATCAATACCCTTGATGGTGTACGTAGCGGAAACCACCTCACTATAGCTTTCATTTTCTGTGCCTACTGAACGGGCATAAACGGTCGTCTCCTCAGTGATAGTGATGACAGTGTTCTCAGTATCATATTCAGTCCATGTCTCCCCGTCGATTGAATATTCCACGTAGTCAACATTCTCGTCTTCAGGAACAACAATCTTCACTGTAGTACCTGCCTCTACTTCGCCAGCTGCAGGGTCGAATGTGGGAACGGGAAGCACATAGGGAGCATCAGGACGTTCAAACGAAACGAGATAGTTGTTGGTGTCGAATTCCTTAGTGTTGTTGTATATCTTAACGTTTCCATAAATTGTTACGATGTCACCAACTTGAATGTCATCCTGTGCTGTGAAAGCTGCCTGCTCCAATCCTTTTCCTTTATAAACCTGAAGTTGGTCAGTTGCCTCACCGTTATCAGAAATATAATATGTGAGTTGGCCTGTTTCAGTAGGAGCTTGAGTCGGTGCAGTGGAAACTACACCATGTACATAGATGCCATTGGCAGGATATTCATTGAATGCCAAAGCCTGAGCAACAGTGTAGGGGCTAGCCTGAGAATTGATGTGATAAGTGGCAGTAGCTACAGCACTTTGGGCTTCACCCTTAATCGCAACAGCCTTAATAGTAGTTGTCGTATTGACAGCTATTGCACTCGTATATTCCGTACTTTCTGATGTAGGTTCTGTGCCATCTGTGGTATAGAAAATATTTGCACCATCTGTAGCGCAAGCAATAGTTACGTTCTGTGCTTCGGTGTAAGTTCCTGCATCAGGAGTGAAGGTGGGCTTCTCAACAGAACCTACTGGGTGAGTCAATGAAACCAAAGTACAACCTTGAGCAAATTCATATGTTGAGCCGAATTTTGTCAGAGTTCCTTTAACCACAACGACGTCACCTACGGTAACATCTGCAGCATCATCACCCGTGCAACGATAGGCTTGCAGGAAATTGGCATCACCCTCGTTGTCAACAAAATTGAAGGTAATATTTTTATAGGAAGAATCATAAGCTGTCGGGATTGCAGAAACAATACCTGTAGCATAAACATCAGCCAAGCCCTCACCAACATCAATGGCATTGCGAGCATCAGCTACGGTATAGGGGTCTGACTCGGTTCCTGCATGTTCAATATTTACAATCATGTATGTAGCAGTAGCGACTTCACTATTATCCATACCACTCTTTACGGCAATAGCTTTAATTGTGGTTGTGGTACTTACAGCGATAGGAGAAGAATAAACAGAACTGCTTGTTGTCGGATCGTTACCATCAATTGTGTAATAAATGGTAGCGCCGCTAGTAGTACAACTAATGGAAACACTTTGAGCTGAGGTAAAGGTACCTTCTCCAGGAGAGAATGTAGGAGTAGCACAAGTGGGGTTGCCAAAGGTCACTTCAACTTTTTGCAATCTCCAATGGCCAGAGCCCGTAGGGCGTGTTAATACAACTTCTGTAGCTGAACCTTCCCATGAGGCATCAACACCATATGTGCCAGTGCCAGTACCATCACACGTCCAAACATCACCACTAGCAGGAGCATAATCGGTGCCACTGAACGTAAGTGCAATACTTGTAATTGTTTTGCCATTGGCCGCTATGGTGATAGTTCCATTTCCATAAGTACGAATGCCTGAACCTGTAGTGTAATATTTACCGTCATTGGCACCACCAGCGAAGGTAACACTGACATCACCATTTGTAAATGGAGCAGTATACTGTACACCATTTTCAAGTCCTAATTCAGAGAAAGTAATTGACTTCGTTTCTGCCCACGCCCCGCTCACTACAGCCAGTAGCAGCAGCGTGCATAAATAACGTAATTTTTTAATCATAATGTTTTGTTTTTAAGTTATTATTAATGTATATTGTTGCTTGATAGATCATTAAACAGAGGTGGCATAGAGCCTGGATGAGGTCGGTAATGCACATAACTTTTCATCGTGCGCGTCACGCCCGAACACATCACGTTGCAAAATTACAATAAAATATTGTAATCGGTGCAAAAAAGTTGGACTTTTAACTTCGTTAACAGCGAATTGTCTTCATTGCCCTTGTTTGATAAAGTTGACCAGAAGAAAAAAAACACTTCTGTCGCGTTAATGTTGGTTAAGAGTATCGGTAGATTGCCGAGAAATTAGTAACTTTGCGCTAAAAGCGCGAACTTACTCCATCTCGGCAAAAAAATGAAACGAGTTTCTTTTGTTCTGCGCTCGATCTTTCGTAACTTTGCAAAAACAAAATAACCAACAACTGAAAGAATGGAAAAGTTAATGCCACTGAACAGGCAGTTTGCTCCAAAGAGCGTGATGCCTGAGCGAGTCATCCAATTTGGCGAAGGCAACTTCCTTCGTGCATTTGTGGACTGGATTCTCTGGAACATGAACCATAGAACCAACTTCAACGGTAGCGTCGTCGTCGTGCAACCCATTGAGCGAGGTATGGTGGAATGGCTGAACGGACAAGACTGTCTGTACCATGTGAACCTGCAAGGGCGCCAGAACGGCGAGGCCGTTAACACACTGGAGCGCATAGACGTGATCAGCCGCGCCTTGAACCCCTACACACAGAACTGGGCTTACATGGCTCTTGCAGAACAACCGGAGATGCGATTCGTCATCTCGAACACCACGGAGGCAGGTATTGCCTTCGATCCCGCCTGCAAGCTGAGCGATGCGCCTGCCTCGTCGTATCCCGGAAAATTGGTACAGTTGCTTTATCACCGCTACCAGACTTTCAATGGTGATCCCACGAAGGGACTGATCATCATGCCTTGCGAGCTGATCTTCCTGAACGGTCATCACTTGAAGGAGTGCATTTATCAGTACATCGAACTGTGGAAAGATGACTTCGGAAAGGACTACGAAGGATTCAAGGAGTGGTTTACAAAGTACAACTACGTCTGCGCCACGCTTGTAGATCGTATCGTTCCTGGCTTCCCCCGGAAGGAGATTGCCGAAATCCAGCAGAAGATTGGCTATAAGGACAACCTCGTCGTGCAGGCTGAGATCTTCCACCTTTGGGTGATAGAGCGCCCTGAGAACATGACGTGCGAAGAGCTGCGCCGCGAGTTCCCCGCTGAGAAAGCCGGCCTGCATGTGCTCATTGCCGAGAGCGAGAAACCTTACCACGAGCGCAAGGTGACGCTGCTGAACGGTCCGCACACCGTGCTCTCCCCCGTTTCCTATCTGAGCGGTGTGAACATCGTGCGCGATGCCTGCAACCATCCCGTATTGGGCAAGTACATCCACAAGGTGCAGTTCGAGGAACTCATGGAAACGCTCAACTTGCCGATGGACGAACTGAAGCAATTCGCCGGCGATGTATTGGAGCGCTTCAACAATCCTTACGTTGACCATCAGGTGACAAGCATCATGCTGAACTCGTTCCCGAAATTCCAGGCTCGCGACCTGCCTGGCGTGAAGACCTATCTGGAGCGCAAGGGCGAGCTGCCACAGGGACTTGTGTTCGGTCTGGCCGCTATCATCACCTACTACAAGGGCGGTGTGCGTGAGGACGGTGCCGAGATTGTTCCCAACGACGACGAGAAGATCATGCAGTTGCTGAAAGACCTTTGGGCAACAGGCGACACACAACAAGTTACCGACGGCGTGCTTTCAGCAGAGTTCATCTGGGGCGAAGACCTGCACAACATAAAGGGCCTTGCCGAACTGGTGAAGAAAGACCTCGACCTGATTCAGGAGAAGGGTATGCTTGAAGCTGTGAAGACCATTCTATAAACATCTCAATCTCTACACTTCTCAATATTCAATATGGCAAAGATTCATAAGATAGGAATCCTCACCTCGGGCGGTGATGCACCGGGCATGAATGCAGCCATTCGTGCCGTCACCCGTGCAGCCATCTGCAACGGCTTTCAACCCGTAGGCATCTATCGTGGCTACGAAGGTCTGATGAATGGTGAGTTTAAAGAGTTTTCAACAGAGAATGTAAGCGGTATCATCGGCTTGGGAGGCACTATCCTGAAGACAGCCCGCTCGAAGGAGTTTATGACTGAAGAAGGAAAAGCCCGTGCCTACGAGCAAATGCAGAAAGCCGGCATACAGGCTCTGGTAGTTATCGGCGGAAATGGTTCGCTGACAGGTGCCATGGATTTTGCACGCGAATACGACGTGTGCTGCATCGGTCTGCCCGGCACCATCGATAACGACCTCTATGGTACGGATTCAACGATTGGCTACGACACCACCATGAACACCATCATGGAATGTGTAGACCGAATCCGCGACACGGCTCAAAGCCACGAGCGCATTTTCTTCGTTGAGGTAATGGGGCGCGACGCCGGCTTCCTGGCTCAGAACTCCGCTATTGCCTGCGGTGCCGAGGCAGCCATCGTTCCTGAGGACATGACGCGAGCCGACCAGTTGGCACGATTCATGGAACACGGCATCCGCAAGTCGAAGCGCTCATGTATTGTTATCGTTTCCGAAAGTCCTAAGTGTGGTGCCCTCTACTATGCCGACCGTGTGCGCAAGGAATTCCCGCAGTTCGATGTGCGCGTCTCAATTCTCGGTCATCTGCAACGTGGCGGTTCGCCCACAGCCCATGACCGCATATTGGCATCACGCACCGGCGTGGGAGCTATTGAAGCAATCATCCAAGGGCAACGCAATGTGATGGTTGGCATTCGCAATAACGAGATTGTCTATGTGCCCCTCTCGGAAGCTATCCGTCAAGACAAGCCGTTTGACAAGAAGCTATTCAAGGTTCTCGACGAACTGAGCATTTAGCAAGACGAGCTGCCCAATTGAGCAGCTCGTTTATTTATTTGGTGAAATAGTAATACCAATAGGTGTTACCATAGACATCACGCAGGTGCGAATGATGTGTTCGTGCATCTGTTTTCTCCCGATAAATCTTCAAGAAGTCCTCGTAGTCGGCCTCCAAGGTAGGATTATCGTAGATTGGCTTTGCCTTGCGACGATTGTAGAGCATCAGGGCTTCGCGATAGTGCTTAGGCTGATTGTCGAGGAAAGCGGAATCAGTAGCCGCCGAGTCGCGCATGAGTTCGGCGACGAAAGCATCAAGATTGCGATCCAGCAAATGACGACCGAGGCGGAAATCGCGGGTAGGATACTTCACAAGCCGATAGATCGGGAAGAAGACCGGTCGCAGATTGAAGCTATCAGGCATCATCACCGCCGAGCCTCCGACAATGGGATATTCAAAGAGGTGTTCACCCAACTGATGGCTGCGTGCCAATGCATGGATGCGCAACATGGTCAGATTGGAATCGGTCGCCAAAGCCCCTTTTCCAGCCAAAACTGCCTCTTGGTAATTGCGATGAAGCATACACGACTCAGCACGCAATCTGTAATGCATGACATCATCATGATTTGAAAAGAAGCCAACAAACAAGAACATCGCTGCCATAAGCATGAGGTTCTGCCACCACGATGCTGCCGTGAACGGTGCTAGCGACGACTTGCGGTCGAACTGCTGCCACTGGCGGATGAGTATCACTGCTACTATGAAAAGCACCAATAGTACGGGAGCCGCCAACCACCAATAGCCATAGTCGAAAGTGCCGTCGTTGTGAATGTGGATACCTGTTAAAACCGTGAGGGCCAGCAATGAAGGGAAATAAGACAAGGCATGAGCGTGGCGTGTCAGCTTCGTGGCACCGAGAACGGCGAGATGCAGCATATACAGCGCAGCCGTGATGAGGATGGCACCAATGGTACGGTCATAATGTGTCTTACCACCTGATAGCAGATGCTGTGTGGCCATCAGCACATCGGCCTGATAGAAATACAGGAAACCGAATGTGAAGCACAGAAAAAGAACAGCGCAGACAACTCTGATAGGCACTGCGCTATTCTGTCTTTTAGATTTGCTCATTCTTAGTTCTTCTTCAATACCACTGCCGAGCGAGCGGGAATATAAAGTTTGAGCCACTCCTTATGGTCTTTCACATAAAGAGGATCGTAGTTCGTGAAATGAGTGATGCTGTCGTCGGCGAAGCCATTGCCGCCAAACTCCTTTGCATCGGTGTTCAGCACGACATCGTAGCTTCCCGTGGGAACAAGGAAACCATAGTCGGTGAAGGATTTCGTCGGTGAGAAGTTGAACACAAACACCAGGTCACCGCGCATATAGGCGAGAATCTGATCGCCATCATTATGCCAGATCTCAACAATCTTCGTGCGGTTGAAATTTCGCTCACTCTTGATGACACGCAACATCTCGCGATCGAAGTCGCCAAGCCAATGATAACAGAGTTCCTTGTTATCGACGAGGTTCCACTGTCGGCGTGCATACTTATGGCTCCAGCCATTCCCCTCGCGCGGGAAGTCGATCCATTCGGGATGTCCGAACTCATTGCCCATGAAGTTCAGGTAGCCGCCATTGATCGTCGAAGCGGTGACAAGACGGATCATCTTGTGCAGGGCAATGCCTCGGTTAGCCACATCGTTCTCATCACCTTTCTTGAAGTGCCAGTACATATCGGCATCAATCAGACGGAAGATGATGGTCTTATCGCCCACCAGTGCCTGGTCGTGGGACTCACAATAGGAAATAGTCTTCTCATCGGCACGGCGGTTTTTCACCTCCCAGAAGATGCTGCTGGGTTTCCAGTCCTCGTCCTTCAGTTCCTTGATGGTCTTGATCCAATAGTCAGGCACGTTCATGGCCATGCGATAGTCGAATCCGAATCCACCGTCTTCGAACTTCGCTGCGAGGCCAGGCATACCCGACACCTCTTCAGCAATCGTGATGGCATTGGGATTCACCTCGTGAATCAGACAGTTGGCAAGAGTCAGATAGCAGATGGCATTGTCGTCCTGGTGGCCGTTGAAGTAGTCGCTGTAGTCGCAGAAGGCCTCGCCCAGTCCGTGGCTATAGTAGAGCATCGACGTCACGCCATCAAAGCGGAATCCGTCGAAATGGAACTCATCGAGCCAGAACTTACAATTGCTGAGCAGGAAGTGCATGACATCATCCTTGCCATAGTCGAAGCATAGCGAGTCCCAAGCGGGATGTTCGTGGCGGTCGCCGGGGTAGAAATACTGGTTGGGGTCGCCAGCCAGATTGCCCAGACCCTCCACCTCGTTCTTCACGGCATGCGAGTGAACGATGTCCATGATGACTGCAATGCCATTCTGATGGGCAGTATCGATGAGCGACTTCAACTCCTCAGGCGTGCCGAAACGGCTTGAAGCTGCAAAGAACGAACTCACATGATAGCCGAACGAGCCGTAGTAGGGATGCTCCTGGATAGCCATAATCTGAATGCAGTTATAGCCCCCCTTGATGACACGCGGCAGCACGTTGTCGCGGAACTCCGTATACGTACCCACCTTCTCAGCGTCCTGCCCCATACCGATATGGCACTCGTAGATGAGCAGCGGCGACTTTGAAGGACGGAAAGAGTTCTTCTTCCACTTATAAGGCTTCTCGGGATTCCACACCTGTGCAGAGAAGATCTTCGTCTGGTCATCCTGAACCACACGGCGAACCCATGCCGGGATGCGCTCACCCTGTCCTCCTTTCCAGTGGACGCTCATCTTATACAGGTCGCCGTGATGAAGCGCTTTGTTGGGGAGTTTCAGTTCCCAGTTGCCAGTGCCCTCAATACGCTTGGCACGATATTGCTCAGTTTCCTGCCAGTCGTTGAAGTCACCGATCAGATAGATGTCGGTGGCGTTTGGAGCCCACTCGCGGAACACCCATCCACGCGAAGTCTTGTGCAAGCCAAAATAGAGATAGCCCGTCGCAAAGTCCGAAAGACTGGTCCTGCCTTTGCGCGTGAGCTGGTTGATCTTCCAAACAGCATGATCATGACGACCTTGAATAGCAGCCTCGAACGGCTCCAGATAAGGATCGTTCTTCACGAGATTGATATGTTTGACTGCGGGTTTTTCCTGAACCTTTTTGGCGTTCTTCTTTGCTTCCATAACCGTATGATTATTAGTTAATTACATAATTTCATGAAACTAAAACGACAAACCAATTCCGTCAAGCCTTAATCTTGAAAATGGCCTTGCGAAGAATGGGTGAATCGGTGATAAACGGAGCGTGTCCGTCTTGCGGGAAGAAGATGACAAACATGCCCGGATTGCAGGTGACAAAACTCTGTGAAGCCACGCCAGGTAACAATGCCACGTCCTTTTCAACATCGAAGTCGGCTTCGGGAAGATCAGCAGTCGGTATGTAGCCATAGGTCTCGTCGCCGCTGAAGGGAATCTGGATATCCACCATTTTGCGATGATACTCCACCACAGCTTCGTCCTTTGTCTTGCCTTTAGCTTCCTGAATGTTCACGAAGACATCGTCGCTCTTGATATGATGGATGCCAGTAGAAAGGGCATTCATATCGTTTGCGCTGAGGAAGTCGGCAACATGCTTGAACAAGGGGTTCAAGGCAAAATACTTCTCCAAGTTTTCTATTCTGTCAACAATCATAACTATTACACTTTATATCAATCATGAATACTTTCTGGAAATAACTACTAGTCGATGACACGACGGCCATTGACGTAGTGACCTTTCGCAATCACCCTGCCATTAGCGTCTTTCTCGACAAAGTCGCCATCGCGGAGGTCATCGACATACGAACCTTCAAAACGTGTGCGGTCCTTGTTTTCCTCGATAGCCTTGCCATTTCGCTTGCCGTTCTTGTAGGTTCCACGGAAACGGCCTCCATCGGCAAAGCGAATCGTCACATCGCCATCAAGATGGCCATTGCGGAAATTCCCCTCGAAAACATCGCCGTTCTTCTTGCGCAGGATGCCCTTGCCATGCTGCTTGTCGTTCTGCCAAAGGCCTGTGTAGCTATCGCCATTGCTCCAGTAGAGCGAGCCCTGGCCGTTCTTGTCGCCATCGAGGAAGTGGCCTGTGTAGCGGTCGCCATTGGCAAAGGTGAACACACCTTCGCCTGTACGGTTGCCATCCAGGTAACCGCCTTCGTAGCGGTCGCCATTGGCAAAGGTGTAGATGCCGCGACCGTGCTGGCTGTCATCTTTCCAATCGCCTTCGTATTTGTCGCCATGAGCATAGTAGTAGACGCCCTTTCCTGAGCGTACGTTGTTCACCCACGAACCGTTATAGCTACTGCCGTCGCTCCAATGGAACAACCCCTTGCCCCACTTCGCGTCCTCACGCCAGTCGCCATCGTAGAAGGAACCGTCGACAAACGTATAACGACCTTTGCCGTGGCGCTTGTCGTGATACCAGTTGCCATCGTATTTGTCGCCGTTGAAGTAATACATGATGCCATGACCTTCCTGATAATCGCGGTACCAGAGGCCCACATACTTGTTATTGTTGAGGAAATAATAGGTGCCCTGCCCATGCTGATGGCCATTCACCCATGTGCCTTCATAGCGCTCGCCGTCGGCAAATGTATAGGTGCCTTCGCCCTGTCGCTTGCCGCGCACATATTCACCTTCATACTTATTACCATTCTGATAGATGGTAACACCTTTTCCATAGGGTTTTCCGTTGAGCATCTCTCCCTTGTATTCGCCAATGAAATCGTCTTCACGAATCGTACAGGAGCCCAGCGATATCTTCTGTGCCAGCGCGTTCAACGTGAACAACGACATGGCTATAATCATCAATTTGTATTTCGACATTTCACATGAATAGTTTAATAATCTACAAAAGTAAGCAATTATCGGCAGAAGACAAAATAGATTAAGCATTTTTTAGTTTTTTAAAAGGTAATGGCACGAATTGCTCTACACTTCTTAAAGCCGTGCCCTCAGACATGAAGGACAATGCCATGAGATGCCAAAGACAATGTTCTACACCACCAACAACAATGCTTTCTGACTCCGAAAACAATGTTCTAGGACTCCGAAAGCAACGCTCTAACTCTCCGAAAGCAATCTCCTAGAAGTCTGGAAACATTGTTCCAAGGCTGCAAAAGCAATACTCTCAGATTCCAGAAGTCTGCAGGCAACTATAAAAAAGGCAGACAAAAAAGAGGCTGGCCCCACGGGGTGTGGAGCCAGTCTCGAATGGATGATCTCTTGAAGAGATGTGCGCGGATGTGTTACTCGGCTTTCTCGTGCGAGAAGTAGATACCGTTGGCAACCTGCGTAGTGCCCTTGTAGGTGCTCTTCACACCGATGACGGTGAGCTTGTCGCCAACTTCAATCTCCTCGTTCTCGAGGCAGTACTTACGGGCATCGCCCGTAGCACCCCAACCGGGATAGCAGCCGTAGACGTAGACGCGAGCGTCGCCATCCTTCAGGTAGACGTTGCCATACTCGGGATTGGCAATCTCGTCGAGCGTACCTGTCACCATGTAGTAGACGTCAGGATTGTCTTCCTTGGTCAGGAACTCGGCAATCGTGACCTGGGTGACAGCGTGTGTGAGCTCCTCGAAGGTGCAAGTACCCATCTGCGGGGTCTCCTTGTAGGAGGTGCGCTTACCGACTACGGTTACGACGTCGCCAACCTTTGCTCCTGACTCGAGGAATCCCTCGGCACGATAGATGAGCACGCTGCCGGAGTAGTCGGCGATTGTGAAGCTCTTGCCCTGCTTGTCGCTGGCGTAGAGGCTGGTGATGATACCTGTGAGGCGATACTGCGTGCCATCCTCGGCGGCTGCCTTGAACTCAGCGACCGTAGCGGCTACGATGGCGCCCTTCTGGGTGATCACTACCTGCGAGGTGTAGTCCTTCTTGCCGTCGTTGGTCTTGAAGGTGACGGTTGTCTCGCGGTCGCCGCCCTCGTTGGGCAGAGCGTGGAATGTGACGACGGGGTTCTCGCCTGCTGTGATGGCCTTGATGAAGAGCCAGTCCTTGGCGTCGTCGGGAATTTCAACGCTCACGCCGTTGCCCTTGCAGGTGAGGTAGGCGTCGATGTCGCCACCCTCGACGGGCAGTGCCTCGGTGGTGCTCAGCGAGTCGCACTTGATGAGCGACTTGTTGATCTTGATGACGGTGACGTCGACGAGCTCAACGGTGCCGTTGTAGGTGGTCTTCGGACCTTCGACGGTGATCTCATCGCCCACCTCAAGGCCGAGCGAGAGGAAGTTCTTGGTCTGTCCCTTAGCATCGAGTGTTCCGTAAATGTAGACTTCGCCTGTAGCATCCTGCAGATACCAGTTGCCATAGGTGGTGTTCACAATCTTGGTGACGGTACCCGTGACGCGGTAGGTCTTGGAGTCGGGACCGGCGATGATCTCGGCACATGTGGCGTTAGAGACAGTGGAGAGTCCCTGGATGACGTTGATGCGCTGGCTCTTGCCGCCGCAGTTAAGCAGCAGCTCGCAGGTGCGGCCGTCCATAGTGCCTTCGGCAGAGAAGGTGATGTCGGTCTGGCCGGCAGCACCCGATACAGTATTCACTTTCAACCACTTCGGTGTGGCAGCAACGGTAGTGTCCTTACCGGCAATCCACTGCTGCGACTCCAATGCCCAATCGCCTGTTGCCGTGACGGTGATGGTGGTACTGCCACCCTCCTGCGGAATCGCAACGTAGGACGACGAAAGGCGTACCTCATCGAGATAAGTGGGATCGTTGTCGTCAGAGCAACTCACGAACATGGTGAGTGCTGCTACGAAAGACGGGATTAAATATCTAAGTTTCATATTGTCGTTTCGTTTTAATTAGTTGAAGAAATACTTTACACCAATAGAAGCATACCAGCACTGGCCGATAGCGTGGTTGGGAACCCACGTCTTGGTATCTCCATGGATGGCAGCAGGAGTCGAGAAGGTGGCGTAGCCCTGAGCGTCGACGCCCTCGTACTTCAGAATGCGAGCCTCGGAGGAACCGATGGCGGGATTGAGCGTCTTCGACACACCCCACGAGGAGTTGAAGAAGTTCATGACGTTCTTCATGTCGAACGAGAGCTGCAGGCGATGCAGGGTGGAACCGAGGTTCACCTTGAAGTCGTGCTTGTAGGCGAAGTCGATGCGGTGTACCCACGGCGAATAGACGCTGTAGGCCTCGGCATACTCACCCTGGTGGTTCTTCAGGTAGCTGTCGTTGTGGAGGAAGTCCATGAAGCGGGTCTTGTCGTCCTCGGAGACGAAGCGGAACGAACCATCGGCGACCTGCTGGTCGGTGGGCACGAAGATGGCATCGTAGTTGTAGCCGTCGGAGTTCATGTCGTTGGCCATCATGTAGGAATAGTTGTAGCCGCCGCGCCAGGCCTCATAGATGAGCGAGTAGTGGTTGCCGCTCTTGTCGTGGGCTGTTGCACTTGCTACGAAACGATCGGGAGTGACGTACTGCGAGTTGTGCAGACGGATGTTGTTAGGACCTTCGGAGGTGGGCACATAGGTGAATGCCGACTCAGCAGCGGAACCGGGCATACCGGTGATTTCCTTCGAAACGGTGTGCGTGTAGGCAGCCATGAGCGACAGCCACTCGGTGGGCTGAGCGTTCAGCGTGACGTTAGCACTCCAGCCATAGCCCTTCGAGGTGTTCTCGAGCATGAAGGCCTTGGTGTTGGTACGGAAACCGGCAGGATAGATGGGACGGTTGTCGACGCCATTGAAACGAGCGAAGCCACCCACGTTGGGAATTGCCCAGTCGGAGATGCACACGTCGTTGACGGTCTTGTTGAAGATTCCCTCAACGGTCACCGAGAACGGGAACGAAACGGGGAACTGATAGTCGACGGCCAGAGAGGTCTTCCACACCTGTGGCATCTTGAAGTCGGGATCGACACCGCAGATAGCCGAGGGAACGGTTCCGTCCTCAGGCGAAACGGTGGTGGGATAGCCCATACCTTGCAGCTTAGCAAGCATGTCCTTGATGTTGGTCATCGGACCACCGGCAAACTGACTCATGTCAATAAAGCGGTTCCCGTTTTTGTCAGTAGTGTAGGCTCCTGTGTAGTTCTCAAAACCGCGGGTGGGTTTTCCTGTCTTTCCGTCGAACACCTTAGTATTAGCATTCAACTGTGCCTGATACTGCACGAGACCGCCATTGGTAGGCATGTTGGTGAAGAACACCAAGGGCAGACGGCCAGAGAAGAGACCCGTACCACCACGCACCTTCAGCGACTTGTCGCCAAAGACGTCGTAGGTAAAGCCGACGCGCGGAGAAACCGTGATGCTCGAGTTGGGCCACTTACCGGTATCGATGTGGCGACCATCGTAGTCGAGGTCGTAGATGGCGTTGTTGGTCATCAGGTCGCCGTTGTTGAAGAACAGGCCGTCGAAGCGCAGGCCATAGGTGAGCTTGAACTTGTTGTTCACGTTCCAGTCGTCCTGAGCATAGATGCCGAGCTTGTTGAACTGTACGCGGGCAGCGGGCTTGGTCTCGCCGTCGTAGCCGTAGGTCAGACAGAACACCTCGGGTGTCTGGTTGAAGAGCTGATCGACGCTCATGCCGTCTTCCCAAATGTAGCGATAGTAACCCGAACCGTTACGCATGTACTGGTTGTCGGCCATCTGGTGCTCGAAGCTGATGCCACCCATGATCTTGTGCGTGCCAAGATAGTAGGTGAGGTCGTCCTTCATGTTCCAAATGGTGTTGTGAACAGCGTTGTTCCATGTGAACAGCTCATAGCCGAGGGCCATGTAGTTGTTGTCGTTGCGAACGATGTCGATGAACGGGAACTCGGAGGAGTTGGAGCCGCGCACGTCGTCGAGCTTCGAGTAGGTAGCCAGGAACTGGTTCGACAGGTTGTCAGTCAGGCGGCTGTTCAGGTCGAGCGAGAACGAGTGGACGAGATTGTCCATCGAGTACATGGAGTTAGCAAACGACATCGAGTACTGCGACATACGGGCACCGCTCATACGCGTGCCACCGTCCATCGAAGTAGCATTGGGAGAGTTCCAGATACTGTTCTTCGTGTAGTTGTAGCGCAGGGCGAGGTGGTGCTTGTCGGTGATGTTCCAGTCGATGCGGGCAAGAATCTTGTAGTTGTTCTCGTCGGCAGGGAAGTCGGTGTAGGAACCCGTGTCGTAGCCGTAGTGGCTGGCCATGTAGTCGCTCACAGCAGCGAGGTCGCTCAGCTTGGTGCGCGAAACATAGTCGTCGGCAATGGCCACACCGTTGCTCGAACCACGCCAGCGGTTCACAATGGTAGGAGTCTTCACCATTTCGCCGTTCACGAAGAAGAACAGCTTGTCCTTCAGGATCGGGCCACCAAGGGTGAAACCATAGGTGGTCTGCTGGTCCTTCGCACGTGCGCTAGTGATCTGCTCACGCTCGATGGCGTCGCCGCGCATGTTCTCGTTGCGGTGATAGACGTAGGCAGTACCGCGGAAGGTGTTCGTACCTGACTTCGTGATGGCGTTCACACCACCGCCGATAAAGTTGGTCTGGCGGACATCGTAGGGCGAAATCACCACCTGCAGCTCCTCGATAGCATCGATGGAGATGGGGTTGCCGCCACCAGGGAGCTTGTCGGAGAGACCGAAGTTGTTGTTGAAGTTGGCACCGTCGACCGTGAAGTTGGCAGTACGGCCGTCGCGACCGGCGAAGCTCATACCGTTACCTCCATAAGGAGAAAGGCGAGTCACGTCGGTGATAGCACGGCTCACCGTCGGCAGATTCGTGATCTGCTGGCTGTTGATGTTGGTCGAAGCACCGGTCTTCTCGGCAGCAAACTTCGAAGCCTTACCCGTGATGACGACTTCGTTCAGCTCGTTGGCATCTTCCGAGAGCCATACACCGAGGTCGTAGGTCTCACCCAGCTGGAGCTGGATGCCCTTGAGGGTCTTCGGCTGGAAGCCGATGTAGCTCACGGTAACGGCATAAGGACCGCCCGTACGCATACCCTGGATGCTGAATCGGCCATCCACGTTCGTCACTGCAGTATAGCGGGTTCCCGAAGGCTCGTGCACGGCCTGCACGGTGGCTCCGATGACTTCCTCGCCGGCAGCGTCGCCAACGGTCACCTTACCGCTCATACTTGATGTGGTTACTTGCGCCATGATAGCTGTTGAAACCATCAGCATCATAGCAATCAGAAAAAACAATCTTTTCTGCATGAGTTTGAAACTATAAATTAATTAATAAATAAGGAAATTTTCCTGATGTTTGAATTCGTTTGCAAAATTACTCAAAATTTTTCAATTTCACGAAAAATATCCGATAAAAAATGAAGAAAAAACACGCAACTTTCAAATTAAAAATAGAACGCCTGCGAATGCCAAAACCTAAACCTTTTGAGCCTTAACAAATTACAATTTGTCATTCAAGTTTCGCTTGCACGCAACAGAAGTCACACTCGTTCTTTTCCGTGCCAAATCCTTACGATTTTCCGGCGGATGACGGCCATGTTGAGCAGGGTCACCACAACGAACAGCAGCACACCCAGGCCGATGGCGGGCAACAGGGTTGCCTTCCCCGACGTTGAGAACAACACTTCGACAACACGCATGTAGTGGCTGCGCAGATAGGCGACTACCAATAGCGCCAACAGCAACACCACGACGTTCAAGGCGATGGTGAGCAGCTGATAGGGACGAGCCACCTGAGACGGGCGATAGCCGATGAGCAGCAGATTCTGAAGCTTGTCGGCATTCTTCTGCACAAGCAGATAGATGCTGAGCATGAGGATGTAAAAGCTCAACAGCGAGATGACCAATCCAATGGCCATCACGACGGTGATCATAAGACGCAGGAAGAACGTGGTTTTCTCTGTGTTCAGGCGGTCGTCTTCAGCCTCAAAGCCGTTGTCTTCCATATATTGCGTGATGTCTTCTTCAGCCAAGTTGGCTGTAGTGATCATCAGGCGTGTCGGAGCAGTATTGGCATTCGGCGCAAAGCGCTGATTGGCCATCTCCATGAACGACTGAGGAACAAGAATGGCATTCAACCGTCCCGAGAAGCCGATGACCTTGCCTTTATATTGCGCCTCCTGCCCATTGCCGTGAATGCGGAGGTCGAAGGCGATGAGCGAGACGAGTCCTTCGCTCACCTTCGGCAACGCACGGTTCTGCGCAAATCCGAAGTTGTACATGGTGATATAGCTGCGCGGAAGGATGATGGGCACAAGGGTGGAGTCTTCAGCGAACGTCCATTCCTCCTTGGGAACATCGACAAACTCGTCGGGAACGCTCTCGATGGGGAGTTCGGCATTCAGCACTTGCTTGCCGTCGATGCTCATCGAGGCGTCGACCTTGAACTCAGCAGCTGTAAACTGCCCCACCCTGTCAACAAATGGCTGTGCGGCAAGGTCTTCAATCTCGGCTGGTGTGAACGAAAGCGAACGCTGGCTGATGGCCTGAGCCGTTCCCACCTTCTTGCTCACCACCACATAGTCGGATTTCAGGAATCCGTCTTCCGAAGTGAGTAGGGGCACTACGTCGCGATAGAACTGAAATCCCAGCAGCACGATTGTCATTCCGATGAGATTGGCAAGTACGAACCCCACAAACTGCGGAACGCTGATATGTTTCTTTAATAACTTCCAAACCATAGGGAAACGAGTGGTCATAAATGATTATAACATGAGATGCCGATCGTAGGAGAGTTGCATGTGCTTACCGATGCTGGTAATGATGACGCCAGCCCCCTGTCGGCGGGCTTCTTCCATCATCAGTTGACCCATCTGGTCGCCATTCTGATCGTCGAGGTGGCTGACGGGTTCGTCGGCAAGCAGGAAGTCGTAGGGCTGCGCGAGCGCACGAATCAGAGCCACACGCTGCTGTTGGCCGAACGACATCAGGCCCACCTTCTCATTACGCTTGGCGCTGATGTCGAGGCGCTCAAACCATTCTTCAATCTGCGCATCGCTGGCAAAGCCGGTGAGCCGGTTCTTGATTTGCACATTCTCCCACGCCGTGAGTTCGGGAAAGAGGCGCAACTCCTGAAACAGATAGCTGATGTGGCGTTGCCGCAAAGCCGACCACTCCCTGATGGAGAAGTCGCGAGCTAGGCGTTCGTCGAAGCGCAACTCGCCCGAATAGTCGTGACGATAGCCGATGAGATAGCTGCAGAAGGTGCTCTTGCCCATTCCGCTATCGGCTTCGACGAGGTATAGTTTTCCTTTCTCAAACGTCACATCCTTGCACCACACATCCGATTGCAGGTCGGTCTGGCGGGCAAACACTTGTGGCAAAACATTCTTGAGCGTTATCGTATTCATTGTCTGTTGACGTTTTTATATGCAATCGTGTGGACATCGCCCAGCAGGCTGTTCAACAAAGGCAGCACCCGACCGAACAATCCCTCGTCGCCAACAAGTCCGTTCACGTTGACGACCATTCCCATCGCTGCACCCTCGATATGCTTCTGTGCTTCGGCAGGCATAGGGTTCTGGACAGGCATGAGCGAGGCGCTTGCAAGCTCCGAGGTAGTACCGCTATAGAATTGCTTTCCATCCTGCGTGTTCTTCACCCCGAAGTAGAAGGCATCGTCGCCATTCTGATAGGCATAGCCATCAGTTCCCCAAGTCACGATGCGCCCGCCTTTCGGACATGAAGTTTTCCAATAGTCAATATCTGTAAGCCATTGAGAATGAGCAAGTTGTGCAGCCATAGTAAGATTGAGATGATTGTCGAAGAACACGGGTATTGTGATGGCCATATCGCCATCAACGCTTTTCACGATGTTGTTCATATCGATAGCAGCATTGATGCCGGCAAGCAGGGTTTGCAGACCGGCATTCTGTTGCATCAGGGGCAGGAATTGCGTGCCTTCTACGTTCACGAAAAGCCCCAGAGCAGCTTCGTTGGAGAGCGTGGGCAGATAACGTCCGTTGATGGGGCGCAACACCTGCAAAGCCTTTCGAAGGGAAGCATCAACGGCCTTGTTGAACGAGAAGGTGTGACCCGACATCAGCAGACAATGGTTCTCAGTCTTCATGCCTGCTGCCAACAACACTTGTGAAGGGTCGGCATCGCGAGGCGCACCCAGCATGAAGGGTGTCACCACGCTCTGGGGCAGCGCCTGCAACTGAGCTACCAACGCCATCGGAGCGTCGATGGAATCGAGCTTCTGGAACATCTGCGAACTGGCACCACTACGTTCCTCGTCCTGAGAGAGATAGCGCACCAGCCGACTCTGCATCTGCTGCTGTTCGGCTACGGCCACCGGGCCCGCTACAAGCAACGCATCGTCGTCGAAGGCAAGCGCCCAAGATCCATCCAACACGCTGACAAACGCATCGTCTTTCATATCGAGCATCTTGCACTTGCCTTTGTTGGCCAAAGCGGTAATGGTTTCTACCAAATGATCGGCATCGCGAACCGCTGCACACAATCCCAGATGGCCGTCGGCAGTCTCGAAGAAATACACCTTCTGCGTGACGTCGATGCCGCCATCATCCTTATTGCTGACCATAAGCAGAGCCTTCAGCAGAGCGTTACTCCCTACTCCACTCGCCTTACCCACATCAACCGACATGAGCAACATGCTATTGGCGGGCAATGCACTCCGATAGCTGCTTTTCGTACAGCCCGTTAGCACAGCCAACAGCATCAGCAGTCCTAAGTATATATGATGTTTTTTCAATGTCTGTTCAAGTTGTTTCTTGTCACTTAATTTCTTTGGAGAGATGTGCCATAACGACCGACACTAGCCCCGCGGTCTCCGTGCGCAGGCGGCTCTGTCCAAGCGTTACCGACTCATAGCCGTGCTCCAACGCCAGCCGCACTTCATCGATAGAGAAATCACCCTCAGGGCCTACGAGAATCGTTACATCGCCTGCAGAGGAAGCCACGAGTTCAGAGAAAAGGTCGACACGTTCCACCTCGTCGTAGCAATGGGCGATGAACTTCCTACCCTCGCGAGCGGTTTCGATGAACTTCTTGAAAGGCAGCATCGCGTTCACTTGCGGTTTCCAGGCCTTGCGGCTTTGCTTCATGGCGGCAACGACGATTTTCTCGATGCGGTCGTCGCGTAGCTGCCTGCGTTCCGAGAACTGGCAGTCGAGGAAGGTCAACTCGTCGAAGCCCACCTCAGCAGCCTTCTCTGCCAACCATTCCATTCGATCGATATTCTTTGTCGGAGCGATGGCCAGATGAATGCGTCCCTGCCAGGCAGGCTCCTGCGGCAAGGTTTGGAGAATCCGATAAAAGCAATGCTTGGCGTTGGCCGTCGTCACCTCTGCCTGATAGAATGCCCCTTCGCCATCCTGCAGGAATATCTCGTCGCCCTCCTTCAGCCGAAGAACACGCAGGGCGTGGACAGCCTCTTCCTGAGGCAGTTCCTGCTGCTCAGAAGCATCGGGAACATAGAAATATCGAGCTTCCTTCATGCTCTATTTCTCCTTTTCAGTTCATCCCGCAGATGCGAGGCCAGTTCGTATTTCTCTTCCTCAATAGCCTTCGCAAGTGCATCGCGGAGCATATCGGTAGAAATAGTGTTGACGGGAATCGACACACCTCGTGCTTCCTTGTTGTAGGGCGCGCTTTGCTTGTTCATCAGCACGCGGTCAATATAGATGGGCAGACGGGCGATTTGAGCCAGTAAGACGGCATCGCTCACGCGGATTGCCACAGGTTCCTGAGTGTCGACATTCATGAGCAATGTGCGATACTGGCCGTCGATGATGTCGGTAATCAGTACCTCGAACCGCATATCTGTCTGCATAGCGATAACGTGCCACAACACCTCCGGCAGCAACCGGCCCACTACTTCAGCGTGACCGAGGCGCAAGCCGAATTCGCGCATCATCGCCCTGTCGCAAGGAATGGCCAGCTGTTGCCGTTCTTCGGCATCGGTGAGAATGAGCAGACCCAATTCGTCGCTGCCCACAATCTCCGTAACGCTCTTGAATAACAATCTGACCTTTTCCATTAAACCTTTGAACTATTTGAACCGAAGGTCATCGACCGAAGCAGTGCTGTCACGCAAAGCGTGGTGCACGAATCAGCGAGGGAGATAACCTTTTGAACTCTTGATCCTTTACTTCGTCTTAAACACCAGCGCGAACGTGACACCTACCACCAGCGCAAAGGCGGCAAAGATAAACCAGCAAGTCTGCCAGTCGCCTAAGAGGAAGCTTTGCGGAACGCCATTGACGACAACTTCCTTCCACGAGCAGAATGAATTGATGATAGCTCCGGCAGCAAGTGTTCCAACAGTTGCACCAACACCGTTGGTCATCATCATGAACAATCCCTGGGCCGAAGCCTTGACAGAAGGCTCGCACTCCTGATCGACGAAGATACCACCCGAGACATTGAAGAAATCGAAGGCGACACCATAGACGATGCACGAGAGGATGAAGAAGATGACGCCTGGCATAGCGGGATTGCCCACGCCGAAGAAGCCGAAACGGAACACCCATGCGAACATCGACATGAGCATGACGCCCTTGATGCCGAACTTCTTCAGGCAGAAGGGAATCATCAGAATACAGAGTGCCTCACTCATCTGCGAGATGGAAGTGAGCAACGTAGCATTGTTGGCGGCAAACGAATTGGCTACTGCTGCGTCAACACTACCCTTGAAGCTCGTAATGAACGGACCAGCATAGCCGTTGGTGACCTGCAGGCACATGCCCAGAAGTGCAGAGAAAATGAAGAACATAGCCATCTTCTTCGTCTTGAAGAGCTTGAATGCGCTCAAGCCGAACGACTCTGCAAGCGACGTCTTACCTTCCTTCTTCACCAGCGGGCACTCGGGCAGCGTCAGGCAATAGGCGAAGAGCACGAAGCTAAGCAGACCCGACACGAAGAACTGCATGTAGGTGTATTGGAACTTGTGGGCGTTCTCTCCCAAAGTGAACATGAATGAGCTACCGTCCCACACAGCACAGTTGACAAACCACATGGTGGCGATAAAACCAACGGTTCCAAGCACGCGGATGGGCGGGAAGTCCTTAACCGTGTCCATACCCTCGCGCTTCAGAATCGAGAAGGCTGTGGTGTTAGCCAACGCAATGGTAGGCATGTAGAAGGCGACGCTCAGCGTATAAAGCGTGATGAACGTGGCCTTGTCGGGGGTATCATAGTTCATGCCCATCCACCAGCAAGCCAACATGAAGGTTCCTGCCAACAAATGGCAGAGACCGAGCACGCGCTGCGGCTGCATGTATTTGTCGGCCACGATACCCATCAGCGTGGGCATGAAGATCGACACGATTCCCTGAATGGCATAGAACCAAGGAACCTCGGCTCCCATTCCTGCCTTACCAAGATAGTTACTCATACACGTGAGGTAGGCACCCCACACGGCGAACTCCAAGAAGTTCATCACAGCTAATCTTACTTTCGTGTTCATAACTCTGTATGTTTTATTTTATTTACTGCCTGCAAAGGTACGAATAAGTGAGCGAAAAACCAAAATATTTTTGGACTTTTCCGAACGAGAGTACTTTCGACGCAAGTCAAAGTTACGATTAAGTGAGCGAAATACCAAAATATTTTTGGACTTTTCCGAACAAATGGAGCAGCGAGCGCCATCAAACTTGTTTGAATGGCCGAGTCGTGACATTTGAAGACGTAGTCAACGAGAGTCGAAAAGAGGGATCACTCTACTCTCATTTCTGAGAAATAATGTTCGCGAAGCGGCTTGACAACAGGCTCACCCAAAAGGGTGACCCGCTCTTGCAGACGGATGTCAGCTGACGAGGCACCAACTTTCACGACGAATACTCCTGGTGCAATGTTCCATTGGCGCTGTGCCTCGTGGCTGTAATAGCCGAATTGCTCGGTATAGAGTTTCATAGTCACTGTCTTGCTCTCTCCTGGCTGGAGCGACACGCGCGCAAAACCCTGCAGCTGGATGGGACGGATGTTCTGATTGTCTGAAGTTGGCGAAAGATAAACCTGAGCAATCTCATCGGCAGCCATCTTTCCTGTGTTCTTCACTTCAAACGACAGACTGACTGATGCGTCGCTGGTGTTTGCACTCTCAGCAACCTTCAAGTTCTGGTATTCAAAAGTGGTATAGCTCAGACCATAGCCGAATGGCCACTTTACATTTGGCGTGGCGAGGATAGGACTAGGGGCGCTAAGCGAGGGATGGACGGCAACTGGCGAGGGGTTGTTGTAGCAGACAGGGGTGTTCAACTCTGTGTCTGGGTAGCTCACCGAGAGCTTGGCTGAAGGCGACACGTTGCCAAAAAGGATATCTGCAACAGCATTTCCTCCTTCCTCGCCCGGATACCATGCTTGAATGACGGCAGCGCAACGCTCGGCAATACCCGAGATGACCTGTGCCCTACCTCCGAACACCACCAGCACCACAGGCTTGCCCGTAGCCAGCAACTCGTTGACATATTGTTCTTGCTTACCCGGCAGACGGAGTCCCTGACGGTCGCGGTTCTCGCCGCAGAGCATCACATTCTCGCCCACAGCAGCGATTATGAAATCAGCTTCGCCAGCTAGGCGAAGGGCTTCTGCCTTATCGGCTTTCTCGCCGGAATCCACCTTGCGATGCAGAATGTCGTAATCCCAGGCACGCTCGTCACCTCCTTTGTTGAAGATGGTTTCTATCTCCTCGGTCCAGTCGCAGCCGCGCTCATACTTAAGCGACAAGCCCTTTGGCAGCTTGTGCTTCATGCCCTCCAGCAGCGTCACCACATGTGGCTGATCCATCTCGGCCACATCCTCCATCATCTTCCAGAAGTACGACATAGCAGGATAGCTGTAGTCGCCGCACATTGCCCACATCGAGTTGGCATTAGGACCTGTGAGGAGAATGTTGAAAGGTTCTTTCCTCGCTTCGCTCAGGAGGCCGAACAGAGAAGTTGAGAGGGGCAGGACACCTTTGTTCTCCAGCAGGACAATCGACTGTGTGGCGATGTCATAAGCTGTCTGTCGCTCCTCGGGTGTGTCGAGTTGGATTTCGCCCTTGGCATAGAGGTTCGGATTCTTGTCGAACAACCCTGCACGGAACTTATAGCGCAGCACGTTCTTCACGGCGCGTTCCAACACCTCGGGTGTCACCAGACCACTGTCGATAGCCTCCTGCAGATATTGGTAATTCGCGCCATGCGGGAAGTCAACATCGCACCCGCCGTTGATGGCTGCAGCCGCCTTCTCTACAGGACTCTGCAAATCGGGTATCTGGTCGATGGCGGTATAGTCGCTAACCACCATTCCGTCGAAGCCGAGATAGTCACGCAGGATGTCCTGCAGAATCTCACTATTGGCCACGCAGTTCGTTCCATGCACGGCATGATAGCCTGGCATCAAGGCATTACTGCCCGCCTGGCGAATCATCGCCTCGTGGGGGAACAGAATCTCCTCCATCAGTTCCTTTTCGTCGGCATCGCCACCGCCGCCATAGCCCAGATAGTGCTTCGAGCAGGCACCTACGCCTTTCCGCAAGTCACCCTGCTGCAGACCCTTGACAAAGGCAACACCCATCACAGCCGAGAGATAGCCGTCCTCGCCATACGACTCTTCCAGCCGGTTGAAACTAGGGTTGCGGCACACATCGACCATCGGCGACAGCGACAGCACACCGCCCATCTTGCGCATAGCCGTAGACGTCTGACGGGTCTTCAGCTCAGCCAATTCCGGGTTGAACGAACAAGCCTGCCCGATCTGCTGCGGATAGATGGTGGCGCCAAGCGTGTTGATGCCCGACAGCACCTCTTCGTGGAAAAGGGCGGGAATGCCGTTGGGCGTATTCTTCATCAGCCACTCCTGAACAGCTGCCACGCGATCGCGAAGCTCTTCTGCCCCACGAGGCTTTTGGCTTGCATACTGCGAGAAATGACCGATGCCGTTGGGAATCAGCTCACGGCATTTCGCCGTGTCCAGCTGGCCTGCGTCGTTGAAGAGCTCGTCCATATACATGCTCCTAAGCTGGGCGATACGTTCTTCCTGCGACATGCGGCCGTAGAGTTCGTCGACTTGTTTCTCAATATCGGTGGCGGCAGTACATCCTGCCAAAAGTGCAACCATGCACATCATTGCGAATCCTTTCATAACTTGTAAATAATAACTTTCTGCAAAGTTATGAAAAAGTTTCCAGTTACAAGAAAATAGTGTCAGGTTTTTTCGTGCAATAACAAAAAACAGGGAGAACAGCGTTGCTCTCCCTGTGGTGATTATTCTTTGTTTGATGGGTTTACTCGTAATATTCGATTTTGCGGGTCTGCTCCATCTCCTGACCCATCATCGACATCTTGCGGCTAATCCAGTTGCCGTGCTCATCATACTTGTAGTCGGTGTAAGGCATGCTCATCTCCTGGCCGCCCATGTCCATCGACTCCGTAGCGGCAGCACCCTTGTCGTTGTAGGTGCGCTTGATGGTCATATCGTTACCCATCACGTTCATGGTCTGGGCAACAACCTTGCCATTCTCCCATTTGTACTTGATCTCGACTTCCTGGCCACGCATCGACATCTTGGCCGACTGCATGTAGCCGTCAGCATCATAGACGGGATCGCTCATGCCCTCC
Source organism: Prevotella sp. (assembly GCA_017557185.1). Lineage (GTDB taxonomy): Bacteria > Bacteroidota > Bacteroidia > Bacteroidales > Bacteroidaceae > Prevotella. The sequence goes on from JAFZAP010000115.1 coordinate 72,236, forward strand.
TGCGACATCTTGCCTTCCTTGGTGAAATTGATGGTCTGATCCATACCCATCACGTTGGAAACGATTGTCTTCACAGGACCTGAAACCTGGTTGAGTTCGAGATCGTGGAACTTCGACTGTGCCTGCATGGCGAAAGGAATTGCCAGCATGGCAATCATCATCATTACTTTTTTCATTGTTCTATAGGTTTTTGTTAAAAAAAATAAGTTCAAACATTCGTTTGACGTTTCCCGAGCAAAAAGGTTTAATGGAGAATCATTCTTTCTTCTTAGCATCGAGATGATAGGTGAAGCTGATGCCGACATAGTGATGACGGAAGTCGCTCCAGAAAGTTGTCTGCTGATAGGCTGACTGCTGGCTCCAACGACCGTCCTCGTTATTCAGGATGTCGTCGAATTCGAGCGTGAGACGGGCTTTGTTCTTCAGGATTTTCCATGTGATAGAGCCGTCCCAAACGAGTATGTCGCGATTCATGCTGTCGATGGTGTAGCCTCGGCTGGTACGTTCCGTAATGCTCGTATTGAACACGAAGTTGCCGTGTGTAGCCTCAGCACGAAAACCGTAGTTGTTGTTCCAGATTGTCGTATTCTGTTCCGGGGAAGCAGTATAGCGGAGGCGACTGGCGTTGAGTTCTGTAAAGACGGAGGCTTTGAGCCAGTTGTAATCGACTGCAAGGGTGAGGTTTTCGCTTGGATTGAGGCTGCTCTGGCGGTTCAGCATGCGCTCCGACTGCGTGGGCAGGAGGGTGAGGTAACCGTACCGCTGGGCAGCATTCAAGCGGAAGTCACTTAGCAAGCGGAAATACTCGCCAAGGGCTTGGTCGAAGTTCAGACGGAAGTTCCAAGAGCGGCTTCCACGGACGTTTTCGGGTCGACTGACATAGACGGCAGTCGCTGGATTATAGCTAAGGGCTGTCGTTGTCTCGCGGTCGTTGTGGTTATAGGCGACACTCGCACTGAGTGAGGTCTGGCTGCGGGCTATGATCATGTTGTAGGTCAGTTTCACGTCGTGGGCGTGGGTGTCCTTCAAATCAGGATTGCCCTCGGTGATGAAGAGCGGGTCGGTGAGGTCGCGGTAGCCGATTGTCTCGATGATGCCGGGCTGCTTGGTGTTGAAGCTGTAGTTCAGCTCGAAACCTGCCGTCTTGCTCAGTTTCCATGTGGCTTTCAATGACGGGTCGACGAAGAAATTGCGTCGCACGGCAGCCGTATCGAGCATTCCACGCTGATAGTCCTGCGTCTCGCGTTGCCAACGGGCAGCGATGTTCGGCATGAGCTGTACGGGTGCGAGATTGATGGTTTGACCGATCTGTAGCTTGTGCTCTTGACGGCCATAACGATTGCGATAGCTATTGGCAGCATCGGCCACGTCGTTGGTCAGGAAGTCGCAATCGCTACGGTCGCGGTTGTAGGTTATCGAGTATTGCGCCTGCACCATCCATATCTTCGTGAGCCAGCGGGAGTGGTGAGCTTTCGCGTATGCTGAGAACGAAGTTGAGGGCGTGGTGCTGTATTGGCTCAGCTGTGAGGAAGAAAGCGACTGGCTATGCGAGGTAATCGTGCGATCATACCAGCTGTCGGTCTTTCCGTCTTGGTAGTTCAGGTTGATGGTGGCACCGAGAGAACCGTCCTTCACGTAGTGGTCCCACCCTGCTCTGGTGTTCAATCGGGTTTCGCGACCTTCAGAACGTGAGCTATTGAGCTGCGATAATACCGAAGCATAAGGAGAATCAGCAGCGATGGCCTCTTCCTGCTCAATGGTCTGTCGGCTGTGCGCACGGGTGTTCCTGTGTTCTGCGCTTGCACTCAATGCGAAAGTGTTCAGAGAGTCGCGCACCCAATAGAGTTCGGCATTCAGTCGGGGTTCCAACTTGTGGCTGCGCCGGTAATCCTCCGAGGTGGAGCGTGTGGCAGCGGTGTTCGGGAAATAGTTCTCGGTGACTTCGCTGCTCGTGCGCCAGCTGTCATCATGCACGAGGCCGCCCGCGAAATTGTAATTGCTTTTCAGTTCGTGCGTACCCTCCTTGTGCTGCCAGTTGTGTTGGTAGCCTGCCGATGCGCCCTGTTCCTGACCGAATCCGTTGCCCCAAGAACTCGACCTTCCACGCATGGTTCGCCGATGGCGTTTGTCCACATTGTTGGCATCAGCAAACACCATCACAGGATCAGTCTTCGATAGACGATTCATCGACAGCTCGCCCTCATAGTACTTCGGCGACTGGTAGCCCGCCGACACGTCGCCATACCAGCGGTCGAGGAACCCGGGCTTGATGGTCAGGTCGAGCACCATATCCTCTGTTCCGTCGTCCTTGCCCGTTCGCTCGCTGAACTCCGACTGCCGGTTGTAAGCCTTGATTTCCTGCACAGCTTCGGCAGGCAGCTGCTGCACCAACGCATCACCTCCGAAGAGACTCTCGCCGTCCATCGTGATGCGGATGGGCTTACCATTCCACGAGAGATTGCCCTCGTCGTCGACCTGCACGCCCGGTAACTGCCTGATCAGTTCGTCGAGCCTTGTTCCTTCCTGCAGATGGAATGCCTCAGGGTGGAACACGATTGTATCGCCCCTGACTGTGAACCGTCGGGCGCGGCCTGTCACCTCCACCATCTTCAGCATCTGAGCCGACATCTTCAGCTCGATATCGCCAATATCGATGGTATCTTTACGGCTGTCGCTGAAGGCCAGCACCGGCTTCGACTTCGAGTAGTAGCCCAACATTGAGACTTCGAGACTACCACGTCCGGAGGCCAAGAAAGAGAAGATGCCTAAGGAGTCGACCGCCACATTATAGCCGTACCAGCCATAGTCACTATTCTGTATAAAACCAACTTGTGCTTCGGGCAGCGGCTCCTTCGTCTCGGCATCCACCACACGCCCCTTCACGATATCGGCTGTGGCAGTTAGCGTGCCAGCAGCGAGTGCAAGCAACAGGGTGATGATTGTTTGCTTCATTTTACTCCTCGATTTTCTCAATAATGAAGTCACAAGCCGAGAACCACTGGCCAAGCCACGTCTGCCCTGTGAAATCAGAGTCAGTGGTCACGCCGTAGCTCACGATGGTGTTGGGCTCGGTGATAATGATGGGATAGAACACCAGACGGTTCCAACCGTAACCCTTGCCGTTGTTGGCTTTGGCGATGGCCTTGTAGAAATCGATGTCAGGCATGCGGCGCAGCTCATCCTCGCTGGTGTTTGAGATGTTGACCCGATTGAGCGAGTCGACAGCCTCCTGCCACATCTGTCCGCCCAGATTGCCCGTGACGGGAATCTCCTGCAATTGCTTCTTTTCGTCGATGAGCGTGTAGACGAAGGCACCGCGCCCGTTGGCGCGTGCTGCCACCGTGAGCTTATAGCGGCCCGGCATGAGCGACTCGCTGCGCTCGGCACGATAGAGCTGGCGGTGCTGCTCGTCGAAGCAGTCGAGATAGCGCGTCTGTGAGCGGCCGTCAAGATAGTATTCACCCCTCGACGTGTAGCGGCCGTTGCAGCCTTCTCCGTTCAGGATGGTCCAGCCGTGGGAGGAAAGGAAGTCATGCTCCCAAAGCTTCATGCTCACGCCTTCGTCAGTGACGATCTCCTTATTCATATTTACGTTCTCCGACTCCATCTGTCGGTTCCAATATTTCCAACTCACCTGGTCAAGCATGGCACCCGTTACAATCGCCGTTGCTAATGCTGCAATCCACACAAACAGCAGCAAGAGGCGTTGGCCGACCTTCAGCGGATGTACCAGATGCTGTATGATGGCATAGGCGGGAATGAGTAGCGTGGCCAATATGGCTATCAGGAAAGTCACAAAGAGATTCAGATGAACTTTCAGGATAGGTTCCATGTGCCACGCGAAGAACTTGGACATGCTCTCGGGCGAATAAATGGCAAACACAGCCATGAGCAACAGGGCTACACCACCGAAGAACAACGCCAACGCCAGCAGCACCATAAGAACCTTGAAACAGCCGGCAAAGAACTTCAGAATGCTGTTCAGAAAGCTCTTTGTGCCGCTACTCTGCTTCACCTTGTCAACCTTCTCTGTCACATTCTGCACCACCTCCTCGGCCAGATTCTGCACGTTCACGGGCTTGCCCTGCATCTTCAACTGCTGCTCGGGCGTCTCAGCCACAGGCATGATGAAGGCCAGACAGACATAAACGATTGCAATAAGCAGTAACAGCTGATGGGAATAGACCGACGGGATGGTAGCCAGCAAGATGACAGTAGCCACGACGAGCAGGCGCAGAAGCGTCGTATCGACCTCGAACGACGAGGCCAGCCCCGACATGACGCCCGCAATCATCTTGTCCTTCGGATTGCGATAGAAGCGGTGCTCGCTGAAAAACGTGTTGAGTTGTTCGAAGAAGCTGCCTATCGTGTTTTTTCCGTCCTTCTCCTTCGAGGCATCGGCCTCTTCTCCGTTCTCCTCCCCTTCGTCGAGCAAGGCGCTAGGGGCAGCATTCTGGTCGGTAGCACCTTCTTCGGCCATCTCCTCGGGCCGTCCCACTCGCCTTACGACCTCCTTCACATGATCTATGTTGATAGCCTCCACGCCCTGGCTTTTCAGTTCTTGCAGCAGCTCGGCGATGCGTTCCTCTAGGTCGTCGGCAATCTCGCTGCCGTCGGCCTGACGGGCGAAGTAGTTGCGCAGCGTATCGATGTAGTTGCGGAGCAGTTCATAGGCGTCTTCATCGATATTGAAGAGCCGTCCGCAAAGATTAATCGTGATATTCTTCTTCATAATTGCTTTATATATTAAATAAGGTGTAAAGGAAAACCTGATCACTCCCCTCTCGCCGGAAATAGGCCGGGAGTGGGATTCTTAAGTACGTTGACTGTGTTCTCAATCTCGCTCCAGGCAGCGTCGAGACCCGCCAGGAACTCTTCGCCCTGAGGCGTCAGCGCATAGTACTTGCGGGGAGGACCCTGCGTACTCTCTTGCCACTCGTAGCACAGCAGCCCGTCGTTCTTCAGACGCGACAGCAGCGGATAGAGCGTGCCCTCAACGACGAGCAGATCAGCCTCCTTCAACTGCTGAATGATGTCCGACGCATACGACGCCCGCCGTCTCAGCAGAAGCAGGACGCAATACTCCAGCATCCCCTTCCGCATCTGTGATTTTGCATTGTCGATGTTCACCATTTGATTTCCTTTTTTATGATTTCTGATTCAGATTTCTTCTTTCACGCTACAAAGATAGGCAAAATATTAGTACCTTGCAATACAAAGTACTATGAAAATGCTCAAAATTATGCTTTTTTAACAACTGAAGGACATCTTGAGAGAATGCAAAGTCGTACAGCATGTTATATGGAGCAATGCTCTGTAGGTTGTGGAGCAATGCTCCTTACCCTCTGGAGCAGTGCTCCGTAGGTATATAGAGCAGTGCTCTGTATGGTAGGGAGCAGTGCTCTCTTTGGTCTAAACCATTGCTCCGTAGAGTGAAGAGCATTGAATTGTGTAAATATCTTCAGCATTCCTTTATAAAATCC
>JAFZAP010000116.1 GCA_017557185.1 Prevotella sp.
ATGCCGAGCCGTTTCAGCGCGTTGATCACCGAACAGATATTGCCTGCATTATACTTGATGATGGCTATTTTCATTGCTTACCCTAAAAAACATTCTGTAGTTGCTGATATATCGAGCGCAAAGTTACGAATAAGTGAGCGAAAAACAAAACAAAAACCAAAGTTTTTGATTTCTTTTCCGAACGAAAGTAAGTTCGGCGAAGCCAATGTTACGAAAAAACGAGAGAAAAGCCAAAGAAATTCGTATCTTATTTAATAATGTGTATGTTTTCTGGGGAAAAAGGCTATATATATGCAGAAATCCCAATGCTCCGTGAGGACCATTGGGATTCTGTGTTTGTTTGGAATAAGTTGTTTGTTGCTTTATGCTTCTGGCTCAGCTTCGGGAATCACAGAAACGATGCTCTTGTTGCAACGGGTCTTGCGGAAGTTTACGGTTCCGTCGACCAGAGCGAAGAGCGTGTCGTCCTTACCGATGCCCACGTTGTCACCAGGGTTGTGCTTGGTTCCGCGCTGGCGAACGATGATGTTGCCGGCGAGGCACTTCTGGCCACCCCAAATCTTTACGCCAAGTCGCTGAGCTGCTGACTCGCGGCCGTTCTTAGAACTACCTACACCTTTTTTATGTGCCATGATTTGTTCCTCCTTGAATTAAGCGATTACTTGTTTAACTTCTACCTTCGTGTACTGCTGGCGGTGACCATTCTTCACGCGATAGCCCTTGCGGCGCTTCTTCTTGAAGACGATAACCTTCTCACCCTTGACGAGTGCTTCCACGACTTCTACTACTACCTTGGCACCATCTACAGTAGGTGCACCGACTGCGACTGCGCCCTCGTTATCGACGAGCAGCACCTTGTCGAACTCAACAGTTTGGCCGGCTTCTGCGTCCTTGATACGATTCACGAAAAGCTTCGCACCCTCCTGAACCTTAAACTGCTGACCGTTAATTTCTACAATTGCGTACATTGATTTTTATTACTGATAAACGGGTTTTTCCGCGAGGCGATGTACTTCCTGCACATGCTTCTTTGAGCCCCAACGGACTAAATCGGCTGCAAAATTACTAATAAAAACTGAGAGTCGGGCAGACGGAGCGGTCTTAATTCGTGTTTTTTAAGACAGATTAACATTTACGGCCGTATCTCACGTAGTGAAATGGCGAATCCTCAGATGTGTCATGTTCATGTTGATATTTGTTTGAGTTATGTTTTCCTATTTGTAGAGCTATGCTCCGTGTCGTCTGGAGCTATGCTCTGTATCGTATGGAACAATGCTCTATGTTGTATGGAGCAATGCTCCGTTCCTTGTGGAGCAATGCTTTTGCAGTTGTGGGGCCCTTTCCGAATCACCCCCCCCGAGAGTAGGCTGCGTAAAATGGGTGTTCCTGAAACGAATTTTATTTGAAAAAAGTTTGAAAAAAGGTCGCGAAGTAGCAACTTTTTTTGTATCTTTGCATTGTGATAATCAACAAGCAACAATTCCAGAACAATAACTAAAACCCTGTTTGATATGTTGAAAAAAGCTATACTTCTGATACTGCTGGTCATGACGGTGAGCGTTCGGCTGATGGCGCAAAGCATCAGTTATGTGGAGTCGACGCGTTCGTGGCATTATATCTACGATGAGAAGGGCCGCAAGATTCATACGGTCAGTACCAATCAGGGAACGATTCCCGCCTATGGGTCGTCGTTCTATATCCTGCAGAGCGGTTCGTTCCTGAAGATCTACGACCCTAAGGGTCGCCGGCTTGCCACGCTGAGCACTTCCGGTGCCGGACAGGTGGTGGGTGCGAGTGGAGACACCTTCACGACGAAGCTCGGCGGCTGGCTCTACACCTGGAGCAAGGAGGGTAAGAAAATCTCCGTTCGCTGGGTGCAACGCTGACATAGAGTGCAAACATCATCCAAAAGATGTAACAATCGTACAAAAATTTGCTCCTTTAGTGTGTTTTCACTAACTTTGCAGAAAAACTAAAAACGATGAAACGCATAGTTGTATTCTTCCTGATGATGATGGGCATTGCGATGGCTGAGGGCCAGGATGTCCTGACGTTGCGCAAGGTGGTCGGCGTGGCCGAAGTGAACGTAACCGTTGCTGAGGGCTCGGCACCCCAGCTGCCTTTCCAGGTGTGGGCTACCTACGACGACGGTACCGCCGAGTGGCGTACGGTGAGGTGGATGAACGCCCTTGCCGATGTGGAGCGCGAAGAGGCTGATGCCAAGCAGACACCTCGCGGCACCCGCTATGATGTTCCCGGCTACGTGGTGGGCGACAATGCCACTTCGGGCGGCTTCCCCATCGTGGCCCACGTCGAGGTGACAGCTCCTGGCTCAGCAGCCGGGCATGTTGTCGTTGCCGAGCCTCTGCCGCTCAACAAGGTGCAGCTCATCGGGGAGAACCGGCTGACGAAGAACCGCGATATGGACATCGACCACCTGCTGTCGCTCGATGTTCGTCAGCAGCTCTACAACTACCACGACACCTACGGACTGCCCACCGACGGCTATCCTGTTGCCGACGGCTGGGATTCGCCCACCACGAAGCTGAAAGGTCACGGCTCGGGCCACTACATGTCGGCGCTGGCGATGGCCTATGCCAGCTGCAGCGACGAGGCAAAGCGCCAGCAGCTGCTCGACCGCATCCGCACGATGGTTAATGAACTGCGGGCGTGTCAGGAGCGCACATTTGTGTGGAGCGACTCGCTGGGCCGCTACTTCGAGGCTCGCGACCTGGCTCCCGAGGAGGAACTCCGCCAGCTGGGCGGCAAGTGGAGCGACTTCGACCGCTACAAAAAGGACTTCCGCCACTACGGCTACGGCTATCTGAACGCTATTCCCGCCCAGCACTGTGCGCTGATCGAGATGTATCGCGCCTACAATAACGAGGAGTGGGTGTGGGCACCTTATTATACTGTACACAAGCAGCTGGCAGGACTCATCGACATCGCCAACTTCGTCGCCGACAAGGAGATTTCGGCCAAGGCTATGCAGATAGCCAAGGACATGGGCCTGTGGGTGTGGAACCGACTGCACTACCGCACCTACGTGAAGAAGGACGGAACGGCTGAGGAGCGCCGACAGAAGCCCGGCAACCGCTATGAGATGTGGAATATGTACATCGCCGGCGAGGTGGGAGGAATGGCCGAAGTGCTGGCACGCCTCTCCGAGATGGCCTCCGATGCCGCCGAGAAGACTCATCTGCTCGAGGCAGCCACCTATTTCAACAGCCCTGCCTTCTTCGACCCGCTGGCACAGAACGTCGACGCCATCCGTACGCGTCACGCCAACCAGCACATCCCGATGGTGACGGGCTCCCTGCGCATCAACAGAGCCAATGCCTCGATACAGTCGCCCGACATCTCGTCTGATTATTACTACAACGTCGCCCAGAACTTCTGGTCGATGGTGCAAGGCCGCTATCGCTATGCGATGGGTGGTGTGGGCAACGGCGAGATGTTCCGACAGCCCTACACGCAGATGCTCTCGATGGCCACCAACAACGACCCCACGCTCAACGAGACGTGCTGCGCCTACAACCTCGCTAAGCTCACGAAGGACCTGAACTGCTACAACCCCGACGATGCCCGCCTGATGGACTACTACGAGCGCGTGCTCTACAACCAGCTCGTTGGCTCAATCAACCAGCAAGAATATGCCGTGCTCTATCAGTATGCAGTCGGGCTGAATGCCTCGAAACCCTGGGGCAACGAGACGCCGCAGTCGACTTGCTGTGGCGGTACGGGTGCCGAGAACCACGTGAAGTATCAGGAGGCTGCCTATTTCGCAAACGACGAGACCATTTGGGTGGCACTCTATCTACCCACCCGTGCCCAGTGGGATGCCAAGGGTGTGACGTTGGTTCAGGAGTGTGAGTGGCCGGCCGAGAAGAGTACCATCCGTGTTGCCGAGGGCAAGGGCCGCTTTAGCATGAAGTTGCGCGTGCCTTACTGGGCAACGAAGGACTTCGATATTCGCTTGAACGGGAAGTCATTAGCTTCTGATTATCAACCATGTAGCTACGTGGAGATTTCTCTTCGCAAGTGGTCGAAGAAGGATGTTGTTGAAGTGGTGATGCCCTACAAGCGCCATCTGGACTTTGCTCCCGACAAGATGGAAATCGACCAGCGCCGCACCGCCTATGAGCCGCGTTGGGCTGCAGCCGTTATGGAGGGTCCGCTGGTGATGGCGGCTACCGATGTGAAGACCTGGGAGGAGGCAACGCTGAAGCCCGGTCAGAATCTCGCTGCCCTGAACTGGGTACCCGACTACAATGCTGACCGCCACATCACGCACTACTTCCGTATCGATGCGCCTGTAGAGCAGAACGGCAATGCTGATACGTCGGTGCTGAAGAGCCTGATGCAGATGGCCAAGAACCGTATGAACGCCCAGCAGGCGTGGAACGAGCTCGTGGTGAAAGTGCCTGAGCATGCTCCTTGGGCTGAGCACGGCTACAAGCGAATGGCCGAGCAGTACGAGGTGGCGCAGCAAGTGCTGAAGGACGAAGCCGAGGGGAAAGTGGGCACGGAGCTGGCGCGTCGTGTCGATCAGACGTCGGCCGCCCTGAATGCTGCCCTGAACACGATGCGTCCGGGCAATCTGGCCGAACCTGAGGACCTGCAGCCGCTAACGGCCTTGATGGAGAAGTTGCGCGGCAAGGACTTCCGCTCGATGTCGCAGGAGGAACGTCAGGCTATGCGCTACGCGCAGATGGTGACTCGCTATGTGAACGACGGCAGCGGTACGATGGATATGATCAAGCGGGCCGTCAGCCAGCTCGAACCGCTAGTGGAGTAAGTTTTTCGAATGCAAATAATAAACACTCGCCAAAGAATAATCCTTGGCGAGTGTTTGTTTTATGTGTACTTATCTCCCTCCCTGAGGAGGGGCAGGGGGTAGGCTTACTGCTTTTCCTCTTCCATCGTACCCTCCACGTAGAGGCGGCTCATTTCCGGCTTTCCGTTGGTGCGCACGGTGATGCTCTTCTTGAAGTGGCCGGGGAACTTACCCTTTCCGTTGTACGTAACCTTGATCGCACCAGTCTTGCCCGGGGCAATGGGTTCCTTTGTGTAGGAAGGTACCGTGCAGCCGCAAGAGGCCACAGCCTGATTGATGACAAGCGGAGCCTGTCCGACGTTGGTGAACGTGAAGATGCATTCCTGCACAGGGTTCGACTCAGAGAAGGTGCCGAAGTCGTGTGACACCTTATCAAACTTGATTTGGGCCTGATTGTCTTGAGCTGAAGCAAAGCTGACGCAAGCGAACAGCAGGACGGCCATCATAAGCATTTTTTTCATATCATTTCAAAGTTTTGTTCATCATTTTCGACGCAAAGATACGCTTTTTGTTTAATACACAATAAGAAATCACCTATTTTTTAAGACATAATAACAGAAGAAGCCGCTTTTTGTTTTGTGGTTTCGAGGATTTGTTGTAATTTTGCACGAAATTTCAATTATTATTTAAAACAATGTATAGAACAAATACGTGTGGAGAGCTGAGGCTCTCGGATGCCGGCAAGGAAGTGACGCTGGCTGGTTGGGTTCAGCGAGTGCGCAAGATGGGAGGTATGACCTTCGTCGACCTGCGCGACCGCTATGGTATTACGCAATTGGTGTTCAACGAGGCTACTGATGCGGCGCTTTGCGAACGGGCCAACAAACTCGGACGTGAGTGGTGCATTCAGGTGAAAGGGCAGGTGAGCGAGCGCGTGTCGAAGAACGCAAAGATGCCCACTGGCGACATCGAGATCCTGGCTGCTGAGCTGAATGTGCTCAGCGAGAGCCAAACGCCTCCGTTCACCATCGAGGACAACACCGATGGCGGCGACGAGCTCCGCATGAAGTACCGCTATCTGGACTTGCGTCGTTCGTGTGTGCGCAAGAATCTGGAGTTGCGCCACAAGATGACCATCCTCATCCGCAACTTCCTGGATTCAAGAGACTTCATCGAGGTGGAGACACCTATTCTCATCGGTTCTACGCCTGAGGGAGCACGCGACTTCGTGGTGCCCTCACGTATGAATCCCGGTCAGTTCTATGCCCTCCCGCAGAGTCCGCAGACGCTGAAGCAGCTCCTCATGGTAAGCGGCTTCGACCGCTACTTCCAGATTGCGAAGTGCTTCCGCGACGAGGACCTGCGTGCCGACCGTCAGCCGGAGTTCACGCAGATTGACTGCGAGATGTCGTTTGCCGATCAGGAGGACGTGCTGCAGATCTTCGAGGATATGGCCCGCTATCTGTTCAAGGAGATTCGTGGCTTCGACCTGCCCGCGAAGCTGCAGCAGATGACGTGGCACGAGGCGATGCGTCGCTTCGGTAGCGACAAGCCCGACTTGCGCTTCGGAATGGAGTTCGTGGAGCTCATGGACGTGCTGAAGGGCACAGGTACGTTCCCCGTCTTCAACGAGGCTGCCTACATCGGTGCTATTTGTGTGCCCGGCTGTGCCAACTACACACGCAAGCAGCTCGACCAGCTCACCGACTTCGTGAAGCGTCCGCAGGTGGGCGCGAAGGGTCTCGTCTACGTGAAGTTCAACGAGGACGGCACCGTGAAGTCAAGCATCGACAAGTTCTACGAGCCCGAGGTGTGGACGAAGGTGAAAGAGGCAATGGGCGCCAACGACGGCGACCTGGTGCTGATGCTCAGCGGCGACAACGCCAACAAGACGCGCACGCAGCTCTGCACGCTCCGTCTGGAGATGGGCGAGCGCCTGGGCCTTCGCGACAAGAACCGCTTCGAGTGCCTGTGGATTGTCGACTTCCCGCTCTTCGAGTGGAGCGACGAGGAGCAGCGCCTGATGGCTACCCACCATCCGTTCACGCTCCCCAATCCCGACGACATCCCCTTGCTCGACACGGCTCCCGAGAAGGTGCGCGCGGTGGCCTACGACTTCGTGTGCAACGGTGTTGAGGTTGGCGGCGGCTCGCTTCGTATCCACGACGGCAAGCTGCAGGAGAAGATGTTCGAGATCCTCGGCTTTACACCCGAGCGCGCGATGGCGCAGTTCGGCTTCCTCATCAACGCATTCAAGTACGGTGCTCCTCCTCATGCCGGTCTGGCCTTCGGTCTCGACCGCTTCGTTTCCATCATGGCGGGTCTCGATAGCATCCGCGACTGCATTGCCTTCCCGAAGAACAATTCCGGCCGCGATGTGATGCTCGATGCTCCTAGTGAGTTGGATGTCAAACAATTAGAAGAATTGCAGATACGTCTTGACTTAAATCAAGAAAACGCCTGATAAAAGGAAGTTATTTGTTGTAAGTAGTCTGATTTTCAACAATTTGCCGTAACTTTGCACGCAGATAAAGAAACATAAGGTTGTAATTAAGGATATACAACACGAATTATTTTATTTGTTTAAAAAATTATGGCAGAAAAGAAAACAACAAAGGCTGCAGCAACAAAGGCTACAGCAGAGAAGAAGGCTCCTGCAAAGAAGGTTTGCAAGAAGGTAGAAGTAGCAATCAACGCCGAGAACGTAGGTTTCAAGGCTGGTGATGTTTATCAGGCTCTCGCAGCAGCTGAGAAGGCTCTCAGCGTAGCAGAGATCGCTAAGGCTGCAAAGATCACTACCGAAGAGGTATACCTGGGCATTGGCTGGCTCTTCAAGGAAGGTAAAGTGAAAGGCGAGGAGAATCTGGTTGCTCTGGCATAAGGATTTCCCCAACGATAAAGGAAAGGAGTTGCAAAACAGAAATGTCTTACAGCTCCTTTTTATTTTAACAACAAGTGAACGAATACGATCGCGAAATATTGAAGGTCCTCCTAGAGGCAGGCAGCGTGGGAATTTCGGTGCAGAAAATCTCACGTCACGTCTACAATTCATGCAATTCGTTCTTCAATCCCATTGTTTTTCAGGACGTTCACGACTATGTGTTGCAATATCTGCAACGCAATTCGAAAAGCGACGCTTCCCTCATCGTACGTGCTACGCAGCGCGGCATCTACAAACTGAATCTCGACAACCAGGAGAGCCGTCAGCTCATGCTGAAGTTTCAGGAGGCGAGGGCGCAGGCCGAACAGCAGCCCGCCGCAATAGCTTCCGACCTGTCGTTGTCGCTCTTCGACGAGGACTAAGCGTGCGTTCATTCTACATTCTGTATTGTTTTTTCATAATCATTGCAAGTTTTTCCTTTTTCGTTTTCTCATGCAGAATATTTTTCTTAATTTTGCATGCGGATACGGCTTGATTGTCTGACGGCTGGTCGTCGGGAGTCGAGTCGAAAGCGATGTTTAATCTTCAGCAACACGAATATGGCAAAAGTCAACAATCATCTGGTTATCATGGCTGGTGGAGTAGGGAGCCGATTCTGGCCGATGAGCACGGTGGAGCGTCCCAAGCAGTTCATCGATGTATTGGGAGTGGGAAGGTCGCTGCTGCAGCTCACCTACGACCGTTTCCGCGACATCTGCAGCCCGGAGCATGTATGGGTGGTCACCAATCGCATCTATGCCGACCTCGTCAAAGAGCAGTTGCCCGACATTCCCGTTCAGAATATCCTGCTCGAGCCTTGCCGCCGCAACACCGCACCCTGCATCGCCTACGTCAGCTGGCGCATCAAGTCGAAAGACCCGAAGGCAAATGTCGTCGTGACGCCCAGCGATCATATCGTGGTCAACGAAGACGAGTTCCGACGCGTCATACGCATGTGTATGGCCTTCACAGCCGAAACCGACGCCATCGTCACGCTGGGCATGAAGCCCAACCGTCCGGAGACGGGCTACGGATATATCCAGGCCGACCTCTCGGGCAGCTCGCCTCGCAACAAGGAAATCTTCCGCGTCGACTCCTTCCGCGAGAAACCCGACCTGAAGACTGCCGAAAGCTATATCCGCCAGAATAACTACTTCTGGAACTCGGGCATCTTCGTGTGGAGCATCTCGACGATTGTCAATGCCTTCCGCATCTATCAGCCCACGATGAGCAAGCTCTTCGAGTCGCTGCTGAAGATCTACGGAACCGACCAGGAACAGGAGTACATCGACCAGCTCTATCCTGAATGCGAGAACATCTCCGTCGACTATGCCATCATGGAGAAGACCGAGGAGATCTTCGTATGTCCTGCCGACTTCGGCTGGAGCGACCTCGGCACGTGGGGCTCGCTGCTCTCTCACTCCAAGCACGACCTCTACGGCAACGCCCTCATCGGCGACAACATTGCCGTCTTCGACACCCACAACTGCATCATTCATGCCACAGAGGCTCGCAAGGTAGTCGTACAGGGTCTCGACGATTGCATCGTAGCCGAGAAGGACGGAACGCTTCTCATCTGCAAGCTCAGCGAGGAACAGCGCATCAAGCAGTTCTCTGCCGAGTGATCATGTGTTTTCTGAAGACCCTTCATCCCATTTCCCTATGAAGACGAATTCATACAATACCGATCGTTACGACCACTATGTCGTCGAGGAGGAAGCACCCTTGCTCGAGTGGTTGCTGGCTCATCTGAAAGGGTCGAAGACGAAGATCAAGGCTACGTTGCAGGGACGCGGCATCAAGGTGAACGGAAAGGTCACGACGCAGTTCGACTATCAGCTTCACCCGGGTGCAAAGATTTCGGTGAGTCAGACCAAGAAGAACGACCAGTTCAAGAGTCGCTATGTGAAGGTGGTCTATGAAGACCGCTGGCTCATCGTCGTTGAGAAGAATGTGGGCATCCTGTCGATGGCTGCCGGCCATAGGTCGCTAAACGTGAAGAGCGTGCTCGACGACTACTTCAAGAAGTCCGGACAGCGTTGCACGGCCCACGTCGTTCATCGTCTCGACCGCGATACCAGCGGACTGTTGGTCTATGCGAAGGATATGGAGACGGAGCAGATTCTCGAGCGCAACTGGCACGAAATCGTCTACGACCGCCGCTATGTGGCTGTGGTCAGCGGTGAGGTGGAGCCCGACGAGGGAACTATTGCCAACTGGCTGCGCGACAACAAGGCTTACTACACCTATTCGTCGCCTGTCGATAATGGCGGGAAATACGCCGTCACCCATTTCCACGTGCTCAACCGCACCACAGAGCATTCGCTCGTAGAGTTTCAGTTGGAGACCGGTCGCAAGAACCAGATTCGCGTTCACGCTGCCGATATGGGTCATCCCGTTTGTGGCGACCCGAAGTACGGAAATGGCGACGACCCCATCCACCGCCTCTGCCTGCATGCCTGCGTGCTATGTTTCTATCATCCTGTCACGAATGAGCGCATGGAGTTCGACACGCCCATTCCTACCCAGTTCCTCCAGATGTTCTAACAATACAAACGACACATGCTATGAACGATAATTTCCTCCTTTATATAGGCGCCATCCTGGCTCTCGTCGTAGGCGTACTCATCATCAAGAAAGTGGCGAGCTGTCTTATCAAGACCGTTGTCGGCCTCATCGTCCTCGCCATTCTTGCCTACGTCTTCTACACGTCGATGATGTAGCGCGTGCCCCTCTCTACTTTTCTCTGTCGGCCTCGAGGCTTCTATTCCCACTCAATCGTGGATGGCGGCTTTGAGGAGATGTCGTAGCACACGCGGTTCACACCACGCACCTTATTGATAATCTCGTTCGACACCTTCGCCATGAAGTCGTAGGGCAGATGAGCCCAGTCGGCTGTCATCGCGTCGGTCGAGGTGACGGCTCGCAAGGCTACAGGATGCTCGTAAGTGCGCTCGTCGCCCATCACGCCCACGCTGCGAACCGTGCTGAGGAGAATGGTGCACGCTTGCCAGATCTGGTCATAGAGCGAGACTTCGACTTCGTCAGTTGACGAGTTGACAAGTTGACGAGTTGACGAGTTGACGGGCACGCCGGCTGCCAACACGCGACGGGCTTCCTCGCCGCTGAGCTTCACCTTGTATTCACGCAAGCTGCGGATGTAGATGTCGTCGGCATCCTGCAGGATGCGCACCTTCTCTGGGGTGATGTCGCCAAGAATACGAACGGCGAGTCCCGGTCCCGGGAAGGGGTGACGGGTGATGAGGTGCTCGGGCATTCCCAGCTGTCGGCCTACGCGGCGCACCTCGTCCTTGAACAGCCACTTCAGCGGCTCACACAACTGCAGATGCATCTCCTCGGGCAGTCCGCCCACGTTGTGATGACTCTTGATCACCTTTCCTGTGATGTTCAGCGACTCGATGCGGTCGGGGTAGATGGTTCCCTGTGCCAGCCACTTCGCTCCTTCAATCTTTCGGGCTTCAGCATTAAAGACCTCGATGAAGTCGCGACCTATAATCTTGCGCTTCTGTTCGGGGTCGGTAACGCCTGCAAGATCGGTGAAGAACTTTGTTGAGGCATCGACACCTATCACGTTGAGGCCTAAGCACTTATAGTCGTTCATGACATCGCGGAACTCGTTCTTGCGCAACATGCCGTGATCGACGAAGATGCAAGTGAGGTTCTTGCCGATTGCGCGATTCAGCAAGACGGCAGCCACCGATGAATCAACACCGCCCGACAGGCCGAGAATCACGCGGTCATCACCCAGCTGTTGCTTCAGTTCGCTGACGGTGCTATCGACAAACGAGGCTGCACTCCAGTCCTGTCGCGAGCCGCAGATGCCCACCACGAAGTTCTTCAGCAGAAGCGAGCCCTGTATGGTGTGGAACACCTCTGGGTGGAACTGCACGGCGAAGAGCGGGGCATCGCCTGCTGCCGACGGCTTTTCACAATAATAAGCTGCATACTTCACATCGCTGGTTGAGGCAATGCAGCTGTAGCCGGCGGGAATAGCGGTGATGGAATCGCCGTGACTCATCCACACCTGCGAATCCTGTGTGAACCCGTTGAAGAGTGGGTTTGCTGTATCGACATACTGCAAGTGGGCACGACCGTATTCGCGGGTGTTGGTCTTCTCCACGCGTCCGCCGTTGGTATGCGAAATGAACTGAGCACCGTAGCAGATACCCAGCACGGGCACGCGGCCGACAAATTGGCTCAGGTCGACCTGAAAGGCCTCAGGGTCGTGAACGCTGAACGGCGATCCGCTCAGTATGACGCCAATGACCGAAGGGTCGTTTTTCGGGAACTTGTTGTAGGGCAGGATTTCGCAGAAGGTGTCGAGCTCGCGCACGCGGCGTCCGATGAGCTGTGTTGTCTGTGATCCAAAGTCGAGGATGATGATTTTCTGTTGCATTGTTGCGGTTTTATTTGATGGCCCAAAGGGTCTTGTGTCAAGAACCTCTAGTTGTTCTATTGTTTCAAAAATTCTTCGGCGGCCTGCAGCGAGTCGAGTTTCCCCACGTCGAGCAGGCGCAGGTCGGGCTTGTGGAGACCGTAGATACGCGTGCGGTGACACGTCTGCAGGTAGAAGTCGAGGATGGGGAAGCGGTCGGGGAAGCGCTCCATGAGCGGGAACAGACGCGGCGAGAAGCTGTGGATGCCCGAGAAAGCGAAGAGATTCAGCACGATCTCGGTGGTTCCCCGCATGATGATCAGGCGGTAGTTGTCCATATCGAGTTCCGCCTCGTCGGGATTCTTCACCCAGTCGAAGGGACTGCGCAGCTCGCCCGTCGCAATGTTCACCCATCCCATCAGCCGCATCGCATTGTCGAAGAGCAGATAGCGGTTGGTCTTGCGGCGACTCACGAGGAGCACAGCATCTTCGTCGTCGAGGTGCTGGCGCCGCAGCCAGTTGTAGTCGACATTATCGAGGATGTCAACATTATGTATGAGAATGGGTTCGTCGTCGTCGAAGAACGGCGCAGCCTTCTTCAGCGCACCGCCGGTCTCCAGCAGTTCCTGCCGCTCGTCGCTAATGATGACGTGCACTCCGTAGCTGTCCTCGTCCTCGATATGCCGTTCTATCTGGTCGGCCAGATGGTGCACGTTCACCACGAAGCGCTGGTAGCCTTGTGCGCGCAGCCGAAGGATGAGTCGGTCGAGTAGCGGTTTCTCCCCGACGCTGACGAGCGCTTTCGGAATGCGGTCGGTGATGGGTTTCAGGCGTGTTCCCATCCCTGCTGCAAGTATCATTGCCTGTTTCATAGAGTGTATCCTTTTTCTGCAAAACGACAGCCGTAGGCCGTGCGTTTCTGATAATGTCTGGCAAAGTTACTGAATTATTTTGGTTTTCCCAAGGAAAATGTGAATAAATCGTTTTGTGGTTTGCACAAATTGGAGTAAATTTGCAGGCAGTATGGAAAATCAGTTCACAAGAACGGAGCTGTTGCTCGGTACTGAGGCAATGGAACGGCTGCGACGGTCGCGCGTCATCGTGTTCGGCGTAGGCGGCGTAGGCGGCTATGTCGTTGAGGTGTTGGCACGAAGTGGGGTAGGGACGCTGGCGCTTGTCGACAACGACTGCGTGGCGCTTTCCAATCTGAACCGCCAGATCATCGCCCTACATTCCACCCTTGGGCGACCAAAGGTCGATGTGCTGGAGGAGCGCATCCACGATATCAATCCCCAATGCGAAGTTCGCAAGTATCAGA
The DNA here is from genome assembly GCA_017557185.1 of Prevotella sp. Lineage (GTDB taxonomy): Bacteria > Bacteroidota > Bacteroidia > Bacteroidales > Bacteroidaceae > Prevotella. The sequence continues at coordinate 13,412 of JAFZAP010000116.1, forward strand.
TGTTCTATCTTCCTGAGAATGCCGACGCTATTCCGTTGGAGGAATACGACTATGTCGTCGACTGTGTCGATACCGTGAAGGCGAAGCTCGACCTTGTGCGCCGCTGCCACAAGTTGCAGAAACCCTTCATCTCCAGCATGGGCGCAGCCAACAAACTCGACCCTACCGCATTCCGCGTCAGCGATATCGCGAAGACCAACAACGATCCTTTGGCGCGTGTGCTTCGCAAAACGCTTCGCCGAGAGGGCATCGAGCACTTCAAAGTCGTCTATAGCGAGGAACTTCCAACGCAGCGCGGCGCCGATACCCTTGCCTCCTGTGCCTTCGTTCCTGCTGCTGCAGGCCTCGTGGTCGGCGGCGAGGTGGTGAAGGATCTTGTAAAATAATTTGGTCAAAAAAGCCCTCTGAGAATCGCCTCTAATCCTCCGACTGCTCGTTTGGTCGGGAAATCGCCCAAAATGAGCGAAAGTGTTAACTCGCTGAGTATCAATCTGTTATGTGTATATGAGGCCTTTTCAGCTTCGTTTTTCCTCGTTTCGTCGCGTCAAAAGCATGCTTTTAGAGCCGAAATTCATTCATTCCAGAACCTTAGGACTTTACTTTTGCACGCTTTGAGACATCGTTTGGAAGTCGTAGGAGCGTGCTCCGGCTGCGTAAAAGCTATGCTCCAGTCCTTCTAAAGCAATGCTCCGTAGGTTGTGGAGCAATGCTCCCGAGTGTATAGAGCTATGCTCCAGAGCATCTAGAGCTATGCTCCAGTCGGTTTAGGGCAATTCTCCACAATCACGAGGGTTTGCTTTTGGTGAAGAAGGACGATATTTTTAGGAAATCAAGGCTTATTTTCCTCTTTTTCAAGGCCATTCCGTTCTAGATTGCTTCCTCCTGAAGGCGAACTTTTGTTGAGTTTTTTCAGAAATAATATTGGAAATGATATAGCCGTTTGCACGATTAAGCCCATAGGGTGCTGATAACCTTTATGTAAAAGGACGATGAAGTCGTCCAATATTAATAACCGAGGGTACGAGTATAGCGAGCACCCTCGGAATGCTGTAGCAGAGTAACATCGACCCTGACGGGGTCGCCCATCGGTTGGGGCACTCCGTTAGAGTGCATAATCACACCTACTCATTTATCCGCAGGTCGTCGACCTGCGGTTATTGAGCGATGACCGCCTTGCGGTCAAGTATTTGTTAATTTGAAAGCTGTTCCAGCTTTCCCTATTTCACTTTTTTCGCCCTTCATGATGCTGAATCGGGAATTTTTTGTTAATTTTGCCGCGTTGATCGAACTGACGTTAAGGAATCAACAGGAATTGATTCGCTGAAAGCAACAAAGAACAAACGATAAATATGGGTAATACAAACAACACTTACAAGGCACATGCCGCCATCCTGACGGCGAACATTATCTTTGGTTTGGGCGTTCCTGTGACGAAATATCTGCTCGACTCGTGGGTGACGCCGATGTCGTATATGGCCTTCCGCTGCATCGGAGCGGCACTCATCTTCTGGGCGATAGCCTGTTTCCTGCCGAAGGAACCCGTGAAGCGTCGCGACCTGCTGGTGATTATGGCGGGCGGCTTGCTGGGCTTCGTGATTTCGCAGACGCTCACCGCCTGGGCGCTGGAGTTCACGACACCAGTTTACTTCTCGCTCATCGCTACGCTCACGCCGATTGCCACGATGCTGATGGCGGCTCTGTTCCTGAGCGAGAAAATCACGGGTTGGAAGACCGTTGGCGTGCTGTTGGCGATTGCCGGAGCGGCGCTGATGGTGTTCGTAGGCTGGCAGTCGGGTACGGGCCGCAACGACCTGCTCGGCATTACGCTCGCCTTGTTGAGTGTGCTGACGTGGGTGATCTATCTGCTCATCACTCGTAAGGTTTCGCAGGAGTATTCAGCCGTCACGCAGATGAAGTGGATCTTCCTCGTGTCGAGCATCGCCGTGATTCCGTTTGCGGTAGGCGACATCAGCAAGACCGCGCTGCTGACGAATGTCACGATGAATACCGACTGGTGGCTGGGAGCGCTGAGCATGCTGTTCATCGTGGTGTTTGCAACCGTGCTGGGCTATTTCATGATTCCCTACGCTATGCAATACCTGAAGGCGACGACGGTGAGCACATACACGAACCTGCAGCCTGTGGTTGCTTCGCTGGTGGCTATCGCCGTCGGTCAGGACCTGCTCACGTGGGATAAGCCTGTTGCTGCGCTGCTGGTGTTGCTGGGAGCGTATATTGTAGCCAGACCCCAGCCCTCCCCTAAAGGGAAGGGAGATTGACCTGGATGGAGTACAATAAACCGGCGGAAACTGCGTTATATTGATATATGAAGCTGAAGAGTCTTATCATTATTATATATATGGTAGGCTTGGGAGTGTGTGCCCATGCCCAATCGTTCACGTTGCAAGGTCGTGTCACCGACGAGCAGCTAAGCCCTATCGAGCTGGCTTCCGTACAGGTGGTGAAGCAGGGTAAGGCTACGCTCACGTCGCTCAAGGGCGAGTTCTCGATGGAACTGCAGTCGGCCGACTCGGTGGAAGTTCGCTTCTCGATGATCGGTTATAAGACTCGCACCCGTGTGCTGCGCAATCCGAAGGGCAAGCAGACGCTGCAGATCATCCTGCAGGAGGAAGACCAGACGCTGGGCGAGGTGAACGTGACTGAGATGAAGCGCCAGACCACCCAGACGCAGGAGTTGCGCAAGGAGGATATGAAGAACACACCTTCGACGACGGGCAATGCCGTCGAGGAGATGATTCAGAGTCAGGCAGGCGTGTCGACACACAACGAGTTGTCGTCGCAGTACAACGTTCGAGGCGGTTCGTTCGACGAGAACAGCGTCTATATCAACAACATCGAGGTGTTCCGCCCGTTCCTCGTTCGTAGCGGTCAGCAGGAAGGACTCTCGGTGATCAATCCCGATATGGTGGAGCGCATTGGCTTCTCGACGGGTGGCTTTGCGGCGAAATACGGCGACAAGATGTCGTCGACACTCGACATCGGCTACAAGCGGCTGGAGCCGCAAGGACAGCGGAAGTCGGTTGCCGAAGGCTCTCTCTCGGCGAGTCTGCTGGGAGCCGGCGCCTATCTGGGCATCGGCACGAAGAATCTCTCGTGGCTCAACAGCGTGCGCTACAAGACAACTCGCTTCCTGCTCTCCTCGCAGCGCGACGTCGATGCAGAGTACGATCCTACGTTCCTCGACTATCAGACCTATCTGAGCTATCGGCCCAACAAGCGCTGGACCATCGACTTCATCGGCAATATCTCCGACAACCATTATAACTTCACGCCTCATAACCGCAACACCGCCTACGGCACACAGCAGAACGTAATGTCGTTTATGGTGTATTTCGACGGCTGGGAGAAAGACCTCTTCCGCACATACTTCGGCAATCTATCCATCACGCGTCACTTCACGGCCAACACTCGTCTGTCGCTGCTCGCGTCGGCCTATACCACAAAGGAACAGGAACGCTTCGACATTCAGAGCCAATACTGGCTGTCGCAAGCCGACGAGGCCGAGAACCTCAGCGTGGGAACCTACTTCGAACATGCCCGCAACTATCTGAATGCAACCGTGAAGAGCGTGAAGCTGTTGATGCAGCACAAGGCTCGCCGCCACGAAATAGAAGGAGCCGTCACGTTGAAGCATGAACACGTGAAGGAGCACTCCGTCGAATACGAGATGCGCGACTCTGCAGGCTATAGCGTTCCCCATACAGGACAGGACCTCTACATGATCTATTCGCTGAAGGCACAGAACGAACTGAAGGCCTACCGCACGGAAGCCTATCTGCAGGACACCTATCGCTGGCAGTCGGGAGGCAGCGCCGATGATGATGAAGAGGAGCGACCTTCGACGCTCTACACGTTGAACTATGGTGTGCGCTTCGCCCATTGGAACTTCAACCGTGAGAGCATCGTTTCACCGCGTGTGTCGTTGGGCATCATTCCTTCGTGGAACCAGAATGTCACTATGCGACTGGCAGCAGGTCTCTACTATCAGGCCCCGTTCTACAAGGAGCTGCGCGACACATCGACCATCAACGGCATCACCTATGCCACGCTGAACGAGAAGATCAAGAGTCAGCGGTCCATTCATTTCATAGCAGGCTACGACCACAACTTCCGCATGAGCAACCGCAAGTTTAAGTTCACCGCCGAAGCCTACTACAAGTTGCTTTCGCAGCTCGTGCCCTATAGCGTGAACAATGTGAAGGTGGTCTATTATGGTGAAAACGAGGCAAGCGGACATGCGGCCGGTCTCGACCTGAAGCTCTATGGTGAATTCGTGGAAGGTACTGATTCGTGGCTGTCGCTGTCGCTGATGGACGCGAAGATGAAACTCAACGGCAAGTCTGTACCGCTGCCAACCGATCAGCGAATCGCGGTGAGCCTGTTCTTCACCGACTACTTCCCGGGTACACAACGCTGGAAGATGTCACTGAAGCTTGCTTACGCCGACGGACTTCCCTTCTCGCCTCCTCACCGCGAGCTGGAAACGAATATGTTCCGCGCGAAGGCTTATCGCCGTGCCGACATCGGCATGAGCTATCTGCTGCTGGGACCGCAATACGGCAAGCCCAGCATCAGCCATCCGCGTGTGTGGCTGGGCGTCGATTGCTTCAACCTGCTTGGCATCAATAACGTGAACAGCTATTACTGGATCACGAGTATCGCCAATCAGCAGTTTGCCGTTCCGAACTATCTGACAGGACGTCAGCTCAACGCCCGTGTGCTTGTAGAGTTCTAATCACGATTCTCTTGATTTCCCAAAGTGTTCTTGCCGAACGCACGTTAAATATGTTTTAAAAGGGCGGTTTGTCCATTTAAGAGCCGTTAATAAGCGGTTTTCGAGTGTTAAAATGGGATAAAGATAACCGCCATTTTGGCAGATTAACATTTTTTGCGCTTAAATTTGCAGGCGATTTAATAAACCAAGGCGGTTTTGTATCGTCTGAAGAAGAAAAGTTGTGCCTCGGTCGTGCAGGCAGAGGCACGTAGCGCAAGAAAATAGTTAAACCCAATTAAAGAATAAAAGAACATGAAAAAGGTACAAAAGTATTTGTTTGGCGCCATGTGCATCGCCGCACTTGGCATCTCAGCTGGAACATTTATGAAGGTGAATGCAGCAAGCGATGCTGTAACCATTTCAGGACAACCTGTCGACTTGACCTACGCTGCCGAGAAGGCTTTGCCGGCAGTTGTTCAAATCAAGCACGTACAGAATTCGAAAACACAGACCGTACGCATGCAGCGCGACCCGTTCGAAGAGTTCTTCTCCGACCCGTTCGGTTTCTTCGGCAACCCGCAGGGCGGCACGCGTGAGCGTCAGATACAGACTCCGAAGAAGACCGCTACAGGCTCTGGTGTGATCATCTCGCCTGACGGCTATATCGTAACCAATAACCACATGGTGGAAGGTGCCGACGAACTGACAGTCACTTTGAACGACAATCGCGAGTTCTCGGCCCGCATCGTCGGAACCGACAAGACGACAGACCTCGCACTCATCAAGATCGACGGCAAGAATCTGCCTACAATCGCTATCGCCAACAGCGACGATCTGAAAGTCGGCGAATGGGTGCTGGCTGTAGGTAACCCGCTTGGACTGAACAACACGGTGACGGCAGGTATCGTCTCGGCAAAGGCCCGTTCCATCGGTGCCAACGGCGTGGAGTCGTTCATCCAGACAGATGCTGCCATCAATCAGGGCAACTCTGGCGGCGCTCTTGTCAATACTCGTGGCGAGCTGGTCGGTATCAACGACATGCTGGTTTCGCCCACAGGCTCGAACATCGGCTATGGTTTTGCTATTCCCACCACCCTGATGAACAAGGTGGTTGCCGACATCAAGGAATTTGGAACCGTGCAGCGTGCCTTGCTCGGCATCAAGGGCGGTGATGTCATCAACTACATCAACGAACAGAAGGAGAAGGATAATGAAGTTGACCTGGGCACCAATGAGGGTGTCTACGTATCGGAAGTCGAAGCCGACGGAGCCGGTGCTGATATCGGTCTTGAGAAGGGTGATGTGATTACACATATCGACGGCAAGAAGGTCACGAAGATGTCGGAACTGCAGGAGGTGATGTTCAACAAGCGTCCTGGCGACAAGATCAGCCTGACGTTCCTCCACAACAAGAAGAGCCAGACGAAGACCGCCACTCTGAAGAATGCCCAGGGTAACACGAAGGTTGTGAAGCAGGCTGATATGGATGTGCTGGGTGCCGATGTGCGTCCTGTCACCAATCAGCAGAAGGAGCAGCTCAACATCAATTACGGTCTGGAGGTCATCAAGGTGAACAACGGTAAGCTGAAGGATGCCGGTATCACAAAGGGCTTGGTCATCCTGAAGGTGAACGACGAGAACATGAAGACCGTCGAAGACCTGCAGCAGGTTGTGAAGGATGCCTCTACCAGCAAGGAGCCCGTGCTCATCATTCGCGGTGTGTATCCCACTGGTAAGAAAGCTTACTTCGTAGTCGACCTGGGCGAGTAGTCTCTGCGATGCGGCTTTCAGTAAAACATACGTGAGGAATGGGAGTAAATGTGCTCTCATTCCTCTTTTCAGAATATAATTGACAAATATTTTGAAAAAAAATCAACTTTTTTTCGTGTTTCTCGTTGAAAAGCCGTATTTTTGCAGTTCAACATCTAATAACGACAGCCGTATGAGACAACTGAAGATTACAAAATCAATCACAAATCGCGAAGATGCGTCACTCGATAAGTATCTGCAGGAGATTGGTCATGAGGAACTACTCACAGCCGATGAAGAAGTGGAACTCTCTCAGCGTATCCGTAAAGGCGATAGGGAAGCATTGGAGAAACTAACCAAGGCTAACCTGCGGTTTGTCGTGTCTGTAGCGAAGCAGTACCAGAACCAGGGACTGAGCCTCTCCGACCTGATCAACGAGGGAAACCTCGGACTGATCAAGGCTGCCGAGAAGTTCGACGAGACCCGCGGCTTCAAGTTCATTTCGTATGCTGTGTGGTGGATTCGGCAGAGCATCCTGCAGGCGCTTGCCGAACAGAGTCGCATCGTGAAGCTGCCTCTAAATCAGGTGGGCGCAGTCAGCAAGATCAACAGGGTGTTGAATCAGTTCGAACAGGAGAATGAGCGCAGGCCTAACGTCAACGAGATTGCCGACCAGATTGATATGCCTGAGGAGAAGATTGCTGCCGCCATGAAGAATGCAGGGCGACATGTGTCGGTCGACGCTCCCTTCCACGACGATGAGAACAGCAGTCTGCTCGACGTTCTGCCCAACGACAACTCCCCCGAGGCCGACAATGAGCTCGTGATGGAGTCGTTGCGCAAGGAGATAGGTTCGGCATTGTCGCTGCTCAACGATCGCGAGCGTAAGATCGTCGAGGCTTTCTACGGCATCAACCAGCCTGAGATGACCTACGAGGAGATCGGCAATAAGTACGGGCTGTCGCGCGAGCGTGTGAGGCAGATCAAGGAGAAGGCCATCCGCCGCCTGCGCAAAGGCACTCACAAGAAGACGCTCCGCACATACCTGGGCATCTAGCACACGTTTTTACTAATCAGAGGAAAGAACAAAAATGAAACATAGAAAACAAATCCTTGCTGCACTTTTCATTACTATGATGGCACTCGTGCCTTCAAGCGCATTCGGTATCAACAAGCTGACTCCAGTCTATATGTTTGGAGTCGTGACCTCGTTCAACGATTCCACCGTCTATCTCACGGAGATTCAGCATCTCGATTCCACTTGGATCAACACTAAGAACAACTTCCTCTATAGCCGCGAGAACTATTCGTTCCAGTTGCGCGACTATATGAAAGGAACAGGAATGGACGTCCCCACCTGCACCGTGATCTTTGCTGAGAAGAGAAGCGACATCGAGAAGAAATACCTGAAGCTGAAGAAGCGCTACACCACGAAGGGAAACTACCTGATGAAGAACATCAGTCCTACAGAGTTCTCGTTTGCCAGCATTACCCCAGATACGCCTGAGGCTAAGTACACCAAGGAAGAACTGAAGGCTGCCATCAAGAAGGAGAAAGCCGAATTGAAGGCTGCAAAAGCTGCTGCCAAGAAAAAGGCTAAAGTCGACAAGAAGGAGAAGAAGATTTCCAGGAAGAAGGCAATGGAAGATGCCAAGCGTAGGGCAAAAGAGCTAAAGAATAACAAAGCATGAGCAACCTGAAAGGTATTCACGATTACACGATTGCAGAACACCCTATACGTCTCGTCTTTCTTGAGGAAGGACGCAACGACGTGCGCCTGTTGCCTTCGTTCGAACCCTTCGAGGTTGCTGAAGGTCATCAGGAAGATGCCTTGTTCTTCCAGCTCACCGTCGACGATACGATGCGCCCCGAACCCAAGGAGCGGCGTGAGCGCATCCGCAAGTTCGACACAGGCAATGGTGAGACCGTTGTCGACCTCGTCGACGATGGCGGCTACCAGTACATCATCAAGGATATCAATGGTGCCGAGTGCTGTCTGCTACGTTCCGACAAAGAGTTCCGCAACTGCCGCTGTGCCCTGAACGGCAACTACAACATGCGCAGCTTCGGTCTCAATAATGCGCTGATGCTCATCTTCGCCTTTGCAGGCAGTCGGGTGGACACCCTGCTCATTCATGCATCACTGGTGAGGCAGAACGGCTACGGCTATGCCTTTATCGCCAAGAGCGGAACGGGAAAGAGCACCCACGTCAGCCTATGGCTGCGCCATCTGCCTGGCTGCGACCTGATGAACGACGACAATCCCATCGTGCGCATCATCGACGGCGAGGCGTTCATCTATGGTGGTCCGTGGAGCGGTAAGACTCCCTGCTACCGCAACGTGAAAGCACGTCTCGGCGCCATCACGCGCATCGACCGAGCCCCTGAGAACAGCATCGAGCGGCTGGCACCCATCGAGGCTTTCGCCTCCTTCCTGCCTTCGTGCTCCTCGATGAAGTGGGACGAGGATATCTTCAACCGAATCTGCAACACCGTCACGAAGATCATCGAAACGACGGCCATCTACACCTTGCATTGCCTGCCAAACGAAGAAGCTGCCCATCTATGTCACAAGACCATATCGAAATAAGGGAAGTGCAGTTCGCAAATGCTGTCCTGCTGCCTGAGATTGTGAAGATGCTCGAAGAAGGGCATACCGTCACGCTCAGGCTGAGAGGGTATAGCATGCGCCCGTTCCTCGAGGACAATCGCGACAAGGCCTTGCTGACGAAGGCTGTCGACCCGAAGGTTGGCGACCCGGTGTTGGCCGAGATCAGTCCGAAGCATTTCGTTCTGCATCGCATCGTGAAGATCGAGGGCGACGATGTGACGCTGCGGGGCGATGGCAATCTGGCCGATGAGCATTGTCGGCTGACGGATGTGAAAGGGGTCGTCATCGGCTTCTATCGGAAGGGACGCTCCGAGATGGATCGCACTGATGGCTATAAGTGGCGCATCTATTCCTTCGTGTGGATGCACCTCTATCCCATACGCCGCTATCTGCTGGCGTTCTACCGCCGCATTTGGCTCCGTGTGTTCAAGAACAAAGAAAACAATATAAAAAACAAACAAAGAGATGAAAGCAAAAAAAGGATTCAATCTTCGCGACGTGTGCGGTGAGAAGATCATCGTCGCCGAAGGGAAGGAGAACATCGATTTCAGTAATATCATCAGCATGAACGAGAGCTCGGCCTATCTCTGGCAGAAGGCACAGCAGATGGAGTCGTTCACAGCCGACGACCTTGCCAACTTGCTCACCGAACAGTACGAAGTGGAATACGAACAGGCCCTCGAGGATTCCACCACACTCATGCAGCAATGGCTTCAGGCAGGAATCACAGAAGAGTAGGGGAGTGTTGGAATACTGCTCCTGATTCGTGAAAACACGGAATTTGACGGCGATAATCAAAAAAAGTCGCTGAATATTTGGTGCAACAAAAAATATTTCGTAATTTTGCACCCGCAAATACGGAAAGGAAGGTTGGCAGAGTGATCGATCGCGCTGGACTCGAAATCCGGTATACCCCTTTCGGGTATCGGGGGTTTGAATCCCTCACCTTCCGCAAAGAACGAGAGAGAGTCATAAATTGACTCTCTCTTTATTTGTAACTATGTAGTAATTTTCTTACATCGGAGATAAAAAATTGCTGACCGAAATTATTCTAATTATTTTAATTTCTTTCCGATAAATAGATTTTGTATCCAAATCGCCCCGCATTCTATTCCTTCTCCTTGTTCGCCTCTTCTGCTGCCAGCTTGCGCATGCGAACGGCGTGAGCCTTGTCCTTCAGGACTTGGATGCGGTCGTTAGCATGACTGTGAGCAGCGATGATCTGGTGGCGATAGACGGCGCAGGTAACGAGGAAGTAGATGGTAGTGAGAATCCACAGGGCACGATATTCAAATCGGATATCGGCAAGCGTTGCTCCCATCATGTTCAGGCGGATGAATCCTCGCACGCCGAAGGTGGAGGGGAGGATCGTGGATACTCCCTGCCAAAAGCCGGGGATGTTGCTCTGGGGCCACGACAGACCTGTCAGGAACAAGAAGGGTATGGACGTGAAGACAACGAGCAGGATGACGTTCTCGCGATAGCGCACGAGACAGCTGAGCATCATACCGAAGAAGATGCAGGAGAGAATGTAGGGCACCATCAGTCCCAGTAGTGCTCCTCCCGATAGTAGGCTGGTGAAGCCGAAGATGCGGGGCACGATGAGTGTGAGATAGGCTGCGACTACGGCATAGATCATGAAGTAGGCAAGCGATTTGCCGAGCACGATTCGGAAGATGCCGTTGTAGTGCCGGCTGACAGGCACGAGGTCGTTGTATCGGTTGCTCTCGCGTGCGGTACCGGCAGCGAGTCCGATGCCGAGCAGCAATGTCTGCTGGATGATGAGGATGAGAACACCCGGGATGAGGAACGACCCATAGCCACCCGTTGGGTTGAACACGGGCACTTCGTCAAAGGCGAGAGGTTGTGTGGCGATTTCGTCTTCGCGGTTGGTATAGTTTCCTGCGAGGGCAATCTTCATCTTCGTGTTCATATCGCTGGCTACAGCCTGTGCGCTCTGATAGATGGCCTTGTAGGTGAGCATGAGCGACATATCACAATAGACGCTCACGTGGCTCTGCTCCCCGCGCAGGGAACGGGTTTGGAAGTCGTCGGGAAAATAGAGAACGCCGTGCACGACCTGCTTGCCTACTAGTGCCCGTGCCTCGTCGAGCGACGCACAGTAGTATGCCACCTTTGTGTCGGGCGATGCATCAAACTCCCGAATGAACTGCCTACTCTGATGGCTGTGCGACGAGTCGACAACTGCCACAGGAACCTCGCGCACCACTTCGTTGGAGTATGCCCAGGCATAGAGGAGCGGATAGAGGAATGGTACAAGCAGGAAGAAGATGAGCACGCCCTCGTCGGTGATGGTTTGGCGCATTTCCTTAGCCCAGATGTAGCACATGTCTCTGAGTCCTTCGATGATTCTATGTAGCAGCGTTTCTTTCATTCTTAGTCTTCCTTAACGGCTTAAATCTCTATGGGATATAGACGTATTCCAGCATGGCTCGCTTGATCTTTAGTAGCACAAAGAAGGGTAGGGCGGCGAAGATGAATAGAGCCATGAAGTTGAACCAGGCATCAACGAACGGGAAGCCGTTGAAGATGCATATCTGATAAATCATATAGTAGTGTCGGAGAGGGAAGAGTACGGACAGCCCCTCGATGATGGGGTGCATAGCGAACACGGGGAAGGTGGCTCCGGCTGTGGTGAACCCGAGCATGGCCCAGAGCGAGCAGACGCTCATCGACATACGTAGCGAAGGCATCAATCCGAATGCAAAGATACCGAAGCCGATGCTCGCTATAACGGTCAGGAATCCCAGTATCAGCATCATCCCTACGCCACCCGGGTGCGGGAATTGCAGATAGCCGAACACGTAGTACATGTAGGCATAGAAGATGCTTATGAATATTAGGAATTGCGGCAGCAGCTTTCCTGAGAGGGCCACGATGATATTATCGTTGGCCATCGCTAGCCATTCTTTCGAGGTGTTGAACTTCAGCTCCGTACCTAGCGAGTAAGCTGTGATGAGGAACATGAACAGGATCAGGATTCCAGGGATGAGCATCGTTGAGAGATACAGGTTGTAGCTCGCCCAGGGGTTGCCGATCATGTGCAAGTCGATGGCGATTGGCTGCAGGAAGGTGCTGATCTGCTTGTCGGTGGCTCCCTTCGCGCGTAGTGTGGCCTGACCGACGCCGGCCGATCCTAGCAGCGCCACCGTCTTCAGGTCGCGGTAGAGCATGTTTCCTGCGGTAAGCGAGGCCTGGCTGTAGTAGAGCGATATCTTTGGCTGGCGGGCCGAGAGCAGTCCGTCGGTCGTTCCCTTGGGAATATATAGGAACGCGTATATCTTGTTCTGCTGAATGGCTTTGCGTGCCTCATTCACGTTAGGGTAGTGGGCCACCACCTTACTTGCTTGGAAGGAGTCGAGTTTGCGGATGAGTGAGCGGGAGGTCGAGGTGTTGTCGTTGTCCACCACACCGATGGGCATACGTTGCGGCTGTCCCTCGTTCATCAACGTCGTGAAGAACACCGTCACAAGGATAGGGAAGAAGATCATGCAGCACAGATACATCGCATTGTGACGCAGGAATCCGCATTCGCGCAGGGCGATACGCAGAATCTGCATAGCAATTCCACCTTTTGCCGGCGAGGTCTGACTGGCCTGTTCTGATGTCTGACTGCTCATTTCTTTTTCTCCTGAAATGCTATTGAGACGTGACACGTTGCGTCTCTATACACCTTCAACACTCCCATTAGCGAGCGCAAGGCTACTTCTTGATAATCAACGACATACCAGGACGAAGTCCCTCGAAGCTCTCCTCCGGGCGAGCCTTCACCTCGAAGGTCTTCAGGTCGTACTGTCCGTTGGCTTTCGTGGCCTTCCACACAGCATACGAGCCCTCGTCCTTGATGTAGAACACCTTCATCTTCAGGTCCTTGTTGAAGGCGGGGACAAACGCCGTGAAGGTATCGCCGATCTTCATTCCGTTCAGCTGGTCCTCACGCACGTTGAAGGTTCCCCAGAGGTCGCTCATCACGGAGATACTCATGATGGGTGAGCCCGTTCCGATGAGTTCACCTACCTTCGGATAGATGCTTGACACCTCGCCTTCTACGTTCGAAACCTGCACCGTCTCGCGGATGTAGCTCTGCACCTCCTGTACGGCACCACGGGCGCGGTTCACCTGAGCCTGGGCAGCACGTTTCTCTTGCAGGCGGGCACCGTTCACAGCCATATCATACTGGCTCTTGGCGGCTTTCTCCTGAGCCTGCAGGGCTTTGTAGCTGGCCAGCGCCTCGTCGCGCTTCTGGGCTGTCATCACTCCTTCGTCGTACAGACGCTGCACGCGCTCGTAGGTCTTCTGGGCAATCTCCAGTCCAGCCTTGGCCTGCTGCCACAGCTGATAGGCTCCGCTGATTTGCTCCTGGCGGGCTCCGGCCTTTGCCAGGTCGCTCATAGCGGCTGCTGCGTCTTCGGCACTCTGAGCCTGTGTCTTCTTGGCCTGCACCTCGGGTGCATCCAGAATGGCAAGCGTGTCGCCTACATGCACGAAGTCGCCTTCTTTTACTCGAAGCTCCAGAATGCGTCCGGGCACTTTCGACGAGATGCGATACTCACTCACTTCAACTTCGCCTTGAACAATTTCGGGCGAGCGTCCCAGGAGTAGGAAACCGAGGAGACCCACGACGACCACCACCGTAACGAATCCCAGTACGGCGAGCAAGATGTTGTTATGTTGGGTTTTTGCTGACATGATGTTATTTACGATTTACGGATTTCACTTATTGAACTATCAACTATAAACTATCAACTATTAATTATTTAATGTGCCTAGTGCCTTCTTGAGAGCTACCTGAGCGAGTTTCACATCCACCTCGGCATCGATCTTCTGGCTCTGAGCCTGCTGCCAGGCGGTTTGGGCCGCCATCACATCGGTAGCCTCCATCACTCCTTCGCGGAATCCCACGTTGGCACAGCGCAGGTTCTCGTCGGCGCTAGTCAGGTTCTTCGTCGCCATCGCCAGGCGCTTGTCGGCTTCCTTCAACTTGAAGCGGCATTGCTCCAGCTGCAGTTCAATCTTCTCGCGGGCGTCGTCGAGTTCCATTGTGGCGATGGTTGTGGCAGCACGGCTGGCACGCACCTTATAGTCGCCTTCAAACCAGTTCCAGACGGGCACGCGCACCATGACGCCGACATTCCACATACCGCCGAACTTACGCTCGAAGCCGTTGAACACCGTCGGATTGGAGAGCAGATAGCCGCCTGTCAGCGCCACCTGAGGCAGATAGGCTGCACGCACGAGCTTCGTGCTCTGCTCGCTGATCTGGATGGCGTTCTCCAGCATCTTCAGCTCCGAACGGTTCCCGAGAGCCGCCTCGTTGCCAATATCCTCGACGGTCGTAGAGTAGGGGAGCACGTCCTTTCCCTCGTCGGCGAGCGCAATGTCGCTGTCGGTGGGGAGTCCGCAAATCTGACAGAGCAGCATCTTGGCAAGTGCTACTCCGTTTTCGACCTGCGTCAACTGCATATCGGCCTCGTTCACCTTCACGTCGACCTGCAGTCCTACGGCCTTGGTGGCTACACCCTCGCCGATCATCTTGTGCACGTCATCGCTCAGCTTCTGCACAAGGTCGCGATAACTGGTGGCGAGCTTCTGCTTCTGACTCAACGACACCACCATCCAATAGACGTCGTCGATGTTCTTCAGCGTGTTCTCGGTCACGTTCTGTTCTTCGTTGGCCACGAGCTGCTGATTGATCTCCGCCATACGGTTGGCAGCCGTGATGGCACCACCCATATAGATGGGCTGGCGCAGCATCACCGAAGCGGCAAACACGTTTCGCGTGTCGGTCTTGAAGGCCTCGTTGATCTTCTGTCCCAGTTGGTTGCCAATCGCTGCAGCCGGCTGGCCGAGCTCGTTCATGACTGCACCCATCTGCTGTGCAAATTCAGGGGTGATAGCTCCTTTCATCACCATGCCTGTCAGCACGTCTGGCA
The DNA here is from genome assembly GCA_017557185.1 of Prevotella sp. Classification (GTDB taxonomy): domain Bacteria; phylum Bacteroidota; class Bacteroidia; order Bacteroidales; family Bacteroidaceae; genus Prevotella. The sequence goes on from JAFZAP010000116.1 coordinate 28,461, forward strand.
TACTCGAGCCGATGCCAGTCATCAGGGAAGTACCCATATTGGCGAAGGTAGCCTGCTGGTCTTTGCTCAAGAGTGAGATTTCGCGGCTGAAGAACTCGTAGCCTCCCACCGCGTCCACCTTTGGCAGGTAGTTCGTGCGGGCAGCCTTACGAATGTTCGCTGCTACGTCTTGCTTCACCATCGCCACACGGAGCTGCTTGTTGTTGCTCAGCGCCATCGCCCGACACTCGTCGAGTGTCAGTACCCTTTGCGCGTCAACCGTCAGCATGGCGGTCAGCATGAATAGCGTTAAAACCTTTCTCATATGTTAATAATCTTGTTAATTCCTTTTGAACCATTTGAACTTTTGAACCGCGCCGCAGGCGCATTGAACTTTTGAGCTACCCGCTCCCTTCCCTTTAGGGAGGGGCTGGGGGTAGGCTTTTTAGTTATAACTAAAACTCCTCGAGCCAATCATATTGCCGTCGGCGAAGATGCTCACCTGGTAGGTGCCGCCCACGAGGGCTTGGTCCACATTCCAGTAGAGTGTGACGGGCGTTTCCTGACCGCCGTATTCCACAGCTTTCTTCATCGAGCATTGTAGCGTGCGGTTCTCGTAGTTGAACGAGCCCGCATTACCCAGCAGCGAACCTGTCGGCGACGTGATGCGCACATACACCGTCCGCATACCGTTCTGCGCAGTCACATTCTTCGCCAGCGCGAAGTTCACCTGCACCGTCTTGCATTTCGCCATCTTGTCGGTAGCCTTGTTGCGCTTGTCCTTCGCCTGCATCGTGATGCCGATAGCGTCGAGCTGGGCGGCGATGGCCACCTTCTCCGACAGCGACTGTTTCTCGCTGCTCAGGCCTTCTATCTGCTGCGTAGCCTCCTCATACTGAGCCCTTACGCGGGTGTTCTCCTCCTGCAGGTTCTGGTTCAGGCGGTTCAGCGAGTCAATCTCGATGACGTACGAGCGCAGCACGGCACGTACCGTAGCCAGCTCTTTCTTCAGTCGGGTGATCTCGCGGGCATCGTTAGCCTTCACCTGCTGCAGTTCCTTCAGCAGTCGCTGCGTCTTCTCCTGTTCTGCCGACAGCTGAGCCACGATGGAGTCGTTATTGATCTGCGTCTTCATCTCGCTGTACTGCATCGCAAACTGCTGATATTCGTTTTCCATCTCTTGCTTGTCAAGTTCGGCAAGTTCCTGCATCTCGCGGTTCTCCTGCTTCTGCTTGTCGAGGTCGAAATAAAGCCAAACCAGTCCACCTGCGAGGAGCAGGCAGAGCAAGATGAGTGGAATTAAATATTTCTTCATTTTTCTTCTGAATAGTTTTCGTTTTTTTGACTTGCAAAAATACATCTTTTTTTGTAAACTACAAAACAAACGAAATTTTTCGTTCCTATTATATATTAAATTATCCAATTTTAGAATTTTTTAGTTAACGAAACCGCCTTGAGGCAATACTTTTTTTCATATTTTTCCTTGTGTATCTCAGAGATTATCCCTATATTTGCAACCACAATAGAAAAACGATTGACGGTTTAGGGCCGGAAGGCGAAGCAGAGATGAAAATATTGTTCTTGCATGGATTCTTTGCCAGCGGCCAATGCATACCCGCGTTGGCCTTAAGGGACGCGTTTGCAGGCAGGGCACACGTGCTCACGCCCGATCTCCCCACGCACCCTGCGAAGGCATTGGAGTTGATACGCGGTCTCGTTGCCCGCGAGCACCCCGACCTCCTCATAGGCAACAGCTGCGGAGCGTTCTTTGCTCAGATCGTCGCTTCCGGCGAGGACCTTCCCGCCCTGCTCGGTAATCCCCACTTCCGGATGACGGAATTCTTGAAGTCGAGGATTGGAGCACACCAGTACAAGTCGCCTCGCCAGGATGGCAACCAGCAGTTCTTCATCGACGAACCGTTGATCCGTGAGTTTGCAGAGTTAGAAGCCGTGCAGTTCGCCCATTGTAATCCTGCCAACAAGGACCGCATCTGGGGGTTGTTCGGCGAAGGCGACACCCTTGCCCACTTCGAACCGCTCTTCAAGCAACACTATAGCCATTCGTTCCATTTCCCTGGTAATCATACACCTACAGCCGATGAAGTTCGCAGGTGGTATGTGCCGTTAGCCCAGCAAATGTTCGTGAGATACGTGTGATTCGTGGTTTTTCGATGTAAATTTTGAATTAAGATGATGAAAGAAATGTTGTTATATCTTGTTGTGATCAACGTGGTGGCGTTCGTGGTGTATGGGGTGGACAAGTACAAGGCGAAGCACGGCAGGTGGCGGATACCGGAGGCTACGCTGCTGGGACTGGCGGTGATCGGCGGCAGCATCGGGGCGTGGCTGGGGATGAGGGTGTGGCACCATAAGACGATGCACAAGAAGTTCCAATACGGTGTTCCGCTGATACTGATTGCGCAGATTGCATTGGCGGTGGCTTTTTTTCAACATACGTAGCGCCGCAGGCAAAACAAATATTTCTTGGTGAAATTCTTTCCCCGCTTCGCTCTAAAAGCGTCTCCTACGTCGCCGAGCGATTCTAATTATTCAAATTTGTTTCCTATTAACAGTTTCCGTTTATTTCCGTTATAAACTTGGGATTATGAAAAAAAATGTGTAACTTTGGCGGCAGAAATCGACCTAACGGATATAAACCTTTACAATTCAAATAACTGCTTATGAAGAAGACTATGTTTTTCGCCCTCGGTATGGCGGCCCTAATGGTGGGCTGTACCGCTACCGACAACGTGACTAAGAACACGATCGACCAACAGGAAGTGATGAGCAAGATGTCGCTGGTGGACAAGGCGCACTTCGTGATTGGTACGGGAATGGCTGGCTTCAGCGGCGACGATGCCGTGATTGGGGCTACCAAAAACCTGGTTCCTGGTGCCGCTGGAACCACTTATCCTCTCGACTCGCTGGGAATCCCCGCTGTGGTATTGGCCGACGGTCCTGCCGGACTGCGCATCGATGCTACCCGCGAGGGCGACTCCGCCACTTACTACTGCACCCATTTCCCCATCGGCACCCTGCTGGCTTCGACCTGGAACACGAAGTTGATTGGCGAGGTGGGCAAGGCCATCGGCGAGGAGGTGAAGGAATATGGTGCCGACGTGCTATTGGCTCCTGCCCTGAACATCATGCGCAACCCGCTGTGCGGACGTAACTTCGAGTACTACTCGGAAGACCCTGTGGTGGC
>JAFZAP010000014.1 GCA_017557185.1 Prevotella sp.
CAGCTGCCTGAAAGCATTGTCCTTGCTGTCCGAAAACATTGCCCCTGGGAGACGCTTGCGTAGCGAAGCAGGAATGGATAGCAAAAGAAAAGCCCTCTGCAAACTGGGTTTACAGAGGGCTTTCTGGTAGTCGGTAAGGGAATCGAACCCTTATGCCAAGATTGAGAATCTTGTATCCTAACCGTTAGATGAACCGACCAGTTGTCAAAGAATGCATCTGAGTTCTGCTTGCATCCTTGCGGAAGCTGGGGGATTCGAACCCCCGGTACGGTAACCCGCACGGCAGTTTAGCAAACTGCTGGTTTCAGCCACTCACCCAAACTTCCTTCCTTACGGGGTTGAACTTCTGCCCGTTTTCAGGGCTTCTGTTCTACCGGGGTTCTGAATTTACCAGAGCATTGTTTTCAAATGCGGTGCAAAGGTAATGCTTTATTTTGAAACTGCCAAATGTTTTTGCAACTTTTTTCGAAAAAAGTGTAAGAATGATGGCTGTCGTTCCTTATCATAACCATTTACTACTCCTTGCAGCCGTGCCTTTTGGGTACTTCTGCAATGATGATGGCTGTTGCGCTGGAGCAGGGTCAGCGCATGTTCTCGTCGACGAACGAGAGGGGCATGAGGTCTTTCACGCTGTTGATGCAGTACACGCCGCGCGTGCCGTAGAGCAGGATGCGCACGGGCTGCTTGTAGCGGTCTTCCACCTCGAGGATCACTTGCCGGCAGCTGCCGCATGGCGACACGGGGTCGGGCATGAGTCCGTTGGCGTTCTTGGCGGCGATGGCGAGCGCGGTGATGGCGTGCTCGGGGTGCTGCGACTGAGCGGCGAAGATGGCCGACCTCTCGGCACAGAGCCCTGACGGGAAGGCGGCATTCTCCTGATTGGCGCCGATCATGATGGACCCGTCGGCGAGTCGCAATGCTGCGCCGACGTTGAAGTTGCTGTAGCGGGCATAGGAGTTTGCCGTTGCTCCGATGGCGGCCTTGACGAGTTCCTGGTCGTCGGCTGACAGTTCTTCCATCTGGCAGAACTGCATGTTGATTTCAATTCTGATATCTTCCATATATCTATAGTTTTTTATATTCGAAGGCACCGATGTCGGGACGTTCATCGCGTGGCAGTCCGTTGCGGTCGACGGGCGGCGCCGTTGCCGGGTCGCCTTGATCGATGGCGGTGCTGATGCTGTCGAGTTGGAAGGAATAATTATAGTCTGTTGACGTTACGAAGTGCTTGCGGCCGCCCACGGCTGTGGTGTCCTCAGCATCTTCGAAGACGACGTTGGAGAAGCGGAGGCTGTCGTCGATGGCGGGTGTGCGCAGGATGCAGTGTGAGTAGTGGTAGTTGCATGCCTGCGTGGTGTCCTGTGGCAGGACGATGAGCAGCACGTCGTTGACGGCTCCCGTGACGAGTGTGTTTTGGCATGTGAGCATTTCGAGCGGGTGCAAGTCGGCATTCACGTGCATCGCCACTCCCTGGAAGATGTAGGCTTCGAAGGGGTAGAACTGGGCAATGGTGCAGGCGTTGATGTCGGCCCATCCGCCGTCGACCGACAGGCAGTCGTTGAGGGTGTTGGTGATCTGGCAGTTCTCGAGCTTGATGCGGCTGTTGACGGCGTGTAGTCCGTAACCCTGACAGTTGTGGACGGTGGAGCACATCATTTCGAGCTTCATCCGCTCTACGTCGGAGGAGTCGGCGACGATGCCATCGAAGGGACTGTGGATGTCGGTGTAGAAGAGTCGGTTGCCGTAGGACGACGACTGGAAGTGCAGCCCTTGCCACAGTCCGCTCATCTGGTCGTAGGGGAGGTTGTCGAACATGCGGTCGAGTCGGTCGCCGCGGAGGACGATATTTGCATCGGGCGTGCCTTCGGCGATGAGCGTGCCGTAGACGTTGATGCCTGCGTCGGCATGGAAATAGAACGTGCTGCCAGGTGCCAGCGTGAGCGTGGCGGTGCTGTCGACGGTGATGCCTCCGTAGATGACGATGGGCTTGTCGACGGCCGTGAGCACGGAGTCTTTGCTGATGTGCACATTGCTGAGCAGGCGTGCATCCCATGAATAGGCGTTGAGGTTCACTTTCTGCGTGACGCCGCTCTCGAGCGTGAAGAGCAGGTTGTCCTCCACGAGCTGCGGCCGGTCGCCGTGATTATAGGGGGTTGTAGCTTCCACGAACACGCGGATGCTGTCTTTGTTGCGCAGTTCTACGTCGTTGGTCTGGAAGCCGATGGAGGCGCCGAGATAGGTGCCGTCGACATTGATACGGAATCCCGACTGGTTGCCTCGTTCGAGCCGGATGTTGGTGCAGCGTATGCCTTCGCCCGAGCGGTTGTAGACCCAGAAGTCGCGGGTGACGGTCGGCACGTTGCTGAACACGGTGTCGAGCCTCACCGTATCGGTCGAGAACGTGAGCAGTCGCGACGGGGAGAGGGTAAAGGAGTCATCGTCGCCACAGGAGGCCAGGATGGCGATTGCGGCGAGCATCATGAATGTAATATTTCGAAATTTCATCATTATGATAACGATGTTTTCGCCTATTTATTGTGTACCGCGCGCTATGTCGTCGAGCCGCAGGTGCCTGAAGTCGCTGACCGCGATGTCGGCGAGGGGCATGATGGCATCGGCGGGATTGGTGGTGGCGAGTCCGACCACCGTCATTCCGGCGCTGCGCACAGCTCGCAACCCGTTGAAGCTGTCCTCGAAGCCCACGCACTCTTCAGGCAGGCATCCCAGCCGCTCGGCAGCGCGCAGATAGCACTGGGGGTGGGGCTTGCTCTCGGTGAAGTCCTCTGCCGTGAGGATGGCATCGAAGAGCTCGGTGAGCTCAGGATGGACCCGGTGCACGTTCCGCATCTTCGGCTGGTTGCTGCTGGTCACTACGGCCGTCTTGATGCCCTGCTGCCGCAGGTTCTCGATGAATGCGCGGGCGCCGGGGATGTAGTCGTAGGTCATCTGCAGCTCGTACTCGTCGAGACGTTGTGTGATGAGCGGCTGCTCGTCGGGCAGGTCGGCAAACACGCGGTCGTAGATCTGCGTGAGCGTCTGTCCCTTGATGACGTTCTCCAGGCCGGGCTGGTCGGGGAAATAGCGTCGGCACTGCTCGCCCCAGAAGCGCGAGTACTGCGTCTCGGTGTCGATGATGACTCCGTCGAGGTCGAAGAGTGCTGCTTTAATCTTCATGTTGCTTATGGGTTTTCGTTCAGTGTCTTGTCGATGATGTCGAGTCCTTCCCGCGTGCAGAAGCCCCTGATGAAGAGGAAGATGATGTTTCGGAAGATGTAGGGCGGTTCGTATTCCGTGTAGAGATGCTTCAACAGCACGTTGTGCATCATGTTCTCGCCGAGGCGGGCAATCAGCGTGTAGTCGACATCGCTGCGGAAATAGCCTTCCTCCACACCACGCTGGAAGAAGTTTTTGATTTTCTGCTGGCTGTTCTCGCGTTTCTTTTTCAGATAGTCCATCACCAGCGGATAGCGGTCGATTTCCGTCAGGAATGTGGGCGGCAACTCCGAGAGTTCCTTCATGCGCGTGCGATAGAAGTTCAAGAGGATGTCCATCGTGGTGCGCGGCGCCGCCTGCAGGAATGCCGTCACCTCGGCCTCCTCGCGAGCCGTGTTGCATTTCACGCATTCAAGCAGAAGCTCCTCCTTGTTGGGATAGATTTCGTAGAGCGTGCGCTTCGAGATGGTGAGTGTCTTCGCAATAACGTCCATCGTCACGGCGCGGATGCCCCGTTGCCTGAATTCAGTCGTCGCCACTTCAAGGATTCTTCCTTTCAGTTCCTTGCGGTATTCGGTTTTTGCCCCAGTCTTTTTCATGTTATTATGTCTTCTCGGTATTCTCTTCCGGTATCGCCACACAGCACCAGCGCGACACCTTCAGCATCACGCCGAGACCCGGCACCTCCTTCAGCAGGTAGTACTTCTTGTTGGAGCGCACCAGCTTACCGCTCAGGCCCTTTAGCGGACCATACTTCACCAGCACGGGTGTGCCGGCCTTGAGCTTCGCTTCCTGTTCGCTGACATACTTGCGCAATTCCACCTCCGGGTTACACATCATGCGAAACTCCTGCATCTCGCGGGCAGGAATCTCGCAGAAGTCGCGGTTCTGGCGGCTCTTCGTGATTACCGACATCTTATAAGGCGAGTCGTAGACGAACTGGCGGAACACATTCTCCGGCATGCACTTCTTCACGAACACCAGATTCGACACCACGGGTCGCAGGATGTGCTTCACGCGTCCTTCCAATTCAATGTCGACATAGTGCATCGGAACAAAATACTCTATTTTCTGTTCTTCTAGCCAGTGGCTGATGGCTTTATGCCGCACGGAATATAACTTGATGGCATACCAAGGTGTCAGGTCTTCTTGCTGCTGAATCTCCATTTTTCTTCTTTTGGGAGACAAAGATACGAATAAGTGAGGAGAATACAAAAAGAAAGAAAGAAAATTTTCATTTTTATTATCGACCGAAGGTCAGAGATACTAGTATCTTCGGCTTAGTATGAACCCGTAAAAAAAGTGCGCAACGCATGCGCACTTCGGAGCGGTAAACGGGACTCGAACCCGCGACCCTCGGCTTGGGAAGCCAATGCTCTACCAACTGAGCTATTACCGCAGAAAAGAAAAAGGGAATAATTACTGAATTCAGAAGCCCTTCATCACTAACCATTTCCCTCTGAGCCGATAGCCGGACTCGAACCGGCGACCCACGCATTACGAATGCGTTGCTCTACCAACTGAGCCATATCGGCATTAGCGGGTGCAAAGGTACGTGTTTTTTTCGGAAGAACCAAAAAATATCTGCGTTTTTTTTCTCGCAGGTAATAATTATGGCGGTTTTTTGTGTTATCTCAGATTTTTTCTGTAGTTTTGCAGAAAATTTATTATTATGGGTTTATTCGGACTATTCAATAAGAATAAGAAAGAGACTCTCGACAAGGGTCTGGAGAAGACAAAACAGAACGTTTTCACGAAGCTTACGCGCGTGGTTGCGGGAAAGTCGAAGGTCGATGACGAGGTGCTCGACGACCTGGAGGAAGTGCTCATCACCAGCGATGTGGGCGTGGATACGACGCTGAAGATCATCCGCCGCATCGAGGAGCGTGTGGAGCGTGACAAGTATGTGTCGACTTCCGAGCTCAACGGCATCCTGCGCGACGAGATTGCCTCGCTGCTGGCCGAGAACCACAGCGACGATATGGACGACTGGGATTTGCCCAGCGACCACAAGCCCTACGTCATCCTCGTGGTGGGTGTGAACGGCGTGGGCAAGACCACCACCATCGGCAAGCTTGCCTGGCAGTTCAAGAACGCCGGCAAGAAGGTATTTCTCGGTGCTGCCGACACGTTCCGTGCTGCTGCCGTCGAGCAGATTAGCATCTGGGGCGACCGCGTGGGCGTGCCTGTGGTGAAGCAGCAGATGGGTGCCGACCCAGCTTCTGTGGCGTTCGACACGCTGCAGTCGGCGAAGGCCAACGGTGCCGACGTGGTGCTCATCGATACTGCCGGTCGTCTGCATAATAAGGTGGGACTGATGAACGAGCTGAAGAAGATCAAGGACGTGATGAAGAAGGTGATGCCGGAGGCTCCCGACGAGGTGCTGTTGGTTCTCGACGGCTCGACGGGCCAGAATGCTTTCGAGCAGGCCCGCCAGTTTGCTGCCGTCACGCAGATCACGTCGCTCGCCGTCACCAAGCTCGACGGTACCGCGAAGGGTGGTGTGGTGATTGGCATCAGCGATCAGCTGAAGGTGCCGGTGAAGTACATCGGCCTGGGCGAGGGAATGGAGGACCTGCAGCTCTTCAACAAGCGGCAGTTCGTGGATTCGCTCTTCGGCGAATAAGAGTTGAAATAAAGTCCAGATGAGGAAAGGACAAGTCGATATCATCACGATGGGGTGCTCGAAGAACCTGGTGGATAGCGAGCTCCTGAAGAAACAGCTGGAGGCCAACGGCTACACCTGCAAGCATGATGCCACGCGCCCGCAAGGTGAGATAGTGGTCATCAATACCTGCGGATTCATTGCCGATGCGAAGGAAGAGAGCATTCAGACTATCCTGGAGTTCGCGCAAGCCAAGGACGAAGGCCGCATCAACAGGCTCTACGTGATGGGATGTCTCTCGCAGCGATATCTGAAGGACCTCCAGAAGGAGATTCCGCAGGTGGACCGCTACTACGGGAAGTTCGACTACATGCAGCTGCTGCACGATTTGGGCAAGCGAGAGGTGAAGGCGTGTGCCGGCGTGCGATCGCTCACAACCCCCAGCCACTATGCCTACCTGAAGATCAGCGAGGGCTGCGACCGCCATTGTGCCTATTGTGCTATTCCGATTATCACGGGCCGCCACCAAAGCCGGCCGAAGGAGGACATCCTGCAGGAGGTGAGGAGATTGGTCAGCGAGGGCGTCAGCGAGTTTCAGGTCATTGCGCAGGAGCTCACCTATTACGGCCTCGACCTCGACGGCAAGCGACACATCGCCGACCTCATCAGCGATATGGCCGATATTCCCCGTGTGGAGTGGATCAGGCTGCACTACGCCTATCCCCACCAGTTCCCGATGGAGCTGCTCGACGTGATGCGCGAGAAGCCGAATGTGTGCCGCTATCTCGATATCGCCCTGCAGCACATTTCCAACTCGATGTTGGAGCGCATGCACCGTCATGTGACACGCGAGGAGACGATGGAGCTCATCAGGCAGTTGCGGGCTGCTGTGCCCGGCATCCATATCCGCACGACGCTGATGGTGGGATTCCCCGGCGAGACCGACGAGGACTTTGAGCAGCTCTTGGAGTTCACACGCTGGGCACGCTTCGAGCGCATGGGCGCCTTCGCCTATTCGGAGGAGGAAGACACCTATAGCGGCATCCACTATGAGGACGACGTTCCTGAAGACGTGAAGCAGGAGCGACTGGGCAGGCTCATGGCCTTGCAGCAGCAGATCAGCGAGGAGATTCAGGCCGCGAAGGTGGGAACTGTGATGCGTGTGGTCATCGACCGCCGCGAGGGTGATTACTACATCGGGCGCACCGAGTTCTCGTCGCCAGAGGTAGATCCCGAAGTCCTCATCCCAGCCAAAGAGAAACGCCTCTATCGGGGTCGCTACTATCAGGTGCTCATCACCGACAGCGATGAATTCGACCTCTATGGAACGGTGGCAGGACTGAAAGATAAAGCATAAAGTATTACTACATACTACAGACCAGAAAACAATGAATAACAAGGAATTTATAGCAGAACTGGCACAGCGCACAGGCTATAAGCAGGACGACACGCAGCGACTCGTGCGGACGTTCGTCGACACCTTGGGGCATCACTTTGAGGAGAGTGAGCCTGTGCTGTTGTCGGGCTTCGGCACCTTCGACGTGAAGAAGCGACTTGAGCGAACGGTCGTGAACCCGTCGACAGGCAAGCGCATGCTCGTGCCCCCGAAACTGGTGCTCAACTTCAAGCCTGTAGCATCGATCAGGGAGAAACTAAAGAATGGAGGGGAAGGCAATGGTTAGAATTTCTGATATAGCAGCTGCCCTCACCGCGAAGCATCACATCAGCCAGAGGGAGGCCGAACGCTTCCTGACGAAGATGGTGGACGTGATGAACGACGCCCTGCGCTATGACAAACAGCTGAAGATAAAGGGACTGGGCACCTTCAAGGTGTCGGCAATCAGCGCCCGCGAGAGTGTGAACATCCATACGGGTGAGCGTATCGTCATCGAGGGACGCGAGAAGATTACGTTTACGCCAGAAGCCATCATGCGCGACTGGGTGAACAAGCCGTTTGCGCAGTTCGAGACGGTGGTCGTCAACGACGGCGTGGACTTCGACGACATCGACCGTAAGTACCAGAATGATCTGACAACGGAAGACAGCGAGCCGATCGACGATGCTCCTGAGGATGCTGTCGTGGAAGTACCCGTCGCCCCTGTACTTGAAACGCCTGAGGCTGTGGAGCCGGAAGCACCAGCAGCCGTAGAACCGGCGATAGAAGTTGTGGATGCTTCTGACGAGCCTGCTGTCGAGGCACAGGTTGTGCCGTTGGTGTCGCAGGTGGAACTTGCCGATGAAGAACAAGAAACTATAAATCAAAATACTAACGAACAAAACGAAGAAGATATGTTTGACACAGACGATGAATTAGAGGTAAAAGTGGATGAGTATGGCTATCCCATTATCGATCGTGATGAAAACAATCGCTTGAAGAAAAAGCTGAAGAACAAAACCCGGTTGGTGAATGCTCTTATCGCGGCTATTGTGGCTTTACTGCTCCTTGGTGCTGGCGGCTTCATGTATATGAATAACATCATCAAAGAGAAGAGCAACCGCATCGACCATCTCGTGGCGCAGATCAAGGAGGAACATCATGCCAGACCGGCTATGCCGCCTGCTGGTCACCGTCCTGCCGACATGCGTCCGGGCCGTCCGCCTCATCAGGCTAATGCCGATAATCGCAGGAGTGCTGAACAGGCCGCTGCCGATCATGAGCGCAAGGTGAAGGAACACGAGATTGCCCTGAAGGCTGAGGAACTGAAGCATCAGGAGGCTATCAAGAAGGCACAGGAAGCGCGTCGCATCGAAGAGGCTCGCCAGGCAGAGCAGATCAGGAAGGAGATGGAGCGCCGTAAGGCTGAAGAGGCCAAGCAGGCTGCTGCCAAAGCTGCCGAGGCTGCGAAGTTGGCTGCCGCTCAGAAAGCCGCCGAGGCTGCAAAACAAGCAGCCGCCAAGAAAGCTGCTGAAGCTGCCGCAGCTAAAAAGGCCGCCGAAGCCGCCGCAGCGAAGAAAGCTGCCGAAGCCGCTGCAGCCAAGAAGACTGCCGCCACGAATGCTTCTTACAATGATGATCCTCGTGTCCGCACGGGTGCGTATGTAATTACTGGTGTGAGCGAAACTGTTACTGTACGTGAAGGCCAGACACTGGCAAGCATCAGTAAGGCTTATCTCGGACCTGGTATGGAGTGCTACGTGGAAGCCATCAATGGTGGCATCAAGACGGTGCAGGCTGGTCAGAAGATCAAGATTCCTGCCTTGAAGGTGAAGCAGGCTGCCAAGAAGAAGCAATAAGAAAGGTAAGCCAGAAGGATAGAACCTTTATCATAGCGAGTGCTGTCCGCTGTCATTCTATTTTGAATGTTCAGCGGACAGCACTTGTTGTTTAGTCCATGTGGAAGAGCTCGGGTAGGGGGATGCTGACGGGCGAGTTGTCGGGGTTCACTTCCATGATGTCGGCCATCATGTCCCACCAGCGTTGTGTGATAGGGTCTACGTTCTCGGTGTCCTGCGAGTTGCCTTCCTTCGAGCACTCCTGATAGGCGAAGAGAATGTTAGTGTCGCGATCCCAGTAGATGCTGTAGTTGCCTACACCCTGTTCCTTGATCATTTGTTTCAGTTCGGGCCAAATGGCTGCGTGCCGCTTGGCATACTCCTCCTCACAGCCGGGCTTGAGGAACATCTTAAATGCAAATCGTTTCATAAGAAGTAGTTCAAATAGTTTATTGCTGCTTCGCAGCGGTTCAAAGGTTTTCTTTCATCATGTGCCGCCACTTGCGGTAGCCGAAGATGGCGATGACAACATATAGTGCATAAAGTGATGCCTTGAAGGGAATGTCCTTGTAGAAGTAGAGGCAGCAAGTGACAACATCGACGACAATCCAGATAATCCATTGTTCCAGATACTTGCGGGCCAGTGCCCAGATTCCCACAAACGAGAGGGCTGTTGTGAACGAGTCGGCAATTGGCACGCGCGAGTCGGTACAGGTGACAAGGAAGGTGTAGAGGGCAGCCCACGCAACGAGGGTGAGTATACCCACCCCCAACCCCTCCCGAAGGGAGTGGGGTCTGGATAGCCAAGAAGTGATAGGGGTGTACTCTAACTTTTCTCCTTGCGAAGAGGAACTTTTCTTCCTCATCCAGTTCCACCAACCATAGACGGTCATCGCCAAGTAGTAGAATTCCATTCCGCAGTCGGCATAGAGTCCTTTCTGGTAGTAGAGCACGATGCCCAGTGCCTGCATGGCGAAGCCTACCGCCCATAGCCAGATGCTTGCGCGATATTCAAGGATGATATAAGCTAGGCCGAGTGCTGTTGTGAGCATGTCGAGCCAATGGGCAGCGAGGAAAGGGCCCCACCCCGGCCCTCCCCAAAGGGGGAGGGAGACGAGAACTCCACTCCAGCCTGCACCAAAGGAGGAGGAAAGCGAAGTGATTTCTAATAGAAGGTCTATCATTTCAGGAATACGTTTTCTATCTATTCAATAACGAATTAGCTACCTCAACTTGTGCATGCTACCCATGTATGGTTTGTCTCCCTCCCCACTTGGGGAGGACCGGGGTGGGGCTTTAGAACCTTAGCGTCAGCGAGCCCATTGCGGTGAAGCCGCTCATGGGGATGAAGCCAATCTGGTAGTAGCGGTTGTCAGGCATATGCCCGTAGCTCTCAGCGACAGCCGAGTAAACCCATCCGCTGGCAGCATAATGGGCGTTGAACACATTTCCGAAGTTCAGACCGACGACCATTTCCTTCACGGGCTTCAGCCAAGAGGCCTTCGTGGTGTAGCTTAGGCTGATGTCGGAACGCGTGTAGCCTGGCAGCGAGCGGTCTTTGTTCTCGGTGTTGTCGAGGTATTGGCGCGAGACGTAGCTGGTGTGCCAGACGGCCTGCCAGCCTTTGTGATGCAGGTCGATGAAACCGTTCAGGATGGTTGATGGCGAGAAGGCCAGCGTAGAGTTGTCGTAGTGGAACTGGCGCAGCTCGTCGCCGTTGCCGTCACAGTGATAAAGGGCGGCATTAGTATTGCCTTCCCAGTCGTCCCAGTCCTCAATGAATTCATTGAAGTCCTTGATCTTGTTCATACTCAGGGCAGCATTGCCTTCGAGCGTCAGCCACGTCAGCGGCGCCCACGTAGCTGTCAGCTCCACACCGAGGCGATAGGAGTCCTTGACATTGGTGGTCAGCGGTTCGCCGATGTCGCTCACGGCACCTGTCTGTACAAACTGGTCCTTATAGTCCATATAGTAACCGTTCACCCCAAAGCGCCAGGTTTGAGCAGTAAACTGATATCCCAGTTCATAGTCGACGAGGCTCTCTGCCGTCGGGGCGGGGTAGTTGCCGTTGTCGGTGAAGTTGTTGCGCTCGGGCTCGCGATGACTCATAGCCACAGAGCCATAGACACGGTGGCCGTCCTGCCGGAAGCTGAAGCCTGCCTTTGGATTGAAGAAGTCGTATTTCTTATCGATGTCGAGATAGTGCTTATCGTAGAGATAGGTCTTCTCATTGTAGATGAACTTGTCGTTGTAGCCGTCGGTCTTGTAGCCCACGTGGCGGAACTGCATGTCGGCAAACACATCCCACTGCGGGGTGATGTGGTAAAGGGCCTTCACAAAGGCGTTCCCGTCTAGTTTTGATGCATCGGAGTCGTAGTATTTGTAGTCGCCGTTCTTCATGAGCAGGCTGCGCAGTTGGTCGTTGCTCAGATAGGTGACGTAGCCGAAATGGTTGCCGTCGAACTGCTGTAAGGAGAGTCCGCCTATGATGTCCCAGTCCTGGTCCTTGTAGTTCAGGTTCCAAACCAGTCCGTATGTATCCTGCTCAAGGCCTTTCTTGCGTACCCAGTCGGTGCGCTTCACGCCTCCCAGCGGCTCGCCGTTGAACTCCTCGCTAGGCAGACCGAGTTTCTTGATTTTGTTCTGCCAACGGAACTCCTTGTAATAGCCGTAGCCGTGTGTGTAGTGCAGGGTGGCCATCGTGTTCCAATGGTCGTTGATGTTCCAAGTGGCGGTGAGCAGGTTGTGGCTCTGCCAGAAGTTGTCGGTGGTCTTGTTCCAAGGCGTTCCGTCGTTCATCATGTAGCGCTCGGTGATGTACTTGCCGTCGGCATCGCGGGCGAAGTAGCCGTTGTCGTAACTGAGCATCTCGTAAAGAGTGTTGTAGCGGCCGAGTCCTGCATCGTAGAGGTCCTGATAGGTCTTGATGCCTGTCGAAGCACCATAGGTGCCATCCATCAGCGAAAGGTCGTTGTCGCCAGCCGTCACGCCGTTCCACGCCTGTCCGGTCTTCTCGAAGTTGCCGAAGTTCTTGTAGGCGATAGAAAGATGATCGTTGATATAGCGAAGTGAACCGTAATAGCTGCCCGAGCGGCCGCTGGTGCCGTGAATGTAGCCATCGGTGTTGGTCTCGTGATAGGCGCCGTCGAAGAGCCAGTGGTTCCAAAGCAAGCCCGTCGAGAACGACCCGCCTACGTTGAAGGTATTGTAGGAGCCAAACGACGCACTCACCTCTCCCGATGGTACTAGCGAAGGAGTCTTCGACTGCAGCGACACCGTTCCGCCAAAGGCACCGTCGCCATTGGTTGATGTGCCCACGCCGCGCTGTATCTGCACCGACCCCAGCAGCGATGAATAGGAGTTCATGTTTGCCCAGAATACACACTGGTCCTCGGGCGAGTTCAAGGGCACGCCGTCGAGGGTGACGTTGATGCGCGAGTCGCCGGCACCGCGAATGCGCAGATAGGAGGTTCCCGTTCCCAGTCCGTTCTCGCTCCAGGCCATCACGCCGGGCGTGTGCGAGAAGAGGAAAGGCAGTTCCTGACCGGTAGTGGCGAACTGCTGTAGTTCTGCTTTCTGGATGTTGGCAACGGCGAATGGTGCGTTTTTATGTCCACGCACGCCGTTTACAATCACTTCCTGGAGTCGCTCAAGGGTGAGCGAGTCGGTGGCATTTGGCTGCGACAGCGTCGCAGCATACGGAACCATCGCGAAGACGAGTCCTGCCAATAATCTGTTTCTCATTGTTTTTATTACACCTTATTTATAAAATAATAAGGGGGGAGAGAAGGTCTTTTTCCCTACGCAGGCATTACCCTGTTCAGGTCAGAGGGTATAATCTCAGCATGCCACATGGCTAGCACCCCTTAATCTACTGTTTGCAGATCGGGTGCAAAGTTACGAATAAGTGAGCGAAATGCAAAACAAAATAATCATTTTTTTGTTTTCATTTCCGAACGAGAGTAACTTCGCGACTTGTCGCAAAGGTACTAATAAAAAATGATAAGCAAAAATTATTTCACCAAAAGTTTCTTTCCATCGCGGATGACGATGCCTTGTTGCAGGCTCTCAACGCGTCTGCCCTGCAGGTCGTAAAGGAGTCCGTCATCCCGTTTCACGGAGGGAATGTCGATGCCGGTTGTCTTTGCGTCGTAGCGGAAGTTCAGGTCGATAATCGTCTCGACGAGTGTTCGGCCCATCACGTCGTAGTTGCCAGAGCGGTCGGTGCCTGCGAAGTCCATCATTACGATGCCTGTCGGTCCCCAGTGGCTCTCGTCGGAAAGATAGTCGATGACGGCTTTGTTCGTGCTGGCGGCGCACTCGCGGTTACCGTCGGCCGAAGCCGATTTGGTATATCCGCTGGTGTGGTTGATGATCCAATAGTTGCCGAGCGTGCGTGCAGCATGCAGCTGGGTTGAGAAGTCGAGCATCTTCGTGATAGCATTCACTTTCTTCTCGAGGGCGCCAGAGGCCGTGAGCTCATAGTAGTCCTGCACATAAAGCGCACAACTCTGCGAGCGTCCCTTGATGCGGCCGTTCTTCTGATTGTCGAAACTGGCATCGTGGCTCCATCCTGTTATGAATGCTCCCACAGGATTTGTGGCGTAGGAGTCACGACTGGCCACAAGCAACTTGCCGCGCATGTCACCAAGTGTGAGTCGAGGCATGAAGTTGATGAGCTGGTCCTTTATGCCGTCGGAGTTGAGCAAGTCGGTCATCAGCTGGTTCCACTTCGTGCGATTGCCGCCGTTATCGTTTTCGAAGCGCATGACAACGATGGCCGCTTCCGAAGGATTGGCTTTCAACGAGTCGCAGAGCAACTGCAGGGCGTCGGCAAAGCGGATGTTGGTAGCAAGGATTCCGTGATAGATGACGAGGTCGCTCTTGCCGGTTTCGTCGTTCGTCACCACAGCCGGCCTCAGGTCGAAGGCTCGTACGCCCGCCGCCCAAAGCTGTGCAAGCGTTAGGTCCTGCGTCTTGCCGAACTGGTCGCCCAGCACTCCCCATGTGAAGCCTTCGCCTGTGGCGGCATCATGAGTGCCGGGTATCGACAGTTGCATCATGTACACATCATCGCTAAGGCGTTTCATCCAGTTGTCGGCGGCTGCTGGCAGGACGGCGATGAACAGGGCGATGAGGGTGGAAAGTCGTTGAAGCATTTTTCTTTTCGGGTAAGAAGATTATAGCCCAGTCAGTCGCTTGGCAGTAACATTCAGATATGGTTTCAGTTCTTCCCAGGTCAGCACGAAGCTCGGCAAGCCCATTGCATAGGCGGCAATCTCGTACTGGTTGTAGAGGAAGAGGATGCCTTCGGATGTGAATAGCGGCGGACATTGCGGCATCGGGATGTAGTAACGGGCCGACTCGTCGAGGACATTCTCAAGGTCTTCTTCCTTGAAGCCTTCCTCGTTATCGGCGGCAAAATAGCTGACGAGCCCCTTGCGCATGAGTTCCTGCAGATTTCCCTCAGGCAACTGGCGGATGATATCCCAGCCGATACGGCGGCCGTCGCTCTTGCGGAAGGTCTGACCGAACACCAGATGACTGCCGTGAGCACCACCCTGGAACACTTCGTTCACGAATTGGAATGTCACCCAGTCCTTGCCTTCAGCCGTTTTCGTGATGGAGATAGAGTCGAACAACTGCATACCTTGCCGGTCTTCAGGTTGTATGTTCTCAGCCATCTCTTTCCAGTTGTCGTCGTTGAGTTTCTTGATGGCAGCAAAATAGTGGTCGACCAGCGCAGCCGTATCACTCAGCAACTTGGCGTAATCGCCTTCGATAGAGTCGCCATAGGTGCCTCCCAGCTCTTCGCTGATCCACTCGTTGATGGCTGCAACGAGTGTGGAGTTCTTCTTGTTGGCAACGGGGAAGGCCACGTTCAGCGCACTCGTAGCGGTTGAGTCGCTCATGTAGCGCGATGTCAGGTTCACGACCAAAGTGTCGGTCAGTTGCTTTGGCGTGTTGGCCTCTGTCGGCTCGTTCTTTACTTCTTTAGGACCGCAGGCACAGAGCAATGCCAGCAGCAGGGCGAAGCAGGTGAAATTCCTTTTCATAGATGTGTTTCTTTATGACTGTTTACTTGTTGATTACAACTGCAAAGATAACAATTCTTTGAGTAAGAACAAAACAAAACCCCGCAAATAACAATTTTTAATGTCGAGAGCGTATGCTTTCGTGTGGGTGGAGCATTGCTTTCGTATGACTGGAGCATTGCTTTCATATATCTGGAGAAATGCTTTAGTTTAGCTGGAGAATTGCTTTTGTGAAGCTATCTCAATACTCCCATTCAGTAAATTAACTTAATTTGTTCGGTAAATTAACTTATTTTATTCAGTAAATTAACTTATTTTACTCAGCAAATTAACTTAATTTACTTATCAAATTAACTTAATTTACTTATCAATTTAAGTTAATTTACTGAACTAGGTCATTGCTCTTGTAAAACGGGAGCATGCATTCAGTCAGATGAAAGGCCATATCTGGTATGATGAAAGCAATGAAAAAAAACACCCGCCAACACGTTGTGAGTGTGGCGGGTGCCGATTTTGATTCGTTTCATCTGATCCTTGACAAAAAAGAAATCATTCGCTGTTGAAGGTCTTCTGTAAAAATTGCAAGTATGCCGGGATTGGAGGTGCATGTCCGTGCGAACTGCTCAAAGCGTTTCCTCTCTTCTTCATCCTTAAACACAAATCCTCCCTGTCGCTGGATAATCCTGGCATACAGATACAGCCACTGAATTTGGTTGATGCGTCCGAACATTGCCGGCTCTGCCTGTTCCGTAGTGGCATTGGCGAGGCTCATGTCTATCATTTGTCGCAAGCCTTTCTTTTCAAACTGTTTCAAGCTTCTGTCCTGAGCGAGTATCAGGGGAAACAACGCACACTGGAAGCCATAACGTCCCTTTTCTATTTCGGAAAGGAGTTTCACTTTCTCCATCTTGTGCCAGTGAGTATACAGCTTCTTAAGCATCGTCTGGACGAAATCCTGTCGCCGGAGTAATTCGTCGTAACCATTAAACTCGATGCACAGGTTGTCAAAGCCCGTTTGCATTTCATCGTATGCGATAAAGTCTGACATATACTGGTAATCAAGACATACCTCCACCAAGTCAGGTGTGCGCATGGTTTTCAGCAAATGGGCTGACAATCGTAGTTTTTCTTTGATTTGTCCAACACTGTATTTGTCGAAATCCCATTCTTCGTCGCCGGGATAGAGGGGGAAGCTGTAGATATGCGTACATGTCCAGGGGCTGTATGTTTCAACCAATTTGTCCAACTCCTGAGTTGTGACATCCTGAAACTGGTTGTCTTGATAACGTTTAAACATCCCTGATTCAGGATATTCAAGCAGATACATCTCATGGGCATTCTCGCTCCTGAGTATCTTCAGATAAGGGTTCTCCCTTATCTCTGCCTGCAACCACTGGGGCTGGATAGCGTCAGCCTCCTTAATATAATAGGCCTGTTCAAGCAAAGATAGCTCAATGGTGAAATCCTCCTCATCATCGTGATGGGAACATCCTGCCGCCAATACCGCAGTAGTGATGGCATATAATGCCCAAGACAAATGTTTCATTGCGTTGTCGTTTTATAGTACATGGTAAATTTATAATGCGAAGTGACGGCCAACAACTGTCAGCCCAAGGCGATGCCCTGGGCTGACTGCTCATTGTCTCTTCGGTGCGCATACGGCAAGTCTCGAATACGAAATTTCACCAAGTATTGTTTACGATTGCTAACGCGCTGTGATTACTTCTTGCATTGCGGACACCAGGGCTTCAGCTGCTGGAAGAAGTCGTTGCCCTTGTCGTCGACCAGAATGAAAGCGGGGAAGTCCTCGACGGTGATCTTCCAGATGGCCTCCATACCAAGTTCGGGATATTCCACGCACTCGATGGACTTGATGCTCGACTGGCTGAGCACAGCTGCTACGCCTCCGATGGTTCCGAGATAGAAGCCACCATGCTTCTTGCAGGCATCGGTGACACATTGCGAGCGGTTACCCTTGGCGATCATCACGAGCGAAGCGCCGTGATCCTGGAACTCATCCACATAGGGATCCATACGATTGGCCGTCGTCGGGCCCATCGAACCACAGGGATAGCCCTCCGGCGTCTTAGCAGGTCCGGCATAGAGGATGGGGTGATCCTTGAAGTAGGCCGGCATCTCCTCGCCAGCATCCAGACGGGCTTTCAGCTTGGCGTGTGCGATATCGCGAGCCACAATGATTGTTCCCTTCAGGTTGACGCGTGTGGAAACAGGATACTTCGTCAGCTCTGCGCGAACAGCATCGATGCCCTTGTCGAGGTCGATCATGATGGAGTTTCCGCCTTCGCCGGCCTGAGCAAATTCAGCAGGAATCAGTTCTGCAGGATTGGCGTCCATCTTCTCCAGCCAGATGCCGTCGGCGTTGATCTTCGCTTTGATGTTGCGGTCGGCCGAACAGCTCACGCCCATACCGATAGGACACGAAGCTCCGTGACGCGGCAGACGCACAACGCGGATGTCGTGAGCCAAAGCCTTGCCGCCGAACTGTGCGCCAAGTCCGATCTTCTGAGCTTCCTTCAGCAGCTTCTCTTCAAGGTCGATATCGCGGAAGGCGCGTCCTGTCTCATCGCCCGTTGTGGGCAGGTTGTCGTAGAACTTGATCGAGGCGAGTTTCACCGTGAGCAGGTTCTTCTCAGCCGACGTACCGCCGATGACGAATGCGATGTGATAGGGCGGGCAGGCAGCCGTTCCGAGACTCTTCATCTTCTCCACGAGGAAGGGCAGCAACGTGCCTTCGTTCTGGATGGTAGCCTTCGTCATCGGATAGAAGTAGGTCTTGTTGGCCGAACCGCCACCCTTGGCGACCATTACGAAGCGATACTCAGCACCCTCGCAAGCTTCGATATCGATCTGTGCGGGGAGGTTACAACGCGTGTTCACCTCGTCGTACATGTTGAGCGGAGCATTCTGCGAATAGCGCAGGTTGTCCTCGGTGAACGTGTTGAAAACGCCGAGGCTCAGGGCTTCCTCATCCTCGAAGCCCGTCCAAACTTGCTGACCCTTCTCGCCATGAATGATGGCTGTGCCAGTATCCTGGCAGAAAGGCAGAATACCCTTGGCAGCCGTTTCGGCGTTGCGTAGGAACTGCAAGGCGACATACTTGTCGTTCTCCGAAGCCTCGGGGTCGTTCAAGATGGCAGCAACCTGCAGGTTGTGCTCGCGGCGAAGCATGAATTCCACATCGTGGAAAGCCTGCTGAGCGAGAAGAGTTAGAGCCTCTGGCGAGACTTTTACAATCTGTTTGCCTTCAAATTCAGCTGTTGTCACTCCTTCTTTCGTCAGGAGTCGATACTCGGTCGTGTCTTCACCCAGTTGGAACATGGGTGCGTACTTAAATTCAGGTTTTGTAGCCATAATGTTGTTATTTGTATATTAATATCCAAAAATCTCTTCTGTTGACAGACGGCGGATGGGGCCGATCTTCTCCAACGACTGCATGTCGAGTTCCTTCTCATCGCCGAGGATGACGTAGCGATAGGGCTTACGGGCCATCTGCTGCTCCTCGAAGCGCACGATGTCGCTGAGCTGGAGGGCGGGCAGAGCCTCGTAGATCTTCTTGTCGATGTCGTAGTCGATTCCCATCTGCTTCGCCGAGAGCCATGCGTTGATGAGCGAGAACTTCGTGGTGCGCTGACTCTGCAGGCGCTTCGTCAATGCATCCTTGGCGATTTGGAAGGCCACCGGGCTTTGAGGAATCGTGTCGAGGATCTGGTGGAACTGGCGCACGCAGTCCATCATCTTGTCGTTCTGGGTGATGATGTGGGTGAAGAAGTATTCCTTCTGATCCTTGTAGGAGGGTTCCACATAGGCGGCAAAGGCGTTATAGGCCAGTCCGCGAGCCTCACGCATTTCCTGGAAGACGATGGTGTTCATGCCTCCGCCGTAGTACTCGTTGAACAATGCCTTCACGGCAGCCTCCTTCGGTTGCCACGGGCGCTGCTCGTTGTGAATCATGCGCATATAGATGTTCTTGGCCTCATAGGGCGCAATCATGACTTCGTTCTGCGGGGTAGCCTGATAAGTGTAGTGCTTTCCCTCGGGAACGGGCATGAACTTCTTCGGGGTCTTGTGAGTTTTCGTCACCACTTTCGCCAGCTCCTGTTCGCTGAGCGGACCATAATATAATAAGGTGTGCTCATACTTCGACAGGTTCTTCAGCAACGAGAGGAACTCTTGCGGGTCCTGCTGGCGCAGCTGGGCAATGCTCAGGTCGTGGCGGGCGGGGTTGTATTCACCATAGAGACCATATTGCACCAGTCGCGAGAAGTTCTGCTGCTGGTTGAGCTTGGCATCGTTGCGTGCCTTCTCCTCAAGTGCGATGAGCTGCTGACAGGCCTCGTTATCGACCTTAGCGTTCTGCAACAGGTGCTCCAACAGGGCGAGCGCCTGAGGCATGTTCTCGGCCAGACCGGAGAGGCTCACGTTCAGACTACGGTCTCTCACGCTGATATTGTAGTTGCAAGCCAGCTTGTAGAACTGCTGCTTGATTTGCTCGTTGGTGTATTTGTCGGTGCCGAGATAGTCCAGATAGGCTTTGGCATAATAGTAGCGCAGGTCGGCCTCCTTGCCGAAGTCGTAGCGGAAGGAGAGGGTGAAGCGACCGTTCTCGGTGTTCTTCACATAGATGTAAGGCAGGTTCTTCTTCGTCTTGCCAAAGGTGAGGTCACGCTGGAAGTCGATGAAGCGAGGCTCGATGGGCTTTACCTCTGCATTCTGCACATCCTTCACGAACTGACTGACGAAGTCGCGGTTGGTGGGAATGGGCGTGATAGCGGGCTTGTCGATCTTCTTCAAGGTCTTGTCTTCGCCCTGACGCTTCAACACGCTGACGTAGTTCTGGCCGAAATGACGGCGGGCGAAGTCGACAATCTGTTCCTTGGTGATGCCCGAGATTCGGTCGAGATATCCTACCTGCTGTTCCCAGGGAATTTCGTTGATGTAGGTATCCACGAACAGGTTGGCACGTGCCTGATTGCTTTCCAACCGTGTGAAATAGTTCAGCTTGGCGTTGTTGATGATCGACGGCAGCAAATCGTCAGAGAAGTTGCCGCTCTTCAGCTTTTCAACCTCAGCCAGCAGCAGAGCCCGCACCTCTTCGAGCGACTGTCCTTCCTTCGGTGTTCCACTCATAATGAACAAAGAATAGTCGCGCAGCGTTTCGCTTCCTGCCCATGCGCCGAGCATTTTCATCTGGTTGTTGATGTTGAGGTCGATGAGTCCGGCAGTACCGTTGCTGAGCATGTCGCCAACGACGTTGAGCGTGTCGATCTGCAGGGAGTTGCCGCGGTCGAAGCGCCAACCCATCCACAGCGTCTCAGCTTCCAAGCCGTAGATGGTCGTGTCACGCGGGGTTGTGATAGGTTTCAGGGCGGGGAATACGGGCTGGGCAACGTCCTGTCCGGGCTTCCATTGTCCGAAGTAGCGGTCGATGATAGCGATGGTCTCATCAGGATTCAGGTCGCCGGCCATGCAGATGGCTACGTTGTTCGGACGATACCACTTGTTGAAATAGTTCTTGATGTTGACAATCGACGGATTCTTCAGGTGTTCCTGCGTACCGATAGTGGTCTGTGTGCCGTAAGGGTGGGGGGCACAGAGCATGCGGCTCATGCTTTCCCAGAGCTTGCGCTGGTCCTGAGCGATGCCGATGTTGTACTCTTCGTAGACGGCCTCGAGCTCTGTGTGGAAGCCACGGATGACCATATTCTGGAAACGATCACTCTGGATCTTCGCCCAGTTCTCGATTTCGTTCGACGGGATGTCCTCGGTGTAGCACGTTACATCGTTCGATGTATAGGCGTTGGTTCCTTCGGCACCGATGGCCGACATGAGCTTGTCGTACTCGTTAGGAATGAAATACTTGGCAGCGAGCTGCGAGATGGAGTCGATTTCGTGGTACTTCTGGCGACGAAGTTCTGGATCGCTGATGAGGCGATACTCTTCATAGCGGCGTTCGATGTCGGCCAGCAGCGGGGCTTCAGCATCAGGATCGATGGTTCCGAAACTCTTTGTGCCTTTAAACATCAGGTGTTCCAGATAGTGGGCGAGACCCGTCGTCTCTGCAGGATCGTTCTTCGAACCTGTGCGTACGGCGATATAAGTTTGTATGCGCGGTTTCTCGGTGTTCACGGAAAGAT
Source organism: Prevotella sp. (assembly GCA_017557185.1). Classification (GTDB taxonomy): domain Bacteria; phylum Bacteroidota; class Bacteroidia; order Bacteroidales; family Bacteroidaceae; genus Prevotella. The sequence continues at coordinate 21,222 of JAFZAP010000014.1, forward strand.
AGACTTTAAGTCCGTTGTCGAGGGTGTAGATGCGGGTCTGCATCAAGTCGCCCTTGACGATCTCGTACTTGTAGTCTTTAGCTGTTGCTGAAGTCAGCACCGCGCAAAGCATGATGATTGCGCTCAGGATAGTTTTTTTCATCGTTTTTCAGTTACTCAAGATATTGTTGATTACATGTATAGTTTCTGGTTCTCGAAGTCCACTTCGCTGTCGAGGAGCTCGAGGAAATCGTCGAGCACGCCTTCTTCGACGTCGCCAAGCGTGAACTCCTTCTCGGCGTCCTTGCGAATCTCGCCGATCCACGTGCGGCGGGCGGTGATATAGTCCTGGCGCACGCGCTCGGCATCGGCCTCGGTTATTTCCTCCAGACCATAGTAGTTGCATATCATATCGTATGTCCAAGTCCAGCGATATTCCGAGTAGTTGCGGTCGATTTCGTTGAAGCGCTCAATCACGTCCTCAATGGTTTCCAGCGTGCCGTCCTCGATATCGTTGATGAGTCGCTTCTCCTCCGACTCCGGCAGCAGCAGACCAGAGAGGTCGGTCCAGTTGCCGAGTCCCACTTCCGTGATGGGTTTCTGCAGCGCGTGACGTTTCAGCACGGCACCCATGTAGATGCGAAGCGCAATGTCGTAATACTTGATGCCCTTGCGGAGCGACGAGGCATTGATGACGTATTCGTGGTAGTTGTACGTTGAAACGTTGTCGCCCGATGCTGAGCGCAGCCGCTCCAGGATCTTCTTGCCACGCAGAATCTCACCGACGGAGTAGGGCGACAGCCAGTCGAAGTTGACGATGCTCTTGCGTCCGTCGAGCGGGCGCTTGTCGCGCTTCGGCCATTTGCGGATGTCGCGATACAGACCGACGGTCGTGAGGTTGCGACCCGGCGAGAGATACATGGTGTCGCCGTAGGCAATGAGATACGAGAAGGGCAGGTCGCGCGTGTCAGGATGATACATCAGCTTACCGAAACACACCGAGAACGTGCCGATCGTAGCAGGCATGAGGAGGTAGGCTCCCGAAGCGGTCTTTGTGCCGCGCTCCAGGGTTCCGTAGTGCATGGGGCCCATCTTGTAGGCATGGTTCGAAAAGTTGGTGGCAGAGCCGGCGTTGTAGAACGAGAACATACCGCCGATGAGCAGGCTCGACTTGTGGTGAGAGGCCGAGAACGGTCCGCAGAAGGCTGCGCAGGCCTCGCCGTTCGACATGTAGCTGTTGGCGAAGAACACGCTGGCTGAAGCCGTGAAGCCATTGCTCACGTGGCAGGCCTCGCCGACGAAGCAATCCTCCATCTTCACGGAGTTGATGATGGAGCAGCCGTCGCTGATGATGGAGTTCTCGCAGATCACGCCCGTACCTATAAATACTGTGTTGGTAGGTGATGAACTGATGGTGCAGTCACTCAGGCGGGCGGCTCCGCTAATCTCGCAGCAGTCGTAGATCACGGTGTTCGTAATCTCCTTCGTGTTCACGATTTTCACGTTGTTGCCGATAGTTCCGCGATCGGGAATCGTGCGCTGTATCTGCTCGTTGATCATGCGGCGGATGGCATCCTTTAGCGGTTTGTTTTGGAAGTGCTTCACCATGAAGGCTGCAAACTGGCTGTTCAGGTCGCGGAACAGGATGAGGTTTCCGTCGCCCACCTCGTTGAGCACGGAGATGAGATGACCTTCGCCATAGGTGGCACCTTCGGTTGTTTCCATCGTGCAGACGTTCGAAATGTACGTGTCGTCGCCGATGGTATAGTTGTTGATGTAGTTGCCGATGTTCTCGATGAGGCAGTTATCGCCTACGGTGACATTGCGCAAAGTGGCGTTGTTGATGCCCGAATGCTTCACGAAGCCTTTCGATACTTCTACGTTTTTCTCGAAGTTGCCCAAGCGGATGTCGCCATAGAACATCACGCGGTGGAAGTAGTTGGGTTTGAAAAAGTCGGCCACCATCACGCGTGACCAGTCCTCCGACCAACAGCTGTTGTTCTCGAGGATGTCGATTTCTTGCTCTGTCAGTTGTCTGTATTGGTTCATATTCTTCTTGATTATTGAGATTTCTGATTTAGATGTCTTCCTCGTTGTTATACAGGAAGTCGTTGTAAGGATATTTCTGCACGTGCAGCTGGCGCACCTTCTGATAGATGACTTCGCGGAACTCGTCGATATTCTGCTTCTCCTTGGCTGAGATGAAGAGGCAGTTCTCGTCGAGACGGGCCATCCACGAGCGCTTCAGCTCGTCGAGTGAGATGTTTTCGCGCGTTGGCTCTGTCAAATCGTCTTCGTCCTGCGGTGTCCACTTGTAAGCATCAATCTTGTTGAAGATGATCATCGACGGCTTCTCGGCACAGCCAAGGTCAGACAGCGTCTTCTCGACTACCTTGATCTGTTCCTCGAAGTCGGGATGCGAGATGTCGACGATGTGCAACAGCAGGTCGGCCTCGCGCGTCTCGTCAAGTGTCGACTTGAAGGAATCAACGAGATCGGTGGGCAACTTACGGATGAAACCGACGGTATCGGCGAGCAGGAAGGGCAGGTTGTCGATGACCACCTTGCGCACGGTCGTGTCAAGCGTGGCAAAGAGCTTGTTCTCGGCAAACACCTCGCTCTTCGAAAGCAGGTTCATGATGGTCGACTTGCCTACGTTCGTATAGCCCACAAGCGCCACACGGATTAGCCGTCCGCGGTTCTTGCGCTGGGTGGTCTTCTGCTTGTCGATTTCCACCAGGCGCTCTTTTAACAATGTAATGCGCTGACGGATGATGCGCTGGTCCATCTCGAGCTGTGTCTCACCAGGTCCGCGCAGTCCCACGCTTCCCTTGCCGCCGCCCGAACCCGAGCCGCCGCCCTGTCGCTCGAGGTGCGTCCAGAGTCGTTGCAGACGGGGAAGCATGTAGCGATACTGCGCCAGCTCCACCTGCGTCTTGGCATTGGCAGTCTGGGCGCGCATCGCAAAGATGTCGAGGATGAGGCTCGTGCGGTCGAGGATCTTCACCTTCAGCTCCTGCTCAATGTTGCGTATCTGCTTGGCAGAGAGCTCGTCGTCGAAGATCACCATACCGACTTCGCGTTCAGCTTCCTCTTCGGCGCGAATGTAGTTGCGTATCTCCTCCAGCTTTCCCTTGCCGACATAAGTCACGCTACTCGGGCCGTTCATTCTTTGTGTGAACCGCTTCACGACTTCTGCACCTGCCGTTTCGGCCAGGAATTCCAGTTCGTCGAGATACTCCTTTGTCTTTGCTTCGTCCTGATTCTGTGTGATGAGGCCCACGAGCACAGCAGTCTCGGCTTTGGCCTCTGAAATTACAAATTCCTTCATCAATTATAGTTTATGGTGCAAAGGTACGATTAAGTGAGCAAAAAACCAAATTTCTATTTGAGTTTTTTCGAGCGGAAGAACCTTCGGCGAAGCCAAAGGTGCAAATAAGTGAAGAGATTGCAAAATGAAAACATAAAAATTTTCATTTTTATTTTGTATTTCGCTCACTTATTCGTACCTTTGCATAATATTCTAGGTAACAACACTTAAGTAATAATTTATTAGTAACGTTATGAGAGTAATTATTGAACCGGATTATGAGCAGCTGTCACGCTGGGCTGCCGAGTATGTAATCAAGCGAATCAACGAGTTTAATCCTACCCCCGACCACAAGTTTGTGTTGGGACTTCCCACAGGTTCATCGCCCATCGGCATGTACCGTAACTTGGTGAAAGCCAACAAGGAAGGCCGCGTTTCGTTCAAGAATGTGTTGACCTTCAACATGGACGAATATGTAGGTCTGCCTGAAGAGCATCCCGAGAGCTATCACTCATTCATGGCAACCAATTTGTTCAATCATATCGACTGTCCGAAAGAGAATATCCATATCTTGAATGGAAATGCCGAAGACCTCGAGGCTGAGTGTGCTCACTACGAGGAGATGATCGCTGAGGCTGGCGGCGTCGACCTGTTCATTGGCGGCATCGGCCCCGACGGCCACATTGCCTTCAACGAGCCGTTCTCATCGCTTGTGTCGCGCACCCGTCAGAAGACGCTCACCACCGATACCATCATTGCCAACTCGCGCTTCTTTGAGGGCGATGTGAACAAGGTTCCCAAGACCGCTCTGACCGTTGGCGTAGGAACCGTGATGGATGCTCGCGAGGTGATGATTCTCGTCAACGGCCATGCTAAGACGCGAGCCCTGCAGGCTGCCATCGAAGGTCCTGTATCACAGGCGTGGACCATCAGTGCCCTGCAGCAGCACCCCCACGGCATCATCGTGTGCGACGAGGCCGCTGCCGACGAGCTGAAGGTGGCTACCTACAAATACTTCAAGGACATCGAGAAAGATAATCTGTAAGCCTTTGCCCCCAGCCCTCCCCCCACGGGGAGGGTGAGGGTAGGGGATTACCCTATACCCCCATCACTACCTTTTAAACCAATTTAACCTTATTATCATGCGACTAAACCTGAGTTCCCAAATCGTACTGAACAAAGTACCCGAAGCCTTCTACCGTCCGTTGACAGCCGTCGACCGTAGCGAGATTACGCGAATGGAGAAGCTGCCCACAGAGATTTATCCGAAGATGGAGGAGGCAGCAGAGGCTGTAGCCTACGATATCATCGAAGAAATCAAGCAGAAACAGCGCGAAGGCAAATATTGCGTGCTCGGCCTGGGCACCGGCACCTCGCTCACACCCGTCTATGAAGAGCTCATCCGCCGCCACAAGAAGGAAGGCGTCAGCTTCCAGAATGTCGTGGTCTTCAATGCCTATGAATACTATCCCATTACACCAGAGACACAGCACACCGCCTTGCAGTTGCTTCATGAGCGATTCCTCGACCATGTGGACATTGACCGCCAGAACATATTCTCGCTCGATGGCTCAGTGGCTCAGGAGCGTGTGCAACAGCATTGCCGTCTCTACGAACAGCGCATCAAGACGTTTGGTGGCATTGATGTTATGCTACTGGGTATTGGTCGCATGGGAAACATCGCTACCAATGAGCCGGGCTCGTCGATCAACTCGCCGTCGCGCATCATCCTGATCGACGCCACTTCGCGCGAGGAGATGTCGCGCAGCATGAACAGCAGCGAACTGGTTCCGCCGTGTTCTGTCACGATGGGTATCGCTACCATCCTTGCTTCCCGCCGCATCTATCTGACGGCATGGGGCGAGGGTAAGGCAGAGATTATCCAGAAGACTGTTGAGGGACCCATCACCGACCAGATTCCTGCCACCTTCCTGCAGACGCACAACGATGTGCATGTGGTCACCGACCTCGCTGCAGCAGGTAAGCTGACACGCATCGTGCACCCGTGGCTCGTCACTTCGCTGGAGTGGACCGACAAACTCGTGCGCTCGGCTCTGGTGTGGCTCTGTCAGAAAACGGGCAAGCCCATCCTGAAGCTTACCAACAAGGACTACAACGAGAACGGTCTTTCCGAACTGCTGGCTCTCTATGGTTCTGCCTATAATGCCAACATCAAGATTTTCAACGACTTACAGCATACCATCACGGGCTGGCCAGGTGGCAAGCCCAATGCTGACGACACCTATCGCCCCGAGCGTGCAAAGCCATTCCCGAAGCGAGTGATTATCTTCTCTCCGCATCCCGACGACGACGTCATCTCGATGGGTGGCACGCTGCAACGACTCGTGGCACAAGGTCATGAGGTGCACGTGGCCTACGAGACTTCCGGCAATATCGCTGTGGGTGATGAGGAGGTGACTCGCTTCATGCATTTCATCAACGGCTTCAACCAGATCTTCGGTGACGGCAAGGATGATATGATCAATAAGAAGTATGCCGAGATCAAGTCTTTCCTTGCCGAGAAGAAAGAAGGCGACATCGATACGCGCGACATCTTGACCATCAAGGGACTCATCCGTCGTGGCGAGGCCCGTACCGCCAGCACTTACAGTCAGATTCCACTCGAGCGCGTCCACTTCCTTGACCTTCCGTTCTATGAGAGTGGAAAGATTGAGAAACTGCCTATGACTGAGAAGGACGTGGCCATCGTGCAGAAGTTCATCAGCGACATCAAGCCTCACCAGATATACGTGGCAGGCGACCTCGCCGACCCGCACGGCACCCATCGTAAGTGTACCGATGCTGTGCTGGCTGCCATCGATGAAGAGAAGAAAGATGGTGCCGAGTGGCTAAAGGACTGCCGCATATGGATGTATCGTGGTGCTTGGGCCGAGTGGGAAATCGAGAACATTGAGATGTGTGTGCCCATGTCGCCTGAGGAGCTGCGCGCTAAGCGAAACTCCATTCTGAAGCATCAGTCGCAGATGGAAAGTGCACCGTTCCTGGGCAACGACGAGCGTCTGTTCTGGCAGCGGGCTGAAGACCGCAACCGCGGAACCGCCAAACTCTACGACGACCTCGGCCTGGCTTGTTACGAGGCTATGGAAGCCTTCGTGGAATACAAACCCTTGTAAGATGAAGCTTTAGGCTGGCTAATTATTTCCTATGAATAGAGAAATTGACCTGTCAGTTTCAACATTTGGTGTTGCCCGACAACATCAATACGACGTGGTGATACTTCCCTGGGGGGCAACAGAGCCGCACAACCTGCATCTGCCCTATATGACCGACTGCATCCTGTCGCAGGCTGTGGCTGTCGATGCTGCCCAGAGAGCCCTTGACCGCTACGGTGTGCGCTGTATGGTGTTGCCGCCGGTGATGATGGGTTCACAGAATCCCGGTCAGCGCGACCTGCCTTTCTGCATCCACTACCGCTACGAGACGCAGCAGGCCATCTTGCGCGACATCGTCGCCTCGCTCAGTCATCAGGGCATGCGCCGCCTTCTTATCATCAATGGCCACGGCGGCAACTCGTTCAAGCAGATGATAAGGGACCTCTCTATTCCCCGGGAGAGGCAAGGGGTGGGGCTTCTTATCGCCTCCGCCGAATGGTTTAAGATGGCACCTGCTCGCGACTACTTTGAACATCCTGGCGACCACGCCGATGAGATTGAGACATCAGTCATGATGCACTACCACCCGGAGTTCGTGCGGCTTGAAGAGGCTGGCGAAGGACGCAGCAAGTCGTTCGCTATCGATGCCCTGCGCGAAGGAAAGGTGTGGATGCCCCGCCACTGGACGCTCGTCACAGAAGACACTGGCATTGGCAACCCTGCCCTCTCCACAGCTGAGAAGGGCCGCCGCTTCGTCGATGCCTGTGCCGATGGTTTTGCCCAGTTCCTCCGTGATTTCGCAAAAATCAATAGGCAAGAAGAACTGTATGAATAGAATGACGGATAAATTACCAATCAAATAAACAGACTTTACAAAATGAAGAAGCTATTCCTTTGCTTGGCCCTGTTCTCCTCGATGGTGGCACAGGCCGACGACAAGACAGTGAGCTCGCCCGACGGACGACTCCAAGTGACAATCGCCTGCAACAACGGACACGCCACCTATGCCGTGAGCTACGACGGCACGCAGGTCGTGAAGCCCTCTGCGCTGGGCCTCGTCACCAATCTCGGTGACTTCACCAGCGGACTCACTATGCAGGAGAAGGCCAGCCAGATGTCCATCAACAACCGTTACAAGCTTACACAGTCGAAGCGCACCGAGGTCGACTACAAGGCCAACCGCCTGCAGGTGGATTTCAACACTGAGAAGCGAGTCCCCATGAGCGTCATCTTCCAAGTGTCGAACAATGACGTGGCATTCTGCTACCAGCTCGGACGCGGACCGAGAGATAACCCCAAGTGTGCTATTATCGAGCGCGAGGCAACGGCCTTCAACCTCCTCGACGGCACGACGACCTTCCTCAGCCCGCAAATCACTCCGATGACGGGATGGGAGCGCACGAAGCCCAGCTACGAGGAGGACTACGAGGCTGATGCACCGATGACGAAGGCCTCGCACTTCGGCGTGGGCTACACGTTCCCCTGTCTGTTCAAGTCACCCCTCCCGACCGAAGGGGCCAACGTCTGGATACTCATTTCCGAGACAGGCGTCACCAGCCAGTATTGCGGTGCACGCCTCAGCGACTATAAACCTGGAACGGGCTATACCGTAGAATATCCGCAGGAAGGTGAGAACAACGGCTTCGGCTCCACGTCGGCCTCGATTATGCTACCCGGATTCACCCCATGGCGCACCATCACCGTCGGCAGCACGCTGGCTCCCATCGTTGAGACCACCGTACAGTTCGATGTCGTGGAACCGCTCTACGAACCCTCCGAGAAATATCAGCCCGGCCGATACACGTGGAGCTGGCTCGTCTGGCAGGACAGTGCCACCACCTACGACGTCCAGGTGCAGATGATAGATCTCTCGGCAGAAATGGGCTTCGAATACTGCCTCGTCGATGCCCTCTGGGACACGCAGATCGGCTACGACCGCATCGAGGAACTCGCTGCATATGCCAAGTCGAAGAATGTGAAGCTCATGCTGTGGTACAACAGCAACGGCTCCGAGAATGATGCTCCGCAGGGACCGCGAGGCGTGATGAACAACTCCATCAAGCGCAAGCAGGACATGGCGTGGATGAAGCGTATCGGTGTGAAAGCCATTAAGGTCGACTTCTTCGGCGGCGACAAGCAGGAGACCATGCGTCTCTACGAGGACATCCTCAGCGATGCCAACGACTTCGGTATTCAGTGCATCTTCCATGGCTGCACGCTGCCCCGCGGCTGGGAGCGCATGTATCCCAACTATGTAGGCTCCGAGGCTGCACTCGCCAGCGAGAACGTATATTTCTCCGACTATCATGCCCGCCAGGAAGGCTTCGAGATGTCTATGCATCCCTTCTCGCGCAATGCCGTGGGCTCCTTCGACTGGGGCGGCATGATGATGAACCGCTATATGAGCCGCGACAACAAAAGCCGCCACCAGCGCTTCACCGGCGACATCTTCGAGCTTGCTACCGCCATCACCAATCAGGTCAGCGTGAACTGCGTGGCGATGTATCCCAACAACCTCGAGGAGCTGCCACAGTTTGAACTCGACTTCCTGCGCCAGGTGCCCACCACGTGGACAGAGACCCGTTACATCGACGGCTACCCCACACGCTATGCCGTCATCGCCCGTAAGGCCACCAACGGAAAGTGGTATGTCGGCGGCATCAACGGCACCAACGCCCCGATGACGCTCACCCTCAACCTGCCGATGTTCGCAGGCAAGACTGTCACCTATTATGTCGACGAACTCGACAAGAAGGCTCAGAAGACTCAGCAGGCAGCAGCGAAGGCCGCAGAAAAGGCCGCGAAGGCAGCCCCACAGACTCCCGGTCCGCGTGGAAGGAATCGCGTCACCCTGCCTCCCTATTGGCCCACCCCAGCCATGAAGACGCTGAAGGTCGATGCGAAAGGCCAGGCCCGCGTCACCCTCCAGCCCATGGGTGGTCTGGTCATTGTGGAATAGTCATCCATCTGAAGCAGGGCAAGGGCCCTATACCAATAAAAGCACCGTTCCGTACAACTCGGAGCGGTGCTTTTCTATATAGCCTTTACAAAGAGTTCCTACTTCTCAATCTCGTCCCACGCTGCCTTCACGTTGGCGATGGACTGTGCAGCATATTTGAGCATGTTGGGTGCACCGAAGTGTTCGATGCAGAACCAGCCATCGTAGCCCGACGAGAGGAGTTCTGACATTACTTCCTTCAGGGGCATGATGCCTGTGCCGATGACCAGAGAGGCAGAGTCGTGCATTGCCCTCCTGTCCTTGAGGTGTACGTGGTGTACACGCTCGCGGAAATGGCGCAGCGCCACCATTACCTCCTCATCGCAGAAGAGATAGTTGCCCGTGTCGAACACGTGATTGAGTTGCGGCGATGCAGCAAAGAGATGGTCGAGGATGGGTGTGTTGTAACAGATGGCGCGAGGGTTGTCGTAGTCTTCGACCATCACGTCGATGCCTTCCCGCTGGGCAGCCTTGACGAATGCCGCAATGCGTGTGCAGGCAGCATCGATGAACTTGCTGTCGGCATCTCTGGGCAGCATGCCGGGCAGCAGCAACAGGCGCGTGTAATCACGGTGATGCATGAAGTCGAGCACCTCGCGGACCACCTTCGGCTGCTCACCTCCGATCAGGTTGATGTCGGCAATCGCGCAGGCATGCTGGAATCCCAGACTGTCAAGCAGGTTCAGCTCTTCGTCGCTCATGGTCACCCTGATGTCGATGCCCTCATAGCCCAGTTGGCGTACGCGTGTTGCCGCCTCCTTGATGCTGATTTTCTCCTGTTTGGCGATTTCCGCCACGTGGTCGAAGAAAATGGAGATTCGTCGCTGGGCATGAGTCTGCGTAGCGGTCAGCAATACCACCGCCACCAACATGATTATTCGCATTACTCTCTTCATAGCAAGTACTTTCTTGGTTTTAGCCTTACTTCGCGTATGACGGGCGGACGAAGGGCTGTGATTTGAGGTACTCGGCACAGCGGCGGACGCCTTCCATTGAATCGATAGTGCCGTCGTTGCCTTCCATCTCTACGACATAGTCCTGCATACCGGCTAAATCGGCATTGCGGAAGATGGCATCGAAGCCTACGAAGCCACTCTCGCCGAGTTCATAGATGTCCTTGATGTGCAGCATCTTGAAACGTCCGGGATACTTCTTGAAATAGTGGACGGGTCCCTGCTGCGCCATAATGGCCCAATAGACATCCATCTGCCAGAACATGTTCTCAGCATCGATGTGCTGCATCATGTAGTCGATCCAAACGACGCCCTCCACCTTCTGAAATTCGTGGGAATGGGAGTGGTAGCCGAAGAGCAGTCCTGCCTCGCGGCATCGGCGTCCCACCTCGTTATAGAAATCGCAGATGGTCTGTCCGTCCTTCAACGTCTTCGGTACCTCGCACCACGGGCTCACGATGTATTTCATGCCAGCAGCCTTATGGGCTTTGATGGCTTGCTCCCACCACTTCAGGGCTTCGGTGAAATTGTGGCTGGCCAATTCGTCGGCATTGAGGTTGCGCGTGGCGTGCGACGAGATGGGGTTCAGTCCGGCTGCCTCGCAGTCCTTCTTGTACTGCTCGGGCGAGACTCCATAGAACTTGCCGTCGCCGTAGTTGGCTGCCTCTACGCCTGTATAGCCCATTTCGTGCAGACGTTTGAACACGTCGACGTGGTTCTTGGCGTAGGTCTCAGCGTTGCCGAGTATATCGCGGATGCTGTAGAGTTGGAGGTTCATCTGCTTCTGTATTACTTGCCGTCTGGGTGTGCCGGCGCGTCGCCATTGAGCATCAGCCTGCTGGAATGTCAGCAGACCGATGCAAAAAGTGAGGAAAAATCTAAGGAATCTCATCAGTCACGAATTTTAATGCGAACATTGCGATACCACACATCGTCGCCGTGATCTTGGAAGCCGACATAGCCTTCGCGCTTGTCGCCACCCATGTTGAGCAACAGTTTATAGGCAATGGGGAAGTCGCCCGTCTCGTTGAACTTGCTGTTCTGCAACATCTCCTTCCACTTCGGTGTCCAGAGGTGGTATTCGAGCACGTTCTCACCGTTCTGAGCATGAATGACGGTGCCCTTGAAGACGGTGATCTTACCCTGGTTCCACTCGCCAGCCTTCTTGGCATTCTGCGGCTTGGCGGGAATCATATCGTAGAGCGAGGCTGCCTGACGGTTGCCGTCGACGCCGAGTTTAGCATCTTCGTGGCCGTCGTTGTCGAGCACCTGGAACTCAGATGCTGATTGCCAGATGGGCAGATACTCACCCTTGTTCATCACCTCCTGTGCAAGGTAGAACACGCCGGAGTTGCCGCCTTCTGAAATCTTGTATTCGAACTCAAAGTCGAAGTTGCGGAATTTATGTGCGAAGATGAGGTCGCCGCCACCTTCAACCTGTGCCTCACCGGTGCCTGAGCCTTTCAGATGGATGGCTCCGTCCTCCACATCCCAGCTGGTGGGAGGCTCGTCCATTCCATAGCCGCGCCAGCCCTTGAGGGTCTTACCGTCGAACAAGGTGATGTAGCCGTCGTTGTCGACAGCGAAATCAGCGAGTTCCACCTGTGCCTTGTCGACGACTTCGAAGTCGAGGGCAGCAGCTGACGCGTCTTTGTTACATTCGCAGCCCGAGCAGTTGCAGTTGCACTTACATTTGTTGTTGCAGCCCGTTGCCAGGAATGCGATGCTGATGGCTGCAAGGAATAATATCTTCTTCATTTTCTTGATGTTACGTCAATTTTAATAAATAAAAACTAGAATCGTTGAGCGTGCCGGCAAGCCGCCTGCAGACTCACTTCAGAATCTTCACGCGGATGTTGCGGAACCATACGTCGTCGCCGTGATCCTGCATGCCGATGAGTCCTTCGTGCTTATCGCCGCCACAGTTGTTGAGAAGTTGGAAGGCGGTAGGCCAAGCCTTCTCGGAGAACTTGCTCTCCTGCAGCATGCGCGTCCATTCGGGCGTCCACAGTTCGTAGGTGAGCACCTTCACATCGTTCTGCCAATGTTCCACCTTTCCGTCCTTCACCACGATCTTCACCTTGTTCCACTGTCCCCAGGGTTTGGCGTTCTGTGGTTTGGCGGGAATCATGTCGTAGAGCGACGACGCCTTGCGGTTGCCGTCGACGCCCAGCTTGGCATCCGGGTGGTTTTCGTTGTCGAGCACCTGGCACTCAGGAGCCGAGATGTAGATAGGTTCCATTCCTCCATCGGGACGGGTTACCTCCTGCGCCAGATAGAAGATGCCGGAGTTGCCGCCCTGCTGGATTTTCCATTCCATCTCGAGTATGAAGTTCTTGAACTTATGGGCGAAGATGATGTCGCCGCCTTCGCCCTGTCCGCGACGGAAGTGCAGACAGCCGTCATCGACCGTCCAGCGTGGGGCCAGATAGTCTTTGCCGTAACTGCGCCAGCCTCGCGTCGTCTTCCCATCGAAGATGCGGATATAGCCATCCTTGTCGACCTCAAAGGACAGTTTCTGCGTTTCCGCCCCTTTCAGTTCGGTAGAGACCTTCAACGTCCTTTTCTTCGCCATTGTCGGGGTGTAGAACCCCATCAGCGCAACGGCCAATACAATCAATAGTTTTTTCATGATTCGTCGATTGAATGGTTGTTGTTATTTAGGCATATCGGGCAGTTTGTAGCCGTTGTAATACTTCGGAATAATGAGGCTCTGGGCATATTCATTAGCATCGACTGGTTCGCTATACTTGCGGTCGAACGTGGGATGTCCGTCCTTGATGTTGAAACGGTCCTCGATGACGGCACGAATCTTTGTGCCAGTGGGGATATTGGTGAAGCGCATCTGCTCTGCATCCCAGTGGAGCCACTGTTCGAGATCCTGCAGACGGACGGCAGCCACACCCATCACGATGACTTCGTTCATGGGACCGGAGTAGCAGAAGTCGGCAGCCGATTTCACGCGGGTTTCGGGCGATTCCTTGCAGGCGCGAATCCAGTCTTGCTGGTGGCTAAGGGTGACCACGCGCTCAATCTCAGGAACTTGCGGGTCGCGGCCGGAAACGAGGAACGGGTCGCGGCCGTAGGTGCCGACCACCATGATATCCTTTGTGCCGTAGAATACTGTTGCTCCGTCGCCGTCGAACTTCTTACCTTTGGGGATTTCGAACGGCAGGTTCGGGCGTAGTCCGCCGTCGTACCATGTGAGTTCGCATGGGGGCAGAGCCAGATGTGGCAGGTTCGGTCGGGCAGGGAAGCGGAAGGTGATCTTCTGTGCGGTAGGACAGGCATCGGTCATGAGCATCGTTGAACTGCCGATGACGTCGGTCGGGTTTGCGAGGTGCAATCCCTTGAAGGCTACTTGCAAAATGTGGTTGGCCATATCGCCGAGGGCTCCTGAGCCGAAGTCCCACCATCCGCGGAAGTTCCACGGGGTGTACGACGGGTGATAGTCGCGATACTTTGCCGGTCCGATGAAGGCATCCCAGTTCATGGTGCTGGGGATAGCGGGCTTGTCGGTTGGTGCAGCCATTCCCTGTGGCCAGATGGGTCGGTTGGTGAACGCCTCGATGCGCGTCACCTCGCCAATCTCACCGTTCCAGAGCCAGTTGAGTGCTTTACGTGTGCCGGGCCACGAAGCGCCTTGATTGCCTTGCTGTGTGGCCACCTGGTGCTTCTCGGCCAGCTTCGTGAGCAGACGGCTCTCGTAGGCATAGAGCGTCATCGGTTTCTCGAGATAGACGTGCTTGCCGGCGGCTATCGCCTCAGCAGCGATGATGGCATGCGTGTGGTCGGCGGTAGCAATCATCACGGCATCGGCCTTGTCGAGCAATTCGTCGAACATCTTGCGGTAGTCGTTGTAGGCTTTCGCCTGCGGATACTTGTCGAAGATATGCTTCGCATACTTCCAGTCGACGTCGCACAGACCGATGATGTTCTCGGTCTCCATCTCCGCCAGATTGGCGGCTCCGCGTCCTCCGATTCCCACGCCGAGGATGTTGAGTTTGTCACTACGTGTCGCCTTCTTTTTCTTGTCGGCATTAGCGTCGAGTACTGATGCAGGGAGGATGGTCGGTGCAACCATCATTCCTGCTAAAGCGGCACTTCCTTTCTTTAGAAATTCTCTTCTTGAAATGTCAGCCATAAGTTAGGATAGTTAAAGGTTGATAATAATAAGATATGTAAATAATAGATATGTCAATAGGTTCAGATAGATGTCGGTAAAGGATGTTTAGTTGCAACGGGCGTTTCGACATAGCGGCTACTGCCGCGAGCATCTCTTGATTTCAAGAATTCCGTCAGCCTCGTGTTCGACAAACGGTCCCTCTTTGCATTCCATAAGTACGCTGGGTTCCAGACATTCAACATCGTGCCAGACGTTCGCGGGGATATCAACGCCATAGATTCCGCTCGCCTGACTGAGCACGCACGACTCCAGAATCTCACCCTCATCGTTGTAGGTCGACACCTTGACCTTTCCTTTCAGAATGACTACCGTTTCAGCTTTGGTGGGGTGGTGGTGGATGGGAATCTGTGTGCCAGGTTCCAACGCGTTGAGGAAACGATGGCATTTGTCCTGAAGACTCTGATGAAAGTTGTAGTTCATTCTCAGTCTTGGCGACTTCTTCGCCTGTTCCACCACACCGTTAATCAGCTGATCGTCTATGATCTTCATTGCATGTCGTTTTTTATTCCACTAAAGAAATATAGATACGATTTTTTTCTTGCAAAGCAATGCGTCAGAAAGTCATTGCAAAGATACAAAAAAATGAACAAAACACAAAATAAATAACCATTTTTTGTTATTATTTTGGAACTATATCTATACAATTTATAATCCCCGAAGCAAATGATTGGCTGTATGGAGCAGTCTTTTCGTGTGTCAAGAGCAATCATCTCGTTTGCCCATCTCAATGCCCTTATGATGCTAGAGCAATGAGGTAGAAAAGTAAATTAACTTAATTTGTTCGGTAAATTAAGTTATTTTATTCAGTAAATTAAGTTATTTTACTTACCAAATTAAGTTAATTTACTCATCAAATTAAGTTAATTTACTGATTAAAATAAGTTGATTTGCTAAATCGAAGCATTGTTCTCGCTATTTCGGAGCATTTCTCCAGCCACACGAAAGCACTTCTCCAGCCTCACGAAAGCATTGTTCTTGCTCATATATAAAAGACATCATCACCATTATGATTGCGAAACATTTGGAGATGTCGAAGAAAAGTCGTAACTTTGCAGCACTAATGCCAATGACTATGAACAAATTCATCCAGTTTCTGACCATGCTTTGCATGATGACGGCTGCGCAGACCATGCAGGCTGCCGACTACACCACATTGCTCACCCCCGCAAGAGGATTTACTGAGGTGACGAGTACGAACGCTATCGTGGCTTCTCCCGACTATTACTATATACTGGTTTCAGCTGAAAACACAGGGCTGGTGGTTGGGATTGGTGCCTATGAAGCTAAACCCGACTGGGCTAGCACAGAGTCGAAGGCCCTTCGCTATTTGGCAGCCGACGAGACAGCTGTATTGGAGTCAGCCAACTTCTTCACCATCGAGCAGGACGGCAATTACATCGGACTGCGCAATGTGGTTTATAGTGCTGATCTGTTCCAGACACACGAAAACGCAGGGTATATGTATGTGAATACCTATACTGACAAGGCGCTCGACGAATGGAGTTGGCTAATACCGACGTTCCAGGATGGCTACTGGTTGTTTGAGAATGGCAAATATCCGATGTCGAGCGAAGCCCAGTGGAAAGGATATATGGGTTCGTGGACGCCTGGTCGCTTAGAGATCGGAGAACCTATTGCCTTGAACCGCCTAAACACAAGTGAGGACCCCGCAGGCCATTATCGCCTGTTCCGCATTGCAAAAAGCGACCTTCGGACAACGCAGAAAAAACTATTGAAGTCAGCTAGCACCACTAATCCCTTGAATGCCACATGGCTCATCACGAATCCTTCGTTCGAGACGGGAGATATGACGGGTTGGACTTTCGTGGCTTATAACAGCGATGGAGAAGTTATCTCTCCCGAGGATTACAATGATACTGGGCTAAAGGATTATAATTTAACGTATAAGGATGGACTGTACCTTTTTAATGCTTATCAATGGTGGTGTCCTTCTATGAGCATTACTCAGACGGTCAACGATATGCCCTGTGGTGAGTACGAGTTGTCAGCGCTATTATGTACTTGGGAAGGTCGCAATGTGTTCTTCTCGGCAAATGGCTCTACGGTAACTAAGACGGGTGTGAACGATATTATAGGTATTCCTGTTACGATTCCAATCATGGTAGGTGCCGACGGCAAATTGATGATTACTGCCGGCAGTAATTCAGAATGGTGGAATGCAGGCCATGAAGGCGAGACACAGACGTTCTTCAAACTCGATGACTTGCGCCTTGTGTGCAAGAAACTGTATCAGTCGGAAGAAGAGGCCTCTTTCACAGCTGCTGCTCTGAATGTGGATGGACTGCCGCAGAAAATTCTTGGTTTTATCACGGTGAACGAAGACGGCCCGGGCAGCGACGGCACGAAACTCATCAGCAGGTATCTGAAGATGAAGGGTTACGACTTCATCGGAGTCAGTGAGGATTTTAACTATCATGGCTCGTTGATGTCGGAAATTGATGATTACTATGATAGTGGCGAAGTGCGTGCTACGTTAAGTTTAGGTGATTTTTCTTATCCTTTCGACACCGACGGCCTAAACCTAATTTGGAAGACCAGCAAGGTTTCCGCAGAGAACGAGACTTGGACGCGGTGGGAACACTCAGAGTCTGGCGATGGAAACCAGTATGTGAAGAAGGGCTATCGCCATTATGATATGACGGTCGGTGAAGGGCTGGTGATAGATGTATATGTGCTTCACATGGATGCTGGCGATGTTGTTTCATCGCGTGAACAACAGTGGAGCCAGATGGCTGATGCCATTAACTCTTCAGACAGTAGCCGTCCGAAATTGGTCATCGGCGATACTAACAGCCGCTGGACGCGCGAGGATATTAGGACTAACTTCATCGACAAATTGAATGGATACAGTGTTGGAGATCCTTGGGTGCAGTTCTATCGTGGCGGAATATATCCAACGACTGACATGAGTGACCTTACTGACCAAACCGATCAAGCTAATTTCACAAATTACGAAGTTGTTGATAAGATTCTGTATGTGAACCCATCGGCCGCTGATGCCCTGCAACTGGTACCGAAGAAATTCCGCATTGAGCAGGATTATACCTACGGGTATGTCAATGTAACCAGCGATACGAAGTGGTTGGGTGACCATCGGCCAGTAGTAGTTGATTTCTCGTTGGTTAGGCTGAGTGAGTTGAAGTTCCTGGCTGGCGACGTGAACCGTGATGGGAAGGTGGATATTGCCGACTTAACTGCTCTGGTGAACTATCTGATCACCCATGAAGGCGATTATGATCTCGAGGCAGCCGATATGAATCATGACGGCGATGTGACAACGGATGACGTGGAGCCGCTGGTCAATCTGTTGCTGGCAGAGTAATCAAGGGAATGATACTGCCTGAATAATTCATGAACGCTCAAGTATGAGTCGTTGTTGGTCAGGGTGAAAATGGCGTAAAGTTATCCCAGTACAGGACAATGTCCTTGACGTTGGCGGTATTGAAACTCGAGGGATTCAATACTGTCAACTTTGGGAACTCGCAAAACATATTGTACATTTTCTTGACGTTGGTGGTGTTGAAGTTCGACAGGTTAATAGCCCCCAACTCACTACAATTATAGAACATCCAGCCCATGTAGGTCACGTTGGCGGTGTTGAAGCCCGACAAGTCAAGATTCTTCAGGGATAAACACCAGCTGAACATATCTCCCATATTCGTCACGTTTGCCGTATTGAAACTAGTCACATCAAGAGTCTCCAAGGTCTCGCAATCAAAGAACATAGATCCCATATTTGTCACGTTGGCCGTGTTGAAGTTCGAGAGGTCAAGGGACGTCAGGGATTTGCAACCACAGAACATACCGGACATATCCGTTATGTTCGCTGTATTCAAACGGCTGAGGTTGTTGATGGTGGTGAGTTTTTCCATGCCGCAGAACATTAATCTCGCCGTAGTCAGCCCATCGTAGTCGGTAAACGAATCATGGAAGTCTACCGTAGTGATATCGGTGATATGCGTCCATTCGGGTCTGGAACTTGTCCAAGGCACGTCGAACGTTGTGCTGTGTGACATCCGGTTATTGTCGTAATAGAACGTGAGTTCGGTACCGTCGGAAGAGAGTGCTGCATAAGGTTCTTGTGCCATCAGCGTTATAACACCGATGATGGTCAGCAGGGTAATCAGATATAATCTAAGGTGTTTCATATGGCATGAGGCCTGAAAAGCAAAAAGGTTTTATTCTTCCTCTTCTTTCTTCTTTCCGAACTCTGGGTCGATCTTTAGGAAACTGGTGACGATGAATGTCACAGCGCAGCATGCCATCACGATGATGAAGAAGTGCTTATAGCCCACGGCTTCCTGCAGGGCGCCGGCGAAGAGACCGGGAATCATCATCGACAGGGCCATGAAGGCCGTGCATAGTGCGTAGTGGCTGGTCTTGAAAGTGCCTTGGCTATATAAAATAAGGTATAGCATGTAGGCAGTGAAGCCGAAACCGTAGCCGAACTGTTCGATGAACACGCATACGTTGACGACGAACAGACTGTCGGGGAGGGCATAGCTCATGTAGACATAGACGAGGTCGGGTAGTGTGATAGCGCACACCATCGGCCACAGCCATCGGCGCAATCCGTCGCGTCCGGCACAGATACCACCGAGGATTCCGCCAAGTGTAAGACCGATGACACCCACGGTTCCTTGTACGAGTCCGTACTCCTGTGGCGAGAGTCCGAGTCCGCCGTTGTGTCCGGCATCGATAAGGAACAGCGCCGACACCTTGGCGAGCAGTCCTTCGGGCATGCGGTATAGCAACATGAAAAGGATGCCGATGATGGTTTCCTTTACGGGAAATTTGGTGAAGAAGGTGGCGATGGTATGCACGAACTCGCTCCAGATGGTGCTTGCATTGATGTCTTTGCGTGGCAGGTCGTCGCTGGGTCGTGGCAGAATGTAGCTATGCCAGAGCCATAGGGCGATGAAGAGTCCGGTGACACCATAGAACATCAGGCTCCACGAGAAGGCGATGCTGTTACGATAGATGACCTGCAGGTTGCCGGCAATCATCACCAGGATGCCTTGGCCGAAAATGGTGGCCAGCCGATAGAACGTGGAGCGGATGCCAACGAACCATGCCTGGTTGTGTTCGTTGAGTCCAAGCATATAGAAACCATCGGCAGCTATGTCGTGGGTGGCACTCGAGAAGGCCATCACCCAGAAGAAGAACAGCGATCCTTGTAGCCAGAAGTGGGTGGGCAATGTAAATGCCACACCGCCAAAGGCTGCTCCGATGAGCAACTGCATCGCTGTGATCCACCAACGCTTGGTCTTTATGAGGTCTATGAACGGGCTCCATAGCGGCTTGATGACCCACGGCAGGTAGAGCCATGAGGTATAGAATGTGATCTCGGCATTCGAGAGTCCAAGCTGTTTGTAGAGCACGATGGAGATAGTCATCACCGCCACATAGGGCAGTCCTTCGGCAAAATAGAGCGTGGGCACCCATGCCCAAGGCGATGCTCCGTCGCGTTTAGTATACCTTCTTGATTTCTGCATTTTGGTAATAATGTGTTAAGATTTCGTGATAGTCTTTCCCGGTTTCACCCATCACGGCAGCACCGATCTGGCAGAAACCGACACCATGTCCCCAGCCGCGGCCATGAAGAACGAAGGTGATGGCTTCGGCATCGCGTTCCTCGGCAGCAGCCTCGGCCGACGGCGGCAGCACATCGACCAGTTTTTCAACATCGAAGCAACTGCTCTTCAGATGGGATGTGGAGAGCAGACGTCGGATTTCGAGTTCCTTCCCGACGGTGTATTCGCCCTCGGTGCCCACGAACTTCAGTTTCCAGATGCGGCCGCTCTTGCCTCGCTCCATTGGAACAAGGTCTTGGATAGCACCCAAGCTGATGCCAAGTTTACCCTGCAGCCACTCGGCTACCTGCTTGGCGCTGATGGTCTCGGTCCACTCGTAGAAGTCGGCAGTTTCCTGATCGTAGTCGTTCAGCACCTGTCGGATGATGTGTTCGTCGTGCGTGTTGCACCACGGACACTCCACCGACTGCAAGTAGGGCTTCTTGATGTCTTCCCAACAGTATTGGTATTCCTCGGTGCGACCGCCACAACACTTCGAGAAGCGTGTGTCGCATACTTGATCTTCAGACATTAGCACCTGTCCCTTCGTGGCTCTGATGGCCTCGGCCACGTGTGGATTGGCGGCACGGGTAATGCCCTGATAACGTTGGCAGTGGTCGTCGGCACATACGTCGAAGATGGTATGTTCCTCACGGTCGTACCAGCGGATGAGTTCGTCGTCCTTCTTGATAAAGGAGAAGAAATTGTCGCGGTGGTCGCCGTTCTCTTCGCGTTTCTTCATCTGAGCCAGCAACCACGAACGGGAGATCACGGCATGCGCTTTGAGGAGTTCGATGGAGGAGGTGGCACTCATCTCGCTGGAGATGACGCTCTCGAGATATTGTTCGACTGAGAGTTCGTTGATGGCACAGATTTGATCGGCTTCCACCACCAGATGCAGGGCTCCACGGAAGGTCTGCGTTTCCTTGCGCTCCCAATGGAAACCCACGCCGATCACCACGTCTTCAAGCGAGAACGATGCATCGGAACGCTTCGGAATGAAGCGCAGTTCACGATACTGATTGCCATTCCACAGGATGCCGCCTTCGGCAAACTCCACCAATTGCGTACCTGTGATATCAACGCCCTTTGCGGTGTAGGACTTGTTCAGCGTGAAACGAATCTGCTGAGCGCTCACGATGCCTACGCTGACATTAGGCTCTTCGCCCATCGCTTCTTGCTCCTTGCCCCCCACGTCTTGTTCCTTGGTGTGGAACTGCTTCAGCTGGTCAGTCAGTTGTTGCATGGCCGTGTCGCTGAGGCTGCACTCGCGCAGAATGGCGGTGGCTTCTTCTGCAGTGAGGTTTTCGAAGTCTTGCTGTCTGGGCGTGATGATGAGTCCCGACATGTCGAGAGCACCGGGACTGACAAGCCGTTGCTTGGCATCATCAGCAAAATAGCAGTCGGGTCTGTGCTTCTGGCGGGGGAACACAACGGAGATAAGTGTGTCGTGCTGTCGCCATGCCACGATGTTCATCATGGGCTCATCTTGAGTCGGGCAAAGTGTATCGAACTCCTTATAGAATATCTCGAAGAGGCGGGCGTCTTCATCAGCTTTTTTGCTACGAAGAACGAATGCCGGACATACGAAGTCGTGTAACAGGGAGATGCTGGCATCGTCGTTTAATCTGAACACTTCCTCCAGATTACGGCTCAATCGCGGCCAGCTCTGCTGCAGCGGAATGATTCCGTTGGTGCCCGCCTGCAGATGCATGTGGTCGGGAGCGGAGGCGCCGCACCGAGGACCGTTGTAGAACACCATCATATCTGGATAGCGACTCGTCAGCTGATGCATCATCGGATAATGGCCGCTGATGCGTTGTGGCTCATGACTCGTCAGGGGAATGGTGAAATGCATGGGAAGGATAGGATAGGGGTTGACAAGTAGTTCGTAACTCGCCTTCCCGTTGCTGCTCACCATGGTTTTAGCGAATTGTTCTGATGGCCGGTTCTTTGCACATAGGAAGCAGGGGCGTTCATTAATAGTGTTTGCATCGATCTTTGCTCCTGTCGAAACCATGCGGGCAGGATTCCATTGCACACGCAGAGTAGTATCGCCTGCTGAGAGTTCGCGTGTCTGAACATTGGTCAGGTCTCGATAGCGCTGATTGGCATCTTCCCATTTCTCTAACTGTCGGTCGAAGAATCGTGTCAAAGGTGTCTCGCGGTTCGGATTCTCGGCTGACTGGCGTGCTTTCAGTTCCATGGTGCGCAGGCGATCCTTGTAGAGGTTGTTGGCATTCTGTTTCTCAATGGAGAGGGCGGCATCGCTGTTTCCATCCCACCGGCGACAGAGGTACAATTCGTCAAAGATACGGCCGATGCGCCACTGACGGCTAAAAGCCAGTCCCATGGCATAGTCCTCACCATAGCTGGTGTTAGGGAACTGCAACTGACGGGCCAAGGGTGTGAAGAAGGCACGTGGAGCGCCGAGTCCATTGATGCGCAAAGCGTTGTTCGGTCCGTTTTGGTCTGTCCACTCCTTATGGTCGATAAGGCCTGGCGGAAGTGTTTCCAACTGGAAGTTGCACATGCGGTAGCTACCGATCATCATGGCTGCGTGTTGCTCGTAGAAGGCATCAACGATGCGTTGCAGCGTCAGGGGTGACGAATAAAGGTCATCGGAGTCGAGCTGCACAGCAAAGCGCCCACAGCGGTCGTCGTTGATGGCCATGTTCCAGCAGCCGCCAATACCTAAATCCGTGCGTTCGGGAACGATGACGACCAGTCGTCCTTTGCTCTCTTTGCAAAGCTCAGTAAGTATATCGCTTGTGCCGTCTGTAGAATGGTTGTCAACGACAATGACATTGAATGGGAAGCGGGTTTTCTGGGTAAGTGCGCTCTCAACGGCATCGCGAATGGTCTTGACACGATTGAAGACGGGAATCACCACTGATGCCTCAACGTCGAAATCCTGTTCGTCGAAGTCGATGTCGGTATATGTGGTGGTGTCAACCAATGCATTGACGGCCTCCAGATGATGAGTGCAGGCGATTTCCATCTCAATCTGCACCTCGCGATTACGAGGGTTCACATAGTCGAACTGCCGCTCGCCGCTTTTGCGTGTGTCGAGTTCTATCGTTGTATATAACAGCTCGTTCAGATGGAATAGCTGCTGCTGACGGCTCAGGAACAGGCGCAGGTCATACCAGCCGGCATAACAATAGATGTGGCGAGTGTCGCCGTTTTGCTGAAGTGCAGAGACTGTTTTCTCCCATGATTTAACCAGTGATGTGCGTAATAATACTAAAGGTCCGAAGTCGAAGTCGTCGCGTAAAGAGCCTTCTTGATAATCGATGACGGGATGTCGTACAACGAGTTTCTTGCTGTCTGTGCTCTGTTCTTCCAGATAGTCGCTATAGACCATGGCGGCTTGGGTCTCGTCGGCAGCCCTGACTAGACGATCGACAGCATGTGAGCCAAGCATCACAGGTGGTGTCTTCAGGTTGAAAAGGATGTAATCGGCCTTCGCTGCATGGCTGATAACCCTCATAGTTCCGGTAGAGAGCAGATCGCTGACAACGAGTGTCTGACAGCTTTTGGGAGTAGTTGAGTGCTTTTCAAAGTCTTGTCCTACGAGCAGGAATATCTTTCTGACATTCTTGTTGTGTCGCAAAGTTTCGATCATCGGAGCAATAACCTCGATATCGTCGCAAGGCAGAAAACAATCAATGCGTTCTCTCATTTTAATCTTGTTTTATTAAATAATAGGTGCAAATATACAAAAAAAAGTCGAAGAATGATAAATTGAGGGGAAAAAATTGTACCTTTGCAGATTGAAAGTGGCTAAATGCATCATGGATTCCACAAAAAAGCGCCTAATTGGCTTGACGTTGGCCGAACTGAAAGATGTGGCAACATCATTGGGAATGCCTGCCTTTACAGGTGGACAGATGGCGCAGTGGATCTATGTGAAGCATGTGGCAAGTATCGACGAGATGACCAATCTCTCGAAACAGAATCGTGAGCGGTTGAAGTCGGAATATGAAGTGGGCATTATGCCGCCTGTCGAAAGCCAACGCAGTGTTGACGGAACTGTGAAGTACCTGCTTCCTGTGAGATGTTCCGATGATTCGGGCATGGCTGGCGGCAAGTTCGTGGAAACGGTTCTCATTCCCGATGGCGAGCGGGCAACGCTTTGCGTGTCGTGCCAGGTGGGATGCAAGATGAACTGCCTCTTCTGTCAGACAGGCAAGCAGGGATGGCATGGCAATCTCTCTGTTGCTGACATCCTGAACCAGATTTATGCCATTCCCGAGAGCCATGAACTTACCAACATCGTCTTCATGGGACAAGGAGAGCCGATGGACAATCTGGATGCTGTGTTACGCGCCACGGAGATTCTCACTGCCGACTGGAGTTTGGCATGGAGCCCGAAGCGCATCACGGTGAGCTCGGTAGGTCTGCGGGGGAAACTCAAACGATTCCTTGACGAGAGTCCCTGCCATGTGGCCATCAGTTTGCATTCACCTCTCCATGAGCAACGCATGCAGCTGATGCCAGCAGAGAAAGCTATGAACATCTCGGAAGTGGTGGAACTGTTGCGAGGCTATGATTTCGCACATCAGCGACGCCTCTCCTTCGAGTACATCGTGTTTAGAGGACTCAACGACTCCATGGCACATGCCCGAGCAATCGTCGACCTGCTGCGTGGCTTGGACTGCCGCATCAACCTGATATGCTTCCACCAAATACCTGGGGTGCCTCTTCGTGGAGCTGATGAACAGACGATGTTGCGTTTCCGCGATTATCTCACTGCTCATGGTGTCTTTACGACAATTAGGGCATCGCGTGGAGAGGATATCTTCGCAGCATGTGGCTTGCTCAGTACTGCCCGACAGGAAGGTCAGTCTTGCTGAAGCATATTCTTGGATATATTTTTAACAATCAATGATAATGGAAGAAAGAAAAATCCGCGTAGCCATTACGCATGGCAATACCAACGGTATTGGATACGAACTTATTTTTAAGACTTTTGCAGAGCCGGAGATGTTAGAACTCTGCACTCCAGTTGTCTATGGTTCGCCGAAATTGGCAACCTATCATCGCAAGGCGCTTGGCACAGAAACCGTGTTTAGTATAATAAGCTCTGCAGACGAAGTGCGCGATGGGCGTATCAACCTGATCACCTGCTTCGACGAGGAAGTGAAGGTAGAGCTGGGCAATCCTACGGAGGAAGCCAAGAAAGCTGGCGACAAGGCCCTGAGCAAGGCAGTTGCCGACATGAAAAACGGTGCTTATGATGCTTTACTCCTTGGTCCTCTGGAGACCAATGCCAATTTGGAGGCAACGGGGTTACAGCTCCTCATGGCTGGACCTCTCCGTGTAGCGGTGGCAACGAGTGGTATGGCGTTGAAAGATGTTGTGGAACAGTTGAATACCGACCTCATTCTCAAAAAGTCTGATATGCTCTTCACGATGCTGAAGCGCGATTTGCGTGTTAGCAATCCTCGTGTAGCAGTGCTTGCCTTGAATCCTAAAGCTGATGGGGTAGAGGAGAGCGAGATGATTGCTCCTGCAATTCAGAAACTTGTCGCCTCGGGGAAGCAAGCATATGGCCCCTATTCCGCCAGCGACTTCTTCGGTACAGAGAAATACCATTCCTTCGATGCCGTGTTGGCCATGTATCACGATCAGGGTGTTGCACCACTCAAGGCCCTCGCAGCGACAGAAAACATCGTCTATGTAGCAGGACTGCTCGTGCCCTGTGCCGCTTCGTGCTATGGTCCTTCATTCGATATTGCCGGCCATAACGAAGCCGATGCCGATCCGTTCCGCCAGGCTCTTTATGCAGTTATCGATGCTGCTCGCAACCGCAAGAATTATGATGCTCCGTTGGCAAATCCATTACCGAAGCTCTATCATGAGAAGCGCGACGAGAGTGAGAAGGTACGTTTTGCTATTCCAAAGAAACGCGAAGGACGTGAGAACGAGAAAGATGTCCAGCAAGAACAACCGCAAGCAGAGGAATAGCAGAATCAGCTTGGCAATGTACCTATGAAGAAGAAATATCAAAACGGCTTTTTCGCTTTCGGTCTGCTGGTGCTCATCGTCATGGTGACACAGCTTGACTTCGGTCAGGTGTGGAGCGGATTGAAACACGCTGGCTACTGGTTTTTTGCAGTGGTAGCGCTGTGGGCTGTTTTGTATGTCTTCAATGCTGCTGCTTGGTATACCATCATCAAGGCACAGGTGAGCAAAGAGGAACTTGAGAAACAGGCGAAAGAGACAGGAAAACCTGTTTCGGCAACGCCTTTCTCCTTCTGGTGGCTTTATAAAATCACGGTCAGCGGCTTTGCACTGAACTACGCCACTCCTGGTGGACTGATGGGCGGAGAACCATATCGCGTCATGGAACTGGCTCCGAAGATCGGAACGGAACGGGCGTCATCATCGGTGATTCTATACGCTATGACCCATATCTTCAGCCATTTCTGGTTTTGGTTCCTGTCGATCTTCCTTTATATCATGATCAGGCCTGTTAACCTTTTCATGGGAACCGTTCTTACCATTATAGGCTCATTCTGCATACTGGGTCTTTGGTTCTTCATGATTGGCTATAGGAAAGGACTGGCTGTCAGGGCAATGAAGATTCTGCGGCATGTTCCTTTTGTCAAGCGTTGGGCAAGGGATTTCATAGAGGTTCACCGCGAACAACTCGATACCATCGATAAACAGATAGCAGCTCTTCACAACCAGAATCCAAAGAGTTTTGTTGTAGCAGTGGTCTTGGAGTTGCTCTGTCGTATCGGTGCAGCCCTCGAAGTATTCTTCGTGTTGCTTATCCTCATGCCATCGGTGAATTATTTGCAGTGTATTCTTATCCTGGCATTCACATCACTTTTTGCCAATATGCTATTCTTCATGCCCTTGCAACTTGGTGGACGTGAAGGAGGTTTTCTCATGTCGGTCAACGGACTGGGAATGACCGCTAGTGCCGGAACTTTTGTTGCACTGATTGTACGCATTAGAGAGCTGATATGGACAGGAATTGGTCTTCTGCTTATCAAAATAGACAAGCAGAATCCCAAGAAATGATAAAAAAACTGCCAAAATTGCAGATATCTCGAATAAAATGTGTAATTTTGTCACCCCAAATGGATAGTAGTAGACTACAAACGGTAAAAAGTAGGTATAACATCGTGGGAAATTGCGATGCTTTGAACCATGCTTTGGATGTCGCCCTGCAGGTAGCACCCACCGATTTGAGTGTGCTTATCGTAGGCGAAAGCGGAGTCGGCAAGGAGATCATTCCGCGTGTCATCCACGACAATTCCCCACGTCGACGCGAGAAGTATTTCGCTATCAACTGTGGTTCGATTCCCGAGGGTACTATCGACAGTGAACTGTTTGGACACGAGAAGGGATCGTTCACGGGAGCCATCGGCGAGAGCGAAGGCTATTTCGGCATTGCCAACAAGGGTACTATCTTCCTCGATGAAGTGGGAGAGCTGCCTTTGGCAACACAGGCACGGTTGTTGCGAGTGCTCGAGACGGGTGAGTATATCCGTGTGGGTGGGCAGAAGATCATGAAGACTGATGTCCGTATCGTTGCAGCTACCAATATCAATATGCGGAAGGCCATCAGCGAAGGAAGGTTCCGTGAAGACCTCTATTATCGTCTGAACACCATCCCGTTGCAGATGCCTGCACTGCGAGATCGTGGAGAAGATATCCTAATGCTGTTCCGTCTCTTTGCCACTCAGATGGCAGAGAAATACCGTTTGCCCAAAATCACGCTTTCCGAAGATGCTAAGCGTCTGATGCTACAGTATAAATGGCCGGGCAACGTGCGACAGCTCAAGAACATAACAGAGCAGATGTCGGTGCTCAGCGAGAAGCGCGAGATAGATGTTGAAACACTATCGAAATATATCCCGCAGGATCCGGAGAGTACGCAACTGGCTGTGATCGGTCATGCAGGCTCCCACTCCTATGAGAGCGAAAGAGAACTGCTTTATAAGATTCTCTATGAGCTTCGCGGTAATGTGAGTGATCTGCGACGCGACATGAACAGTTTGCGCAAGCAACTCGATGAGGCTAGGGGCTTGAATGGCGCTGTGGGATTCCAACATCCTATCCAGGCGGTTGATGTGTCGGGTATGGCTGTGACACCTGTTACAGGTTCCGCCGGCATGGCCTCACAAGTCCCCTTAGAGGAAGCTGAGGCAGAAGAGATTAAAGAGCCTGAAAGCCTTAATCTGACTGACCTCAGTAGGCAGATGCTTGAGAAAGCCCTCGAGCGCAATGGCGGAAATCGCAAGCGTGCTGCCCAGGAACTGGGCATCAGCGACCGGACACTCTATCGTAGGTTGAAACAATACGGACTTGAAAAAGAGAAGTGATTTACAAGGAACAATGAAGAAAGTCATCAGCCATATCACCAATTGCCATCGCACAGGAGTACGCTTGTGCATGCTGTTGCTGTGTCTGTCGTTTGACTGCTTCATGCTTTCTTCGTGTGTTCCCCACTATAGCTTCAATGGTGCCAGCATCGACTATAGTACAACGAAGACCATCGAGATTGCCGACTTCCCGATTCGCGCCAGTTATGTGTGGGGACCTATGGGACCGCTCTTTAATAATCAGTTGAAGGACACCTATGCCAATCACACCAAGCTTATCCAGGTGAAACGCAATGGTGACCTGAAGATTGAAGGTGAGATTACGCAGTATACGCAGCGCAACAAGTCTGTGTCGAGCGAAGGATACTCCGCCCAGGTGGAGCTCTCGATGACCGTCAACGTGCGGTTTACCAATAATAAGAAACACTCCGACGACTTCGAGCGTTCCTTCACGGCAACTTCGTCGTACGAATCAACGCAATCGCTCAATTCCGTTCAGGAAGAACTCGTCACGCAGATGGTGAAGGAGATTACCGACCAGATCTTCAATGCCACCGTTGCCAACTGGTAGGTCATGACAAGATATATAAGTAAGGAATATGGAACTGACAACACTCATCAAACACCCGGAAAGGCTCGATAAGGAGACACTCTACGATCTCCGTTCGCTCCTTGCGCTCCATCCTTACTATCAGCCGGCACGTCTGCTCCTGTTGAAGAATCTCTATCTTCTCCACGATGAGTCTTTCGACGAAGAGCTGCGGCGCGCTGCTATCTATCTGACCGATCGCAGCAAGCTCTTCGACCTCGTCGAGGCTGCTCACTATCAGCTGTCGCCTGCCGCTAAGGAGAAAAATGACCATCAGGCAGAAGCAGATGCTCCCCAGTCTGCCGACCGCACCATCACACTCATCGACCATTTCCTTGACTCCATTCCCAAGGACGAAGAGGAACAGGCTGAAACGAAGCGGCGCCCGACACCTGCTGATGCCGCTGTCGACTATGTCGCTTATCTTCTTGATATCGAAGGTGAGCAGAATCAGGCTAAGACTTCAGAACCTGCCCCCGAAATGAAGGGACAAAGTCTCATCGATCACTTCATCGAGAACGAGGGTGGTAGGATTCAACTGAAGGAAGAAATCGATTATACACCTGATGTTGATAAAATTACTGATAGTGACGAAAATGATGACGATGATGGCTATTTTACCGAGACTTTAGCTAAAATTTATATAAAACAGGGTCGATATAGCAAGGCTTTAGAAATTATTCAGCGTTTAAATTTGAATTATCCAAAAAAAAATGCTTACTTTGCAGACCAAATTCGATTCCTTGAGAAATTGATATTGAATAACAAACAAAACAACAAACAAAAATAATTAAAAAATGGTTTACACATTATTCGTAATTCTTATCGTTATTGCAGCACTGCTGATGATCGGCATCGTGCTCATTCAAGAGTCTAAGGGCGGTGGTCTTTCCTCAAATTTCTCCGCCTCAAACCAAATCATGGGTGTCCGTAAGACTACCGACGTGATTGAGAAGGCTACATGGAGCCTCGCTGCTGCCAGGGTTCTCTTCAGCGTCATCTGTGCCTACGTGGCACCGAAGTCTGTCACTGAGCAGAGCGTACTTGAAAACGTGGCTACCGAGACACAGACCACGAATCCCACCAACACACAGGGATTTGGTGCTGGTCAGCAGGCTGCTCCCGCTGCTGCACAGGATGCCGCTGCACCCGCAGCTAAGGAAGCTCCCGTCGCTGCTCCTGCAGCAAAGGATGCCCCCGCTCAGTAAGAAACAGAGAATACTGCGGAAATAGCAGTAGTTCTGAGAAAAAGACTGTTTTCTCAAAAAAACTTCGGGATTTGTTTGGTTATTCCAAATAAATCCCGTATCTTTGCACTCGCTTTTGAAAAGAAGCGTCAAAAAGCTACCAACATGGTGCCCGTAGTTCAGTTGGTTAGAGCGTCAGATTGTGGTTCTGAATGTCGTGGGTTCGAGTCCCACCGGGCACCCATAAAGACATCGCCGATAGGCAATGTCTTTTTTTGTGAGCAGTCCCACCGGGCACCCCAGTAAATCCCTGTAAGTATTAACTTGCAGGGATTACTGTTTTTATTGGCATCTTGCTCCGTCACTCTCCAAGTATAATTCTCGCCAATGCAGTCACATCGGTAAATGTTATCACACCATCGTGGTTCACGTCAGCCCTTTTGGGGTCATAGTCATTGTCCTTGTTAAGGATGATGTTCACTAACTTGGTGACATCGGCAATGGTTATCACACCGTCATTGTTCACGTCGTAGTTATTCATGTATGCATCATATTCGGCTTCTGTCCACAACTCCCAGACACCATATGCCCAGTCTTGGAAGTTGTCTCCGATGAGTCCATTCGATGCTACGCGATTCTGATCGGTAACGCTGATGTAGAGATAATCGCCTGGCCAGGCACCTGCAGGGGATGGCGAGCGACGAAGCTGATAGCCTGATAATTCCCCTTCACTATAAGGAATGCTTTCCCAAACATAACCTGTGGCATCGTCGGTTTTCGACCAGTAGAAACCTCCAAGATATGTATTTGTGTCGTTGAACTTGATGGTGGCACCGCTTTCGCATACTGTCCATGTGATGGCCGAGCCAGCGCTGGTGACATAGGCGTCATTGGTGCCTTCGGTAAGTCCGAGGAAACTATCTGTAATCTTGTTGTAGAGATAGTAGGTACCCGTAAAGAAATGAGGTGTCTCGAAGGTCACGCTATATGCCTCGTTGCTCACCTGTCCCGCGTAGCCGACAACGTCGGCGGGGAATTGTAGGGTGTAGGTGGCATCTGCCTCAAGCATTACGTTATTGAAACTTATGGAAGCGGTATTGCCAGAGAAGTAGATGAGGTAATCGCCCACTATCGTTTGCCCCTTATAAAGTGTAGCTTTGGCCGAGTTGTTCAGCTTGGCAAATACGGCACCTTCCACGTTGCTGCGTGCTTCCGTAAAGGCGAGCGTCCACGTCGTGAGTTCCTGAGTACCTGTATAGACACCTTCTTGAATGTTGGAGGTAGGCTTTCCCACGTTGTAGCCGGGGATAGAGAGTCCGAGGTATTCTATGCGGGCGTCATCGAAGGCTATCCAGTCTTTGGCGATATTTTCCGCCTTGGCACCAACTTGCAGTAATCCATCTGTCACTTGCACAATGACCGAAGTACGTCGGCCGTCGTTATCGCCGCCAATGAGACATTGCTCGTTGTTGGCATAGAGATAGAATGTGCCAGTTTCGTCAGCGCGTCGAGTGGCGATAGCCGAGAAGCGGTAGTAGCCGTCAGGCAGGCCCTGGATCTTCTGATAGATCTCGGCATTGCCTACGCCATCACTATTCCATCGTTCAATGAAACGACTGCCAACCTTGCCTACCAGGCCATTGTTATCTGGACAACCCCAATCGTTGCCCACACAGGTCCAGCCTATCGATGTGCGCCGCTCTGCTCCTGGGTTCTCGAGGATATAGGTCACATCAAGTGGATGCTCGAAAGTGGCATCTGGTATACCAGCATCGAAACGCTTCACATAGTCACCACGCAGAATGGTGAAGATGTCGAAATGGCCGATATTGACATCCGTCTTGTTCAACGCAGTTTCTGCATCATCGGTAAACACACCTTCCCAAGGACCAAGGTAGCCATATTGGGGATAGACACCATTCTGGATAGTCCAGTATCCATCGGGCAGGTACGCAAGCGATGTGCGCCCCCAAGCCGGATCACCTCCACCATTGTCGCTGCAACGATAGTTCCATGATGCATTCCATTCCGTCTGGAACATGAAATCAGGATTCGTGACATTGGCAAGTATCTGGAATTCTGTGTCATCCACGATGTAGGAATCGATGGTCCAGAGTGCTTCCTTGTCAGTTCTGGGATTGATGTCCATATCATACCACATTGCCTTGAAAGCCGTTCCTTGGTGATTGCCATCCTTTATCCTCATGGCAAGATCCTGATCATGGTCGTAGAGGAGGTAGAAATAGGGGCTATAATCAGTGGGTAGTGCTGTGATTCTGTTGAACCCGTCATCTTCCAGTTGCTCCTTCAGGGATGCAACTACTCCGTCGGAGCCCAGATAGTAGAGTTTGAAGTTATCGGCCATGGTCCAGTAGTATGTATTGGATACCGTTCCGCGCAAACCGATGCGCAGGTTGCCAGCCGGGAACTCGCCCTGCATGACATTGTTGTATTTGTTTCGAGCCATGTAGTTGCTACCTGCCTCCATGGTGTTGGGAATATAGGTGTTGCCTGCAGTGGTGAATTCCCCATTGCTGATGCTTGCCGTCTGCTGTCCGTCCACCACATGCTTGATCTTCTGCGATGAGCTGTTGATATACATTACGGCATTCACATCGTTTGTGCCGCTGGTGTAGGCTGTATAAACCTCGCCCGGCTCACCAGGACGCTGGAAGGCGTCAACCGTATACTGGTATTTGCCGCTGGGCATATTCGGCAGAATCTGGTAAAAGTCGAAGGTCTTCTCATAGAACTCCACAGCACCAAAGTTGCGCGTCGGGTCAAGCGACCAGCCTTCTGTGCTTTCCGTGAAATCGGCATTCTCGATGAGGAAGGTAAGGTCGTAGTAGCCATTGTTTGAAGGCATGGTGTTGTTAAGGAAGTCGAGGCCAGCTGCCTTGATGTCCTCAATATACTGTATCACTTGATCCATCGTCACCGTTCCGCTGATAGCCGAGTTGATTGTGTTGATGGTGTTGGTGAGAGAAGTCGTAGCTCCGCTGGTTTTGTCGGTGTGCGATACATTCTTGGCGGCAGCATAGCCATTGAGGTAGCGGCGCAGTTTGTCGATTTGTATTTCGATGGCACCACTTTCAAAGGTTGCCAACTCGTCTTCGGGGATAATAATCCATCGCTGCATCGAAGCATCGTCCCATATACTGAAGCCTGTCGAACCCACGGCTCCGTTAGCCTTAGCATCCAAGGCCTGTCCGGCGCCAAAGTCTATCATATAGTAACCTTGATACGTCTGTGAGCCTACGTTCACATCCACACGGCACTTCTTCATCTGAATGTCGGTGGCTGTCGAACCTGTTGTGAAACCATTGGTGGCGTCATTGCTGTTGTATCGAATGTAATGCCCCGTGTTGGCATTCTTGATATGGTATTTCTGTATGGAGGCATCGAAGGTCATATACCACGATGCATTATTACTTGCCTCGAGGGCCTGGCTCGCCGAGAGGACTTTCCATTCCAAGTTGCCGCTGCTGTTCTCTACCAGATACGATGTGGTTAGACCACGGTCCTTGTCCTCACATTTGAAGTAATACTTTGTGTTATCGTCCTGAGGATAAGCGTAATAGGGGAGCAGCCACTGGGCATCGGTCAAGGGCAGACCGCCTTCACCCAACGCTTCACAAACGAGGGCATTGCCGATATAGAGCTGGTCGGAGCCGTTGTCCTCATGAGCACCGTTGATGCCGTATGGCCAAAGATGCATACCATCACCATTGAGCACCTCGGTTTCGTTGTTGTTCCAAAAACGGAGGGCATCCCAAACTGGATACTGATTGCGGGTGAAGTCTCCCCACATCCAGTGTTGGCCTACGCCCACACCATGCAACATCTCATGTAGAATGGTACCCGTGTTCTGATAGCTCCAACTGTCGCCCACTGAGCACCAGCCGCCATACGAACACTCCGCCGTGGGTACACCGCTGACGTGTCCGATGGAAGGCCAAAACGTGGTCAACTGGGTAAGATTATCCCAGAAATGGTCGAATCCCCATTCGCACGAACTTCTGATATGATTGTCTGCCGTTTCATCCCCAGAATCACGGACGCTCCAGTGAATATCTCCCTGAGGCAGTGTCGGCACCTTGATGACATCGCCGTAACCCACGGCATAGTCTTTGGTCATAGCATAGGCACGCACATAGTACATCGTACCTGGTGTCAGGTCTTGCAGCCAGATCACCTTGCCATAGGAGTCTATCCAGTCGGTGGTGTAGTTGTCGGAAAGGGTGGGGTTAGGGCTGGTGCTATAGCAGAAGCCTTCCTCTACTACATTGCTACCTGTATAGGACAGTCGGCCGAAAATCCAGATGCTGCCACGTGCGTGGCGCTTGTTCGTGGTCACTGAGGGGGCAGAGCCCGATGGATGTCTCAGGCGATAGGGACGCTCACCTGCCACAACTGCCTTGGCGGCATTGGCCACATTCGTGAGGCTACCGCCATTGATGGCTGTGGTGAGCGTGCTTACCAGACTACTGTATTGCGTGTCGTTGCCCACGCTGCTAATCAGGCTGTTGGCGTAGTTCTTCACGGTGTTTCCTGCACTTTGAATATAGGAAGACGTATTACCAAGATAGGTCAGCATGAAATTGTCGCAACCCACCCAGTTTCCAGAAGCACCATCGCACACAAAACCGATCTCTGCCGTACCGTCGGTCACGAAGAAGTCGAGCGTATAGGTGTTGAGCGTTGTTACTGCAGTACGAAGTCCGTTGGCTACAATCCACGCACCTGTCTGTGCGGCATTTACGTTGTTTTGCGATATGTTCATAGCAGATGCCGTCAGGCGATAGACACCACTCGACAGACCTGTGACGGTCTGTTTTACCGAGGCACAGCCCAACAGGCCTGGGGCAGCAATCCATCGCTCGATATAGGTGTCACCAGCTTTATAGGATGACATGCCATCGTTTGTCTGTAATTGCATCTTGAAGACGGTCCATCCGTTTGTGCCGTCTTCGAAACTAGGATTTGTTATGCTTTGGCCAAAGGCGTAAATGCCTCCTGTAATAAGCGCCAAAAAAATTAATAGCTTTTTCATATCTACACTTTATATTACTGATTGCTTGGTTGTTTATAGTGTCTTTTTCGTTATTCTCGCCAGATAATCATAATGCTCTCCCTCGGCCACTACCTCGACAGCATATCCGCATTTGTCTGCTTGCTGCCTCAATGTGTCAGCGTCGATATAGAGCCAGTCAAAGGGCTTTCCGATGGTGTCCTTATATTGCATCTGGAAACTATGCTCACCGTAATAGGTCATTTCCTCAGGGTACTCAATCATGCCATCTTCATCCTCGAACACATAGCTAATATCCGATGAATCACATAGCACCTGACCTCCAGGAGTTAGTATCTTGTCGAGACATCGGAAGAACTCGGGCAGACGTTCCATAGTTCCGACAATCCCAATACCGTTCATCAGCATAAGGATGGTATCGTATTGCCCCTCCATCGTAAAAAAGTCCTGTTCCAGCACCTTCCTGACTCCTCGCTCTTTCATGGTCATTACTGACAGAGGGGAAATATCAATGGCGGTCACATCGACACCTCGTTGTTGAAGGACAAGCGAATGACAACCCGCGCCGGCCCCGACATCAAGTGTCTTTCCTTTCGCCATGTCAAGGGCTTTGCGTTCTATCTCAGGCATGTCCTCATACTTTCGGAATAGCGTTTGCAGGGGAATCTCGTCCTCTTCAAACATAGGGGAGAACACCTTGAGTCTGTCAGCCTTACCCGTTTGATGGTAGTCTGCAATGGCTCTGCCCATCGGATCTGTCTTACTATTGACTTTGTCCATATCTTTGTTTTGTTTCTTTTGAACTTATCGGTGAGAGTGGCGCCTCCTCTGGTATCTTTTCTTTCCTTTGTTTACCTTTTGCTGGCTACGAACTGTGCGCAGACGGCCTTGCTGACGCGGATGTCCTGATGGGTGTCGGTGAGCATGCCTGTCTTCATGTCGCGGCGAAACACCTGGATCTTGTTGCTGTCGCGACAGCAGCACAGCAGGTAGCGGCCGTTCGGTGTAATGTTGAACTGTCGTGGATGAGCTGCCGTGGGCTGGTAGCCAATGCGCGTAAGCATTCCTGTCTTACTATCGACTGAAAAGATGGCGATGCCCTCGGCTCTCAGGCGGTTGCTGGAATAGAGGAACCTGCCGTCAGGACTCAGATGAATGTCGGCCCCGCCACGTGCGCACACGCTGTCGGACACAATCTCCTGCAGCCTTTTCAGGCGCCCTTGCGAGTAGCTGAACACCGTCACCTTTCCCGAAAGCTCGCTCATCAGATAGGCAAAGCGGCCATCGTTGCTGAAAACGATATGGCGCGGTCCGGAATCTGCACTGACATCGGCTGCCACACCATTCGCAATCACCTGCTGTCCGTTCAGTCTGTACGATAGAATGCGGTCGGCGCTGAAGTCGGTGGCCAGTGCATACTTTCTATCGGGAGTGAAGCAGGCACAGTGCACATGAGGGGCTTCCTGCCGTGAGAGGTCAGGACCGCCCGTTGCTCCGAGGAACCTTGTCGTGAGCGTTGTTTGCTTACCGAGTCGGAACACGCTCATCGAGCCTCCTGAATAATTGGCTGTGAGTGCGATGTTGCCGTTGGTGGAAACATAGCAGGGATCGCCACCCATCACGGGAGTCGATTCCAGCAGTTGCATAGCCCCACTGTTGGGATTCAGTCGGATGGTGTTGAGCGAAGCGTTCTCGTCGTTGGTCTCGCTGACGGCATACACCGTTCGCCCGTCGCGAGCAATGGTCAGATACGACGGGTTCTTCACCGCCAGCGAATCCAAGGCCTCCGCATCACCAGTCGTCTGGTCGAAGCGATAGGAGTAGATGCCTTTGCTACCCCCGTCGGTATAGGTGCCGACGAGCATCATGACTTTCTCCTGTGCCTGCATCTGGCAGATACCCAATATGGATAATGTGAAAAGAATCTTCAGTCTCATGTCTTTATCGGATATAGTGTGTCTCTGCTTTTATAGGTTCAAACATTACCTAAATACACATGCTTCATGCCTTCTTCCTGTGCGATGCGCTTCGCCTCTTGCAAAGTGTGGAGTGGGGTGGGCGCAATGTCCTTCATCCGATAGCGGGGGAAGAAACGGCTGAAGTGGAGTGGAGCATCGCTGAGGCTCTGTTCGTTCAGCCAACGGCACATGTCGCGTATCATCTGCATGTCGTCGTTCACGCCGGGAATGACGAGGTTGGTCAGCTCTATCCACACACCTGCATCGCGCATGGCGAGGATTGTGTCGAGGACGGGTTGCAGCCGCCCGCCGCTGACCTTCTTGTAGATATCGTCGCTGAACGATTTCAAGTCGATGTTGGCGGCATCGAGATAGGGCAGCAGGTCGGCCAGTGGTTCCTTGCAGACGTAGCCCGCTGTGACCAGGATGTTCCAGAGTCCCTTCTCGTGAGCCAGGCGTGCCGTATCGATGACATATTCTATATAGGTGAGAGGTTCGGTATAGGTGTAGGCGATGCCGGGACAGTTGTGTTTCAGGCAGAGCGCCACGACATCTTCCGGAGTGAGGCGATAATAGTCGACATCATCAGGGGCGACCTGCGAGATGTCGTGGTTCTGACAGTTCAGACAGCGGAAGTTACAGCCCGTGCAGGCAAGTGAGAGGCACGTCGTGCCAGGATGAAAATGATAGAGCGGTTTCTTTTCCACGGGGTCGATGGCGAGTGCGCACGGCTCGCCATAAACCTCGCTGACAAGCGTGCCTCCGCGGTTGCGGCGACTGCGGCACAGGCCTGTCTTGCCGTCGGCAATGCGACAGTGGTGCGGACAGAGCTGACATCTCACAGCCCCATCCTCCAGACGCTCATAATATCTGCACTCGTTCGTCATCAATTCTCTCACTCCACTCTCCCCTTTCTCCTAAAACACAATCGCCTCGTAGACATAAAGCTCAGCATCGCGCCAGCCGTCCCAGCCGATACCCACTTTCTCGCGCGAGCAATGGCCGACGAATTCTTCCTTCGTCCAGTTCACCTCGTCGGCAACCTGCGGAAGGAACGTTCCGCTGCGACGGCCCTTCTGAATGAAGATGCCGTGTCGGTGCAATTCGAACTCGTCGAGGCTATGGATGCGGCGCATGGGGGTGAGCACCGAGATTTCAATGTCGATGTCGGCGAGCTCATCGCTGCGCACAGGAGTGAAGCGCGGATCTTCAGATGCTGCAGCGCGAGCCATAATGTTCACGATTTCGTGTAGCGGTACGTCTTCGCCGAAGTGGCCGAGGCAACCACGCAGATGCCCGTGCTTGTGAAGCGATACGAACGCCCCGCACTTCTCTTTCAGCACTGGATGCTCCGCCAAGAGCGACGTATCGACTTTCGCGGCTCGCTTTCCGTCGAGCGAACTCTTGATGCTGTTATAGGCAATTTCCTTCAGCAGCGTCTTCTCTTCGTCGGTAAGCGAGAAGCCGTCGGCCGACTCTTGTTGTGCTCGGAGGAAGGCAAACGAATGGTAACCCACCACGCGGCTAAGGTCATGATTATCAATGTCTCCGGAGTTTTGGTACAACAAGTGCTTCACCTTGTAGCAGCTGTCGAGCATCAGCATCAGCGTGATGATGGGGAACTCGCCGCAGGCACTCGTCGACAGGTTGCGCTTGCCGCTGCGGGCATTCGTCTCGATGGCAGCAATGAACTGTTCCACGTTGCCGGTCTCAATGGCTTTGCCCGTCAGCGCATCAGCCTCATAGGCATCGTCGTACGACGGATAGTGCGAGAAGTCGCTGCTGATGACGAAGAGGTTTTCGTCGGTGAAATAGGGCTTCAGCACCTCAGCCATGCGTTGCAGCTTCTGGTAGTCGTTGGTGGAAATGATGATTGGAACGATGGGAGGCACATCGCCCAGCCTCCGCTGCAGGAACGGCAGCTGCACCTCCAGGCAGTGTTCCTTTGCATGGGCGGCTTCCTGATAGCCGAACAGGCTGTCGGCCTCGGTGAGCTGTAGCGCCATCTCACGATCCACCTTCACATTGCCCAGCGGCGTAGCGTAGTAGTCGGCCTCCGTATTCACCGATGCCCCGTCGAGCCATACGTGGTGGCTGGGGCCGAGCATGAAGATACGCTTGTAGGGTTTGTCGGGGTTCAGCGTCATGTAGGCCGATGCTGCCACATTGCCCGAGAAATAATAACCGGCATGAGGCACGATGAGTGCTGCCACACGCTGCGCTTCCGTTTTCCCTCGATGGAGCGCCAGCAGGCTGTCCACCTCCTCGCAGAGTGCCTTGGGATTGCCTGTATAGAAGCGGTTGGCCTGTGTCGCAGGCCTCACCACAGGCGTTTCAGCGCTATGGTCGTCGGTCCATAGCCTGTCCTTCGATTGTCCGTTGCACGAATTCATCATCATGATTATTGCTATAACGATAGTCCATAACATGCTACAAATATACACAAAAAAACGCAGAGTGGTATCGAAACAGCCGATTTTCCAACAATTATTAAGAAAGTATCAAGCGACACAGCAGGCTCCTACACAGCATGGAGCATAGTTTTTATGTGGCTAAAGCAATCGTCTAGTTTGCCTAGAGCAATCATATCATTTTGCAAATTAAGTTGTTTTGTTCAGTAAATTAAGTTATTTTATTGAGCAAATTAAGTTAATTTACCGAGTAAAATAAGTTAATTTACCGAACAAATTAAGTTAATTTACTGATCAAATTAAGTTAATTTACTGAATCAGGTCATTGCTCTACACTTTTTAGGGCAATGCTCTCCATTCATCAGAGCATTGCTTTCGCACCATTAGGGCATTGTTTTTGCATCACTAGGGCATTTTTTGCACCACTTTACTTATTCACCGTCTGAGCCCCGACGGGGCGTTAAGACTACAGGCAGGGTGTGAAGTGCGAAGCACGACACCCCTGCTACTGATGTCAACAGAATGTAAGTGCCGAAGGTACGACAGAATTCTGTCACCCCGTCGGGGTTTTGTTTTGTTGTTGCCCTTTTTGCAGGGTTTCGCTTCGCTTCACCCCTGCCTGTGTCCTGTCGCACTTTCAGTGCTCTATTTGGTCATCTACTTTATCATTACCATTTTTTTCTGGAAAAGTGGCGGCGGTTTGGAAAAAAAGAAGTAAATTTGCAAAGACAAACTAGACCTGCAATTAAGAATTTAAATCACGACAATCATGAGAAGAATAAGACTGTATTGCGCAAGTGTTCTGGCAGGATTGCTGTTGACACCTGTCTCCGTCGGCGCTACCAAGCTGATGGGAGTGAGAGTAATTGACAAGGATTACCTGATGGTGCACTTCAGGGATGGCGAGGTACATTACCGCGACAACGGCACGGGGCCGAGTGCCTATCTGGGCCATTCGTTTGCCGAGGGTGACGACACGCTGTTGGTGTTTGGCGAAAGGCTGAACACGGCTGCCGCTCAACAGGCTTCGGCGTGGAAGGTGAGCTCGACCGACGATGCGGCGTTTGCCTCGCAAAGCCCGACGGCTGTCTGGCGTAAGAGCAAGCCCATGCAGACCGACCACCTGTTGGAGAGTGAGCTCGACCACTGGCTGTTCCTGAAGCTGCCGAAGCCGATGCGGCAAGGCCACACCTATACCGTGAGCATCCCGAAGGGACTGGGCTGCGACCAGACATCGGCGAGCATCCGCTTCGACATCTGGAATACGCCGTCGGAAGCCATCCACGTGAACATCATCGGCTACACACCATCGGAGGCTGTGAAGGCTGCCGACCTGTACCAGTGGCTGGGCGATGGCGGTCAGCGCGACTACAAGGCGTGGGAGGGACGCAAGGTCTTTCTATACGATGTGAAGACAGGCAAGAAGCAGCAGGCGGGAACCGTGAAGTTCTGGAAGTCTGCTTCTGCGTCGTCGCAGGAGGCAGGTAGCAAAGCCTTGATTGGCACCGACGTGTGGAACATCGACTTCAAGGGCAGCCGTCCGGGCCGCTATCGCCTGGTGGTGGAGGACGTTGGTTGCAGCATGGACTTCGACATCAGTCCCAGCATTTACTTCGAGCCGTATCACTACTCGGTGAGAGGATATTACTACATGCGGCTGGGCGAGCCGATTGATCCCGATCATGTCTTCCCTGTTCCGCGGCAGCCGCAGTTCATTCCCGAGACTGACCCGAAGGGATTCACCATCTATAAGACCGACCTTCACCCGTGGCATCCGGAATGGATGGCGCTGCGCAGCGACGTCTGGGACGAGCCGCATTTCAAGCCTGTGCAGCAGTCGTTGTTCTGGCGGCATCGTCTGCCGGGCAATCCTGTAGCCGTCGACGTGAGGGGTGGCCACTCCGATGCCTTCGACTGGGACCGTCATCTGGCCCATGTCAGCAATATCTACGACTTGCTGTTGCCCTATCTGCTCACGGGCGGAGCGCTGAACGACGACAACCTCGGCATCCGCGAGAGCGGCAACGGCATCCCTGATCTCATCGACGAAGCCCGCAACGAAGCCGATTTCTTCCTCAGCATCCGCGACGGCGAGGGCTATTCGCAGGGTGTGACCAACCCGAGCAACGACTGGACGGTGATGTTCCAGGCCGCCTGCACCTCGATGGCTGCGTGGGCGAATGCTGCCAACTGTGCCATTATGGCTGAGGCGTTCCGCGTGCAGGGCAACGACTCGCTGCGCGCCTACTACACGCAGGAGGCTATTACGGCATTCCGCTATGCCAGCAGGCAGGAAGACCAGCAGCTCGACGTCCGTCAGGACATCGGCAGTATGGGCATGCGGGGTCGTGACTTCCGGCAGATGGCAGCGGCGTTCCTCTATAATCTCACGGGCGAGAAGGAGTGGGAGGACATCATGGCTGCAGAGAGTATGATCAAGGACGGCAAGTCGTTGCTGTTCAACAAAGGCCGGCAGGGCTTTTTCGTGGCAACGGCGACGAATGCGTTCAACCCGGGCGAGGTGGGCTTCTGCCAGCTCTGGGCGGCTGCCGCCTATGTCACCTGCCCGCATCAGCGTCATTACGGCGAACTGTATCAGAACTTACTGGCAAGCATCAATGCTCATGCGGAGGACTACAACCTGAGCCACATGGCGGAGCGCCCGTCGCGACGCACCGCCAACGACAGCCGCTGGCAGACCTCGCAGAACCTGCAGCTGGTGATGCTTGCCCACTACATCGCCAAGGACAAGGTGCGCCGCCAACAACTGGAGCACGCTATGTTTACGGAAGCAAGTTGGTCGTTGGGCCGTAATCCTGGTAACATTGTGGAGATGACGGGCCTGGGCGAGCGCCATATCACGGATGTTTATTCCACCGGCCGCAAC
Organism: Prevotella sp.; assembly: GCA_017557185.1. GTDB lineage: Bacteria > Bacteroidota > Bacteroidia > Bacteroidales > Bacteroidaceae > Prevotella. Next base: position 63,764 of record JAFZAP010000014.1, read on the forward strand.
GACGGCGATGCAGGTACGCATCCCGGTCAGACGCCGTTCAATGGAACGGAGACGTGGTCGCCAGGCCACAACGGCGGTGATGCCCGCATCTTGCTCAACCGCTGCTATCCTTCGTGGAACGATGGTGGCTGGCCGCGCCAGGAGTCGTATTTCAACCAGCGCTACATGTGGGTGAACGGTGAGTTCACGCCGCGTGAGACCATGCGTGGCAAAATGGCGCTGCTCGGCTACCTGTATGGCATTTCCCAACAACGGTAATAGAGAACGCTATGATTATCAACAAGAACTTGCAGGAAATAGAGGGCATGAAGGAATGGCTGGAGTCGGTTCCTTATGATGTGACACGAACCCGTCTTTATGATGGCGCCGACCTCTATATGGGCTATGTGCCGTCGCCTGACGAAGAGGCAGACGACTTGTCGTATATCCATTGCTACGACAGCAGGGTTTACAAGCATTACATGACCTTGGGCAAGAATGCCAAGAATGTGAATGAGTCGCTGGCGCGAGCGCTGCATGATCACGGCATACGAAAGGCGCTCGATGCCTTCCTTGCTGAGCACGACAGCCGGCGGTGTGTAGGCATCATGGGTGGTCATGCGCTACTGCGCACCGATCCGTTGTTTGCCCGCATCGTTTTGCTTAGCAAGCGACTCACCGAGGAGGGATTCTGCATGCTGAGCGGAGGAGGTCCCGGCGCTATGGAGGCCACTCATCTGGGTGCCTGGCTGGCAGGGCGGACACGGGAGGAAGCGCTGGAGGCCATCGCGATATTGGCTTCCGAAGCTGCCTCGTTTAAGGACAGGAAGTGGCTCTCGTCGGCACTCTTCGTGATGCGGCGATATCCGCAATCGCAATATGTCAGCCTCGGTGTTCCCACCTGGCTCTATGGCCACGAACCCTCAACGCCGTTTGCCACGCATATCGCAAAGTTCTTTGAGAACAGCATCCGTGAAGACAGCATCCTCACAATGGCTTTTGGTGGCATCATCTTTACGCCGGGCAGCGCCGGCACCATGCAGGAAATCTTCCAAGATGCGGTGCAGAATCACTACTTGTCGTTCGGAATCTCAAGTCCGATGGTGTTCCTCGATAAAAAGTTCTGGACGGAGGAGATGCCCGTCTATCAGCTGCTTCAACAGCTCATGGACGCGGGGAAGTATAAAAACCTGCTGTTGAGCATCACCGATGATACCGAAGAGATAGAACGGATTCTGAAAGAATTCCAAGAGGAGAATCGTTAATCTTTAGATAATGATATACTTTTAGACCCCTTTGAATTGAAAAAAACAGAAAAAAGCTTATTCAGAATCACCAAGTTTTTTAAAAACAACACGAACCGCTCGACCCGAAGGGGCGCTTTCAGAGCGAAGCGGGGAAAGAACAAGGGACAACATAAAGTTCTTGCTCCGTTTTACTACGCAAGCGGCAAAGCCGATCGGTCCTACGTTGTATATGTTGTCTTAAATCTTAAAAATCTACTACTCAGATAGTCTTTACAAAACAAATGGTTTTCTGGATACAAATGTTTCAAGGTCTAATTGTTTAATGTTGCCAACAATATACCTTTCGCTGACTCCTGAGCTTCGATGACGCGGTCGCACCAGGCATCGAACTCAGGATCTTCGACCTGTAGTTCGGGGTGGGCGAGGAGATAGGCTACGCAGCGGCGAACACCCTCGTCGAAGCGCGTGACGGCCTGGAATCCCGGCACCACCCGCTTCAGCTTCGAACAGTCGAAGACAACGGTGACCGACTTATCACCCAGCAAGTTGCCTGTGAAGTCGTACTCCTTGGGCGCAACGGCAGCGAGGAAGTCAGAGGCAACATAGTAAGGACGGAACGCAACGCCAAGGGCATTGGCAATACATTGATAGACTTGGTTCCACGTCAGCGCTTCATCGCTCATGATCTGGAACGCTTCGCCGATGGCCTTGGGGTTGCCGAGCAATCCGATGAAGCCACGTGCAAAGTCTTCGTTCCACGTGAGCGTCCACAACGAACTGCCATCGCCTTGCACGATGACAGGCTTCCCGTCGAGCATTCGCTTCAACACCTGCCAGCTGCCCTTCGGCCCATGCACGCTGACGGGAACGCCGCGTTCGCAATAGGTGTGGCTCGGGCGGACGATGGTGATGGGGAATCCGTTGTCGCGGTATTCCTTCATCAGTAGCGCTTCGCAGGCGATCTTGTCGCGTGAGTATTGCCAATAGGGATTGGCGAGGGTGGTTCCCTCGTTGATGACGTGATTGCTGGCGGGTTTGTTGTAGGCTGAAGCGGAACTGATATAGACATACTGGCGGGTGCGGCCTTTGAAGAGACGGATGTCGCGCTCCACTTGTGTGGGCAGGAAGCCGATGAACTCGCAGACGGCATCGAACTGCATCTCGCCCAGTTGTCGCAACACTTCCTCCTCGTCGCTGATGTCGGCAATGATTTGCTTTACCCCCGCGGGCACTTCACTCTTACGGGTGCCGCGATTCAGCAGCCACAGGTCTTGTCCGCTGGCTGCCAGTTGTCGGGTGATGGCACTACTGATGGTACCGGTTCCACCAATGATTAGAATCTTCATCTAGCTAGTTTTTGTTTATATCTTTACCCACAACAGCACAGCACGATGAGCTGGGCTGTGAAGATTCGGAGGAACATGCTCAGCGGATAGACCGTTGAGTAGCCGATGGCGGGTGCCTCACGCGAGCAGATGGCGTTGGCATAAGCCAGTGCTGGCGGGTCGGTATAGGTACCGGCAAGCATTCCCATGATGGTGAAATAGTTGAACTTGTAGCGCAGGCGGGCTATCGTGCCGATGATGAGAATCGGGATGATGGTGATCAGGAAGCCTGTGTAGACGTATTTGATTCCGTCGCCGTCGATCACCGTGTTCCAGAATCCTGCTCCCGCCTTGATGCCCACGCTGGCAAGGAACAGCACCAGTCCTATCTCGCGCAGCATCAGGTTGGCTGAAGTCGTGGTGTAGGTGACGAGTTTCAGGCGGTAGCCGAAGCGGCCGATAAGGATGGCGATGATAAGCGGACCGCCTGCCAGACCGAGCTTCAGCGGCACGGGCATACCCGGTATGGCGAAGGGAAGGCTACCAAACAGGATACCCACAACGATTCCGATGAAGATAGTGGCGATGTTGGGTGTGTTGAGACGTTTCATGGAGTTACCCATCAGGTCGGCCACACGGTTCACATTCTCCTCGGGACCGACCACCATGATGCGATCACCCACGTGGAAGTGGTGGTTGCGCGAGGCAAAGAGCTCGATGCCCTGACGTGTGATGCGGGTGACATTCACGCCGTAGACACTCGAGAAGTGCATCTTGCCCAGCGTCTTGCCGTTCATCTTCGGATTGGTGACGATGATGCGCTTCGACACCATCGGCTGGTTCTTGTCTTCAGCTTCCCACTCCTTGTCGAGCATCGGACCGATGAAGGCCTGGATGGCTTCGGCGTCGGCTTCGGCACAAACAATCAGCATTTCGTCGTCGAGGTTAAGAATGGTGTTGCGGTTGGGAATCTGAATGCTGCCCTCGTGGAGCAGGCGTGTGCAGACGATGTCGCGGCCGAGGAACTCGCTGATCTGCATCAGCGTGCGGCCGGTGATGAATTGGTTGCTCACACGCAGTACCATCTGGAAGGGTTTCTCGTTGGGATTCTCGGCTTCGGCAGCTTCCAGTTGCTTATCCTCGTCGTCGAGGTTGACGCGGCAGAGGTAGCGGACGCTAATCGTTGCCATGATGATTCCTACTACGCCGAGCGGGTAGGCACAGGCATAGCCGCTGGCAATCTGCGGTCCGCCGTCGGCGAATACCGATGTCAACGCCTCGCTGGCAGCACCAAGACCCGGCGTGTTCGTTACGGCACCATACAGCGTGCCCACCATCATGGGCAGGTTCTCCTTATTCGAGGTATCGAAGAAGGCGAAGTAGCAGGCGAACATCACGGCGATGTTCAGCACGATGGCCGAGGTAGCAAGGATGTTGAGCGTGACGCCGCCCTTGCGGAAACTCTCGAAGAAGCCTGGTCCCACCTGCAAACCGATGCAGAACACGAAGAGGATCAGACCCAGGTCCTGCGCGAAGTTCAGGATGTCGGTAGGGGCAGTGAACTTGATGTGGCCTGCCACGATGCCGGCAAAGAGCACGAAGGTAACGCCCAGCGACACTCCGAAGATCTTGATCTTGCCCAGTGCCACGCCAACGCTGATCACGATGGCATAGAGCAACACGATGTGTGCTACCGACTCTGTGTTTGTGAAAAGACTAACTAACCAATCCATAATGTATAGTTTCGAGTTATTAAGTTCCTTACACGTGCGAAGCTCTTTACACGACGCGCAGTTTTGAACCTTGAACTTTGAACCTTGAACCTTGAACGCCCGGAGGGCTTTACACGGCTGAAGGCCTTTACACGTGCGAAGCACATTAGGTTTCTGTTTGCAAATATACACATAATTCTCGAAATACTTCTCATTTGTATCGATTATTTCTGTTTTTTCTTTGGTAACCTGTCCTTTGGACGCAGACTACGCAGGTTCTTAAAGAAACAAATTACAATAATTAAAACAAATTAGAACTAAAAATATGACAAAGAGTCATAGAGTTTCTTCCCCACAGATGCCACAGATCACGCAGATTTTCTTCTTCTAAGGAATGAAGGAATAGAAGGATGCGAAGGTAACGGAAGTAATTGAATCATGGAGGGGCGATTCCGCTCGCGGAATCATAACGTTTGACAGGTTCGGCACCGACAAACGATTTGACCTTCGGTCTTACTCTGTCACGACTCGGCATAGCTCAAGCAAGCTTGGCTTTGCTCTCGCTGCTCCATCGTTTGTCGTGCAGACCCTATCGAAC
>JAFZAP010000001.1 GCA_017557185.1 Prevotella sp.
CTCGACACAGGTCTGTATCCTGTGAAGCACCAGGCATTCATCACGCGCCGTCTGCCCATGATGGGACCGAATGGCGGACCGCTGGACATGATCATCGACCGTCGCCACTACAAGGGCTTCAGCGCCGTCTATGGGCAGCAGTGGGGACACACGGGGCAGATCATCGGCTGCGCCAGTCCAGACACCGATGCCTACGAGGCCCGTCAGAACATCAAGTACAACAGCAAGGAATTCCTCGAGATTGTCAGCGAGATGTTTGCCGAGTGGATTCCCAACCTGCGCGAGGTGGGATTCCTGGCCGTGTGGGCAGGTCGTTATACCGAACCGCGCTATATCGTTGACCCGGAGGTGGGTCTTTGCACAGGTCTACGTGGTCACGGCTTCATGTTGGGACAGTATCTTGCCAAACTCTACGTTAACAAGTACCTAGGTCGCGAAGTGCCGTCCTATATGGAAGACCTCAAGATTGGCGGCAAGGGATTGTCGGAGAATGCGTTTAAGTAAAAAACCAGCTCTCTGCACTATTATATAGAGTAGTGTTCTGGATGTTACGGAGCATTGTTCCTTTGCCAATGGAGCAATGCTCTGTTTAGTCTGGAGCAATGCTCCGTAACCTCTAGAGCATTGCTCTAACTGTCCGAAAACAAAGTTACACGTCTCAGAAAGAGACTTTTTTGTGTTTTTCTTGCATCCCATGAAAAAAAGTAGTACCTTTGCAATCTGGAAATGCAAAGAGACTACATTACAGAAAAGGATTTTGAGGAGTTGTTCCGCGATTACTATGCGCGGTGCTACTACTATGCCTACGATATTCTGGATCAAGAAGAAGAGAGTCGGGATGTCGTGGGTGAAGCTTTTCTGTCGGTGTGGAAGAATCGCGAAAACGTTGACCGCGACAAGTTGCGGGCATATCTGTTTACGAGTATCCGCAACAAGTGTCTGACGCAGATCGGTAAGCAAAAGCACACCTACCGGATTACTGATGAGGCTTTGCGGCATTTGGCTGCCGAGACCGATGAGGAGTGGCTAGAGCGTGAGGAACGCATCCGGCAGATAGAACATGAGATAGAGTTGTTGCCTGCCCGTACGCGGCTGGTGCTGGAGCAGTGTTACTACCATCACCGTACCTATCGCGAGGTAGCCGCTGAGTTGGGTATCACTACCGATGGTATCAAGAAGCATATTACGACCGCGATGAAACATCTGAGGCAACACTTCCATAAAGAAAAACCAAAAAAGTAGTACCCGTTTGTAAGTTTTTTCGTCTTTAATACAGAAATGACCAAAGAAGAGAACTATACAAGCCTACAGCCGGAAGCATTCTTGCTGCCCACGGAAGCTGAAGAGAGAGACATTCGCAGCGCATTGGTGCGCCGGATGGCTCCCGCTCCCGATGTGGATGCAGCATGGCGGTCGATGACCTTCGGTTTGAGTGGTTCGAAAGTTACCTCCTTCGCTAATTCGCGCGCCACGCAAAGCGAGACAGCGCGGCTTCAGTCGATGACCTTCGGTTCGAGTGCTCCTGCTGTGCTGCGCAAGGTCGCTGTGTTGGCTGCTGCCGTAGCTGCTTGTGGGTTGCTCTTCTTCTGGCTCACCCCAAAAGACACTGTGAAAGACACTACATCGGGTATCACGATTCTGGCTCAGACTGCCGCCGGTACGGAGGTGACGATGACTGTGGAGAGAGGTGAGTGGGACGAGGCACGAGGCAGTCAGGGCGAGCAGCGTGTGGTGTCCGAGAAGGATATCTCTTTTGAGAACAGCGATGTCGACCAGTCGGCAATGCCTTCAGTTATCCTGATGACCACACCTCGCGGCAAGGACTACCACCTCACTCTCGCTGACGGCACCCGTGTGTGGATGAATGCCGACAGCCAGCTGGAATTCCCCGAACAGTTCAACGGTGCTCGCCGCACCGTACGTCTGCATGGCGAAGCTTACTTCGAAGTTGCCAAGGATCGTCGCCACCCGTTTGTCGTGGAGACCGACTATCTGACCACCACCGTACTTGGCACATCGTTCAACGTGCGTGCCTATTCGCAGAACGATGCCGGCGTGGCACTGGTCGAGGGAAGCGTCAGCGTGAAGAGCGGTCGCGAGAACATGCTGCTGAAGCCCGGGCAATTGGTACAGGTGGCCAACGGCAAACTGAAGACGGAGAATGTGAACACCTATGGCTACACGCAGCGCAAGGACGGCTACTTCTATTTCACCGATGACACGATGCGGGGAATCATGGCGGAGTTGGGCCGTTGGTACAACAAGACGGTGGTGTTCGAGGAAGCCAGCGATATGGACATCCGCCTGCACTTCGTCGCCGACCGCACGCAGAGCCTGCCCCAGATCATCAACAGCCTGTGTGAGATGGATGGCGTCGACATCGAGCTTGGCAGCGATGAGATCGTGGTGAAGTGAAAGGCGCTGCGCGCATGTAATAGGTTATAGGAAACAGGTAAAGGTGAAAGAAAAAGGGCGTTTTTTTTAATATTTCTTTATTTTTCCCAGTTTTTTGGTACCGATTTTTAATGTTTTTAGTCTATTTAAATAGATTGAAAACAATTTTTATGTCTAATCAAAATCATAGTTATGAAAAAAGAGACTCCTCTCATGGCCTTGATTTGTTTGCTGCTATTGCTGTTTTTTCATGCAACAGGAGCAAGCGCACAAGGCAACAAAGTGACTTTGAAATGTAATGACACGCCACTGCCCACGGCTTTGCAGCAAGTGGAGCAGCAGTCGGGTTATTACAAAATCAACTACAACTACGGAGACCTCAGCCAGCAGAAGGTGACGGCAGACATTCGCAATGCCGAAGCACTGGAGGCTGTACGACAGTTGCTGAAGGGACTGCCCTACGGTGCTACCGCCAAGGGGAAGTTCATTCAGATTAACCGCGAGACCGGTCAGCAAGACGGCTGGACGTCAGGCGGCAACACGGTCACAGGTAGGCTGCTCGATGCTGATGGCAACGGGTTGATTGGTGCCACAGTGAAAGTGGCGGGTACGCAAAACGCAACGGTCACTGACGGCAACGGCAACTACTCGCTGAGTGGTGTGCGTCAGGGCGATGTGTTGGAGTATTCGTATATCGGCATGAAGACCTATCGCCGCAAGGCCAGTCTGAAGCCTCTGAACATTATCCTCGAGACCGATGCCAATACGCTGGGCGATGTCGTCGTGACGGGTATGCACCAGATGGACAAGCGCCTGTTTACGGGTTCAACCACGTTCATCGATGCCGAGGAAGCCAAGCTCGACGGTGTGCCCGACATCTCGCGTTCGCTGGAAGGTCGTGCCGCCGGTGTGACGGTTCAGAACGTAACGGGTACTTTTGGTACTGCTCCCCGCATCCAGGTTCGTGGCGCCACGTCGATTTACGGCAACTCTATGCCGTTGTGGATTGTGGACGGTGTGATTCAGGAAAATGTCATCGAGGTGAATACCGACGAACTCTCATCGGGTAATGCCGAGACGCTGCTTTCTTCTGCTATCGCCGGTTTGAATGCCGACGATATCGAGTCGTTCCAGATTCTGCGCGACGGTTCGGCAACCTCCATCTACGGTGCCCGCGCTATGGCCGGTGTGATCGTTATCAATACCAAGAAGGGTAAGGCCGGCAAGACTAATGTCAACTACACGGGTGAGTTCACGATGCGATTGGTTCCCAACTACAAGAACTTCAACATCATGAATTCACAGGAGCAGATGTCGGTATATCAGGAGTTGGCCAAGAAGGGCTACATGAGTCCTGCCGATGTGGTGAACGCCAACTCGAGCGGTGTCTATGGAAAGCTCGCCACCCTTATCGCAACTGGTCAGGTGCTCAACACCGATGCTGCCCGCAACGAGTGGCTGCGCGAGCAGGAATATCGCAACACCGACTGGTTCGACCTGTTGTTCTCGAACAGCATCATGCAGAATCACTCCGTGAGTGTTTCGACGGGTACGGAGAAGGCTCAGCACTATGTGTCTGTTTCAGGCATGTTCGATCCGGGCTGGTACAAGCAGAGTAAGGTGAAGCGCTATACTGCCAACCTGAGCTCGACGTTCAACTTCTCGCAGAAGGTGAAGCTGCAGATCAATGCCAATGCTTCGACACGTGAGCAGCGTGCTCCCGGCACCCTGTCGTCGGAAGTGAATCTGGTGAGCGGTGAGGTGAGCCGTGCCTTCGACATCAATCCTTATAGCTATGCGCTGAACACCTCGCGCGTGCTTGACCCCAATGAATACTATACTCGTAACTATAATCCCTTCAATATCTTCCATGAGTTGGAGGAGAACTACATCGACCTGAATTCCAATGAGTTCAAGGTACAGGGAATGCTTTCCTACAAGCCTGTGCAGGGACTGGAGTTGAACGTCCTCGGAGCCGTGAAGCGTGTCGCCTCGACCTCTGAGCACAATGCAACGGAATATTCCAACCAGGCCAATGCCTATCGCGCTATGCCCAATACGCTGGTACGCCAGGCCAACCCCTATCTGTGGACAGATCCCGACGATCCATATGCAGTTCCTATTAGCATCCTGCCTTATGGCGGTATCTACGACAACACGCAGTATCACATGACATCATGGGACTTCCGCGCAACGGCCGCATATAACAAGGTGTGGGACGAAACACACATCATGAACCTCTTCGGCGGTATGGAGACTACCTCCACCAATCGCGACAACTCATGGGAGCGCGTATGGGGTCGCCAGTATGGTTTCGCCAGCGCCGTGAACTTCGACCCGAAGGCCTACGAGAAGGCTGCCCGCGAGAATGCTGAGATTGCCGACTTCGGCCACACCCTCGACCGCACAGCTGCCTTCTTCGGCACCGCCACCTATTCTTATAAGGGACGCTACATCGTGAATGGAACCCTGCGTTATGAAGGTACCAATACTCTGGGACGCGCCCGTAAGAGCCGCTGGCTGCCCACATGGAACGTGTCGGGTGCTTGGAACGCCCATGAGGAAGGCTGGTTCGAGCAGTACAAGCCTACCTTCTCGCACTTCACGCTGAAGGGATCTTACTCGCTCACCGCCGACCGTGGTCCGTACGACATCTCGAACTCGAATCCCATCATGAACAGCTACATTACTTGGCGACCCAGCGTTGGCAGCCGCGAGACAGCCATCGCCATCTCTGAGCTCGGCAACAGCGACCTCACCTACGAGAAGAAGCATGAGCTTTCGCTCACCGCCGACATGGGATTTGTGAACAACCGCATCAACCTTGAGTTGAGCTGGTACAAGCGTAACAACTACGACCTGATCGGTCCGCTTGTGACAGAAGGCGTAGGCGGCGAGATCGATAAGTTCGGTAATATCGCCGACATGAAGTCCGACGGTTTCGAGTTGTCGCTGTCGACGAAGAACATCAAGACACCCGACTTCGAGTGGAACACCACGTTCCTCTATTCCCATCAGCACAACAAGGTGACGAACCTGAAGAGCACCACCCGCGTGATCGACCTGATCCGTTCCAATGGTTTCGCACTCGAAGGCTATCCCGTGCGTGCTATGTTCTCCATCCCGTTCGAGAAACTGAACTCCGAGGGTATTCCAACCTTCCGCGTGCAGAACGACGAGGTGACCTTCTCCGACATCAACTTCCAGGAGTTTGCCGACCTCTCGTGGCTGAAGTATGAGGGCAGCACCGATCCCACCGACTATGGTTCGCTGGAGAACGTCTTCAAGTATAAAGGCTTCCGCCTGACCGCTTTCATCGTCTATTCGTTCGGCAACAAGGTGCGTCTCGACAACGTGTTCCACAATACCTACAACGACCTTGTGGCTACTCCGCGTGAGTTCAACAACCGCTGGTCGGCCGGTGGTGAGGAAGAAATCACGACCGTTCCCGTCATCCCCTCTGTTCGCCAGAACTTCATCTATGGCGCTTCGAATCTGAACATTGCCTACAACGCATACAACTATTCTACGGAGCGTGTTGCTAAGGGCGACTTCATCCGCATGAAGGAGATCTCGCTCGACTACACCTTCCCGAAGGAATGGATTGCTCCCGTCGGCCTTCAGAATGTCAATCTGAAATTCCAGGCTACGAACCTCTTCTTGATTTATGCTGACAAGAAACTCAACGGCAACGATCCCGAGTTCTTCAACACGGGTGGTGTGGCTTCGCCTATGCCCCGTCAGTTCACATTTACCGTACGCTTAGGATTCTAAAGACAATTGACAATTAATAATTAACAATTGATAATTATGATTACCAAGATGAATAAATCACTATACATATCGCTCTGTGCACTCGGTCTGCTCTGCGTATCTTGCAACGATTTCCTCGATGCACTGCCTGACGACCGTATTGAGATTGACAAGGTAGAGAAGGTGGAAGCATTGCTTACATCGGCATATCCCAGCGATACCTATGTGCGACTGACCGAGCTCGCCAGCGACAACGTCGATGACATTAACGGCGACCAGAACGGTAACTACGATAAGTTCTCCGAACAGTGCTACCGCTGGCAGGAGATTACTGAGGGCGACAACGAGAATGCAGCTATGGTCTGGCAAGGTCATTATGCCGCTATCGCAGCCGCCAACCAGGCCCTGCAGTCGATTGACGAGCTGGGTGGTGCCACAACCGATGAGCTGCGTGGACTGCGCGGCGAGGCTCTCCTCTGTCGTGCCTATTCGCACTTCATCCTGACAAACCTGTTCTGCCTGAATTATTCCAAGCAGCACAGCGACAGCGACCTCGGCATTCCCTATATCACAGAACCCGAGTCAACACTCAATCCGCATTACGAGCGTCCATCTGTGGCCTACGACTATCAGATGATTGAAAAGGATCTCCTCGAAGGTCTTTCGCTCATGAACGATGCCATCTACGAGAATCCGCGCTATCACTTCAATTCGAAGGCAGCCTATACGTTTGCATCGCGCTTCTACCTGTTCTATCAGCAGCCCGACAAGGTCATCACCTATGCCACCAAGGCACTGGGCGACCATCCCGAGTCGCTGATGCGCGACTACGACATCATGCAGTCGATGCCTACCGACAACATGCAGCCACGTGCTATGCAGTATGTTTCGGAAGGCGAGCAGGCCAATTTCCTGCTGTTGCCCGTCATCTCCAACGATGCCTACTATTTCCAGGGAACAGCCACGGGAGCCCGTTTCAACACCAACCACTACATCGGACAGGCAGAACTCTTCTTTGCCACTCCTTGGCGTCCGGAGAATCCCCAGGCTGCCGAGTCGCAATACCTGTTCCGTTTCTACTGGTTCTATAGTCAGGTACACGACAAGTTCCTGTTGCCCAAGACGCCGTATTACTTCGAGGAAGTAAACCCGAACAACCACATTGGTTACAACCGCACCGTAGTGGTTGCCCTGAAGGCTGAGGAGGCCGTCCTGAACCGCGCTGAAGCCTATGCCGTCACCGGTCAGCTCGACAAGGCACTTGCCGACATGAACGTTTGGACTCACAGCTTCCTGCCCGACACACTGACCTACGTCAGCGGAGGCCATTATGTCTTTGATCCCGTCTTTGAGTATGTCGTTGACTATTCACAGGAGGCGCTGAACCGCGACCTCACACTGGAACTCATCCACAAGTGGCACCATACATACGACTACTACACTCCCGATCGTCCTATGCCGCGCAAGCATCTGCATCCCGACTGGATCAACCTCACCGAGGGCAGCGATCAGGAATGTGTGCTGCAGTGTCTGCTGCTCCTGCGTCGTCTCGAGTTCCTCCATGAGGGCATGCGCTGGTTCGACGTCAAGCGTTACGGAATTACCATCTATCGTCGCGAGATCAATTCGGCATTGAACTTGCTGACGCTCACCGACACCCTTGAATACCGCGACCCGCGCCAGGCCATTCAGCTGCCGTTCGAGGTGCGTGGTGCAGGTCTGCAGGCCAATCCGCGTCCTGCCGACGAGTCGGCTGTGAACGAGTATCGCGACTGGGCTCCCAAAGGAGAGATAATTGAATTCAAGAAGTAAACAATAAAATATTCATATCATATGAAAACAATAAAATTTCTCTGTGCTCTTTGTCTCCTCGGTGCTCTCTGCGTATCGTGCGGTGATGATGAGGTGGATAAGAGCATCAGCGTCATCGTCGACTCTCAGACTCCTGAGAACGATCTCGACCGTTGGCTGAAGAAGAACTTCGTCGATCGCTATAACATCGAGATGCGCTATCGCTGGGAAGACAACGAGATTTCCATGAACTATATCCTCGTGCCCGCGAAGTACGAGAATGCCATCCGCATGGCCCGTATCCTGCAATACATCTGCTTCGATTCCTTCGACCAGGTCACGGGTGGACCGGAGTTCATTCGCAAGAGCTTCCCGAAGGTCATACAGCTTGTAGGAAACCCGGGATGGAATTCGAACAGCACTTATACGCTAGGATCCTCCGAGGGAGGCTACAAGATCAACCTCTGGTATGTAAACCATCTGGGTGAAACCTTCTACGATGCCCAGTGGCAGTCGCACGACGTCATCACCAGTCGTGAGCAGCTCAACGACACCTACTTCCATACCATCCTTCATGAGTATGGTCATGTGTTCCATCAGCGTGTGCCCTATACCAACGAGTTCACTCAGGTTACCGGCACCAACTATCTCGGCGGTAGCTACACCTCCGTGTTCTCAGGTCCCGACGATCCGCAGATCTTCGTCCTCGGCTTCGTGACTGCCTACGCCGCCTACTCTGCCGATGAGGATTTTGCCGAAGTGTTCTCAACCTATGTCACCAGTACGGAGGCAGAGTTCCAGGACATCCTCACCCGCGCCGGCAAGGACGGTCGCAACAAGATTCAGCAGAAGCTCCGCATCGTGCGCGACTACTTCATGGATAACTGGGACCTCGACATCAATGCCCTTCGCGATGCCATCCAGGCTCGTGAGGAGAAGCTTGCCGAACAGGACTTCGACGACATCAGTCTGTGATTCAAATTGAAAATTGATAATTGAAAATTGAAAATTATGAATACCGCATTTAATAAATTCGCAGGGTTCCTCAGTGTTCTCAGTCTCCTCTGCGCACTCTGTGTCTCCTGCCAGATGAAGGAAGACGACCTCTTCGACGTTGATCCGGCAAACCGTGCTGATGCGTGGATGGCCGACTATCGCCGCGTCTTCAACAACAATGAATACGGTTGGGCGCTCTATACCGACAACCCCACGACGCGCCACCCGGCTGTTTACACCTATGCCGTGAAGTTCGACCAGCAGTACTCCACGTTCTATCGTACCTCCGGCACAGGCAACATTCCTGGGGTAAACGGCATCGACAGCGTGAAGAGCATGTACTCGTTCAAGATGGACAACGGTATCGTCCTCTCGTTCGACACGTACAACGGCTTCTTCCATTATTTCGCCGACCAGACGCAGTACTTTTCACAGGATATGCAGGGCGACTTCGAGTTCTGCCTCGACCGCTATTCCGAGAACGAAGACACCATCTTCGGACGCGGCAAGACCAAGCAGCTTCCGTTCGTTATGATCAAGCTGCCCGTCAGCGCACGCGACTATCAGGAGGCCACCGACAGCATCAAGTCGAACTATGCACCCTACGACTGTTCGTTCGTCTGTGCTGGCGACACGCTGCCCGCCCGTTTCTTCAGCGGCTACCAGAACCTCTCCATCTGGATGGAGGATGACGACCCGCGTCTCGACGGACATCTCTTCTCCTATGGTAACCTCGTGGGCGGCATCTACTTCCTCGAGCCCGTCGAATACAAGGGATTCATCATCAAGGAGATGCACATCAACGCCGACCAGTCGGGCTACGACGACATCTGCGGAAATGCCTCCATCATCCCGAAGCCCTTCGCCAACTACTTCATGCAGGACGAGGAGTACGACAGCCGATTCTTCGGCTACTCGGCTCTCGGCAGCTACACCAAGGGCGAGTGGGACAAGGCCAGGGAAGCCCTGAAGAACAGCGGGAAGTACAACCCCGAGGGCCTCGCCTATGTCTGCGTGAGCACCGACGGCTTCGGCGGCCTTGAGCTCATCTTCAACATGTGGTACGGCTCGGGCGAAATCCATTTCCCGATGGAGATGAAGAAGGTCAGCAACAACGAGATTGCCTTGAAGTGGACGGGCAAGGAAAGTCACGGACTCGGTTTCAACGTCTATGACGCCGGCTTCAAGTACTTTGTCGATGCGTTCGCACCGAAGGACGAGTGGCGCACCTATGTCATCTCGCCCAAGTCCGGTTCGAAGATGTCGCCGGGCGAACTCATGCTCACCGACAAGTCGAACCCCGACAACTCGTTCTACTTCCCGAAGAACCACCGCTACTATCATTATAGCATCTGGGAGTAACGGGAATTTGTTTAGGAGATACGCTCTCTTTACATAATCCAACGTCGGACGAGGTTCTCTCTCAAACCACAGGTATAGCGATGCCTGCAGGTGGGAAAGACCCTCGTCTTTTTTATCCGCCTCCTTCCCAAGATGTTACAATTTGTTTACAGGAATTCAGTTTTCGTTGAAAATTCTTGCCATTCCAAGAAAAAACTTGTATTTTTGCAGCAGATTCATATAGAACTCCTCAATTATTGACATTTCAATCTATTTTTACAGAAAGGATACAACGATGAAAAAGTTTTTTCTGATGCTTGCATTCGTGACGTCGGCAGTCCTTACCATTAGTGCCGACGACAACTACCAATTCCTGACCGTGCAGCAGACGGACGGTGTCGAGCAGTCGTTCACGGCTGCCGGCCTCACCATCACGTTCTCACAAGGCAACATGGTGCTCAACGAGAACGGAACCACTACCACGATTTCCCTTGCCGACCTGAGCAAGATGTTCTTCTCGATGACGTCGGGCATCAAGCAAATGGAAAATGGAAAAGGAATAATGGAAAATGGCGAGGAGAACAACGAGGTGTTCGACCTGCAGGGCCGCAAACTCCCTTCTGGGGCCGGGGATAGGCTCTCTAAGCTCCCCAAGGGCATATACATTGTTAACGGCAAAAAAATCGTAGTGAAATGAAAAGATTATTCACTATTGCCACACTGCTGCTGGTGCTTTCTTCGGCAGTCAGCGCACAGACCACAATGAACGTGCGAGTAGGGCAGGTCAACTACGTCTTCAAGACAGCTACTGTCGGCGAGATGAACTTTGTTGAGGGAAGCAGTCTGATCATCGACGGCAAGACTTTCGGCATCATCGACGGTAGCTCGGCGAGCGTTGACTTCATCGACGAAATCAGTCTTGGTGACAACGAGGTGGCCGACAACACCGTCGACATCGTCTATAACGGCTCTACAGCCAATGTAGTTGTAGCAGGCAATATCGCTTCAAAGCTCAAGGTTACCGCCACTGGTGCTGCAGTCAGCGTTGTTCAAGACGAATCGCTCCAGCAGGAAGTCACCTATACGCTCAGCGGCACGAGTAGCAACGGCTCGTTCACGATGGACGGCGACCACAAGGCTTCCGTCGTGCTCAGCGACCTCGCGCTCACCAATCCCTCGGGTGCAGCCATCGACATTGAGAACGGCAAGGGCATCACCGTCACTCTCAAGGGTGCCAACACCCTCAGCGACGGTGCTGGCGGCACGCATTCTGCAACCCTCTACATCGACGGTCATCCCACTTTCAGCGGCGAGGGTTCGCTCACGCTGAAGGGACTCACCAAGCATGCTTTTGCCAGCGGTGAATATGCTGTTGTGGCTGGTGGCACCATCACCGTCAGCCAGGCAGCTTCCGACGGCTTCCACATCAACGAGCGCTTCCAGATGGATGGCGGCACCCTCAACATCACCTCCTCGGGCGATGCCATCGACGTAGGCTTCCGCGGGGTGAACAAGGGCACGAAGGACCAGTATGAGCGCAACGGATTCATCGAACTCAACGGCGGCACCCTCATAGCATCGTGCAGCGGACAGGCCGCAAAGGCTCTGAAAGCCGACAGCACCATCGTCATCGCTGGAGCCACCGTTACCGCAACCACGTCGGGTGGAGCCTATTACGATACCGCGGAGAAAGATTTCTCCAGCAGCTCTGCCGTGAAGGCTGGTGGCGGATTCCAGATGACCAGCGGCACCCTTACCGCCACGAGCACCGGTTCAGGCGGCAAGGGCATCAATGCCACCGATGCAATTTCCATCAGCGGAGGTGATGTCTATGTCACCACCACCGGCGACCTCTACGAATATGGTACCGACGACACGAAGCCGCAAGGCATCAAGAGCGATGGCAACATCACCATCTCCGGCGGCAACGTCTATGTCTGCGCAGGCTCCTACGACGGTAGTGCTACCGCCTTCAAGCCCGGCGATGCAGGTATCTTCACTATCAACGGAGGAACCATTATGGGTATTGCCCGCAAGAAGACCACGGTCTCGGCAGTCTCCACGCAGAAGACCGCCACTGCCTCCAAGCAGAAGATCACCGGCGGCCAGACCTACAGTCTCAGCGGCGTCAGCTACACGATTCCCAGCAACTACAACAATTCTTCTGCCAACGTCGTCGTGTCGAAGCCGGGCCTATAATCCCCATTTGTTTTGTAAAGACTATCTGGGTATTGTATTCATTAAGACAACTCAGACAACTTTGGACAACTTTACGTTGTCCCTTGTTGTTCGTGTTGTTTTTGATTGATGAGATCTTTGTAAAACTATCTGGGTTGTGGATTCATTAAGACCGCTCGGCCTTCTTTCTCACTCCTCTTTCACAATTGGGTAGAGTTCAATAAACTCACCCTGATGGGAGCGTCCGTCGTTGATGAGCTCTGCCGTTTTTCGCCCCACGGTTTCAATATCGTGGAACCCAGGCAGACTCATGTTTCCGTTCAGGTCGGTCGTCGTAGGGCCAGGATGCACAGAGAATATCTCTATTGGTGTGTTGCTCTGTTCGAACTCAATGGCCATTACGCCCATCATCGCATTCTGTGCAGCCTTGCTCGCCACGTAGGCCAGCGGGTGCCAATACGGGCTGATTTCCGAGGGCACGGTGATGTTAACGATTCTGCCGCTATTCTGGGCGAGCAGTGGTGCCAGAGCCTTGGTGAGAGCGAAGGTGCCGATGAAGTTCACGTCAAGCGTCTTTCTTATTTCGCCGATATCGGTGTGGAGGCTGTCCACGCCCATGTCGCCGGGGATGCCGGCATTGTTCACCAGCAGGGTAAGCTCCGGGAAACGTGTGGCAACCTCTGTGGCGGCGTGTTCGACGCTATCGGTATCACTCAGTTCGATATTTACCCAGCCGGCCACATCGACGCCAGCTGAAGCTAATTCGCCGATGGCTCTCGCTGCACGCTCCTCATTGCGAGCGCCGATGATCACCTGCCAGCCGCTGAGGCCGAGATGCTTGGCAATGCCGAACCCGATTCCCTTGTTGGCACCCGTCACGAAAACAATCTTTTTTCTCATTGTAATATGTACTTAATTGACTATTTGCGTGCAAAGGTACAAATAATTATCAATTATCAACTATCAATTATTAATTAAGTTTAGCGCTTGCGCGAGGTCAGCGATGATGTCGTCGATGTGCTCTGTGCCGATGCTGAGGCGGATTGTTGAAGGTGTGATGTGCTGTTCCTCGAGTTCCTCGGGCGAGAGCTGCGAGTGGGTGGTCGTATAGGGATGGATGACCAGACTCTTCACGTCGGCGACATTCGCCAGCAGCGAGAATATCTGCAGCGCATCGATGAAGCGCCACGCTTCCTCCTGTCCGCCCTTGATCTCGAATGTAAAGATGCTGCCGCCCCCGTTGGGGAAGTACTTCTTGTACAACGCGTGGTCGTGATGACTCTCCAGAGCCGGGTGGTTCACACGTGCCACCTTCGGGTGTTTCGCCAGGAAGTCCACCACCTTCAGCGCATTCTCCACATGGCGCTCCACACGCAGGCTCAGCGTCTCGACACCCTGTAGCAGGATGAAGGCATTGAAGGGCGAGATGGCAGCACCGGTATCACGCAGGATGACGGCACGGATGCGGGTGACATAGGCGGCTGCGCCCACAGCCTCGGCGAATACGATGCCGTGATACGACGGGTCGGGCTTGGCGAGCGTCGGGAACTTGTCGGGATTGGCGAGCCAGTCGAACTTACCGCCATCTACGATGACACCGCCCAGACTGGTTCCGTGACCGCCGAGGAACTTCGTAGCCGAATGCACCACGATGTCGGCACCGTGCTCCAGCGGACGGATGAGATAGGGAGTGCCGAAGGTGTTGTCGACGATGAAGGGGATACCATGCTTATGAGCCACAGCGGCCACACCCTCCAGGTCGAGCACGTCGCTGTTGGGATTGCCGAATGTCTCGGCATACACCACCTTGGTATTGGGCTTGATGGCAGCCTCGAGGGCTTCGAGGTCGTTCACGTTGATGATGGTGTTTGTGATGCCCTGCGTAGCCAACGTGTGGGTGATGAGGTTATAGGAGCCGCCGTAGAGGTTGTCGGCAGCAACGATATGGTCACCTGCCTGCACGATGTTCTGCAGGGCATAGGTGATGGCGGCAGCACCGCTGGCAACGGCCAGGCCAGCCACACCGCCTTCGAGGGCAGCCACGCGGTCCTCAAACACACCCTGCGTGGAGTTCGTCAGTCGGCCGTAGATATTACCGGCATCGCGCAGTCCGAAGCGGTCGGCAGCATGCTGGCTGTTGTGAAACACATAGCTCGTGGTCTGATAAATGGGCACCGCACGGGCGTCGGTAGCGGGGTCTGCCTGCTCCTGTCCTACATGAAGCTGCAGCGTCTCGAAATGATAGTTCTTACTCATCTTGCTTGTTATTTAAAAGTTATAATTTATGATTTCAACTTTGAACCGCGCGAAGCGCATTGAACTGCCCGCAGGGCATTGAACCGAAGGTCATCGACCTTTGAACCGCGTCGCAGGCGCAAATGTTCTTTTTCCGCTGCAAAGTTACTGCGTTTAGAAATATCTTCCAAATTTCTTGCTAAATTCAGAAAATATACCTAAATTTGCAGCCGTAAGAGAATAATCCACCACGAAAGGCTTCCCAGCGCTCTCGAAACAGAATATTATTCTTTTCCTTCAACTTTTTGCCGGAAAATTGAACAAGAAACTATAAACTCTTTATGGCTACACAACTAGACGAAACCGATCTGCAGATACTGAAAACGCTGCAAAAGAACGCGAAGCTCACCACGAAAGAGCTGGCCGATGCCGTGCACCTCACTCCCACACCCGTCTTCGAGCGACAGAAGCGGCTCGAGCGACAGGGCTATATCAAGCGATACGTCGCAGTGCTGAATCCCGATAAACTGGGGTTGGGGCTGCAAGTGTTCTGCAAGGTGAAGCTCAAGCAGATCAACCACGAGATTGCCGATTCCTTCACCCGCCGCATCCAGCGCATTCCGGAGGTCACGGAGTGCTATAACACCAGCGGTGCCTACGACTATCTTTTAAAGGTACGCGCACGCGACATGAAGCAATACCAGGAGTTCATACTCAACAAACTCGGCGACATCGACTCCGTCAGCTCCATCGAAAGCACCTTCGTCATGAGCGAAGTGAAGCAGAACTACGGCATCAATCTGTAGGGAGGCCTACCCGCCGCGCAAGCGCGAAGTGAACAGTGAACAGCGAATAGTGAAAAGACAAACGAAACATAAGAACAGAAGTTTTGCCCACAGATTGCACAGATATCACGGATTTGATTTAACACGATTTCCTTCGTCTCATTCGTGTTCGACTCTTTGTCTCTATGTCTTATTTTGAAAGATTTTGAATAAGATTTTTGTAAGATTTCTCGCCGAAGGCGATCCATAATTACCTTTGCTTACACAGTTTCCTCCGATTCCTTTGTTCCTTAGAAAAACTGTGGCATCTTGGCTCCCCTCCTTTTGGAGGGGTCGGGGGGGGGCCCAATAAAAACCAGCCCGAGTCTCACGACGGGGGCTGGAAAAACCATTATAATATGAAAACTAATAAACAATCAGTTCTTAAGGGCTTAAAGGGTTTAGAGGGCATAAAGGGCCTTTACCCTCTTCACCTTCTTTACTTTCTTTACCTTCTTTACTTTCTTTACCTTCTTTACTTTCTTTACTTTCTTTACTTTCTTTACATTCTTTACTTTCTTTACCTTCTTTACCTTCTTTACTTTCTTTACTTTCTTGACTTTCTTTACTTTCTTCACCCTCTCAGCGCCTGAAGGGCTTTACACTTTTCACTTTGACCTTCGGTCTTCCTCTGTCGCTTCTCGGCATAGCTGGAATAAATTCCGCTCTGCCCTCGCTGCTCCATCGGTTCACTTCGCGCTCCGCGCGGCTGGGGTGGGGCTCCTATTGCCCCAACACCAGCTGCACGAGTGCGGAGATGTCGTCTCTGTTCACTCCGCCGCTGCCGTCCACATCCGCAGCCTGTTCGTTGTACGAACCTCCGGTTCCCAGCAGATGGTTGGTCAGAGCTGTGACATCCGCCACATCCACCTTGCCATCGCCGTTCACGTCACCCAGCAGTACCGAAGCCTTATAAGTGAAGTAACCGGGATCGCTCGTACCACCGTCCACGTGGGCATACTCCTTGTCGATATGGTTTTCATCGAATGTTGTGCCGTTGCCACCCACAATGCTGGTGCAATTATCAAACATATTGTTGGATAACGTCACATTGGCTGTGCTCCACTTTTGGCTAACCTCGACGGTGACAAGGCGGCTGCAGGAACGGAACATAGCCACCATGTTCGTTACATTCTTCGTGTCGAAGCCGCTCAGGTCGAGGCTGGTGAGGGAACCGCAATCGAAGAACATCTGCGACATGTTCGTCACCTCGCTGGTGTTGAGATACTCCAGGCCGGTGATGGTGGTCAGATTGCTCATGCCGCCAAACCAGCAACAAGTGTAGTGGGGTCGTACGTCTGCAAACGACTCATCGAAGACGGCTGTTTCAATGTTGCTGTATGCATTATCGAAGTACCAGTCGGGAGAATAGTTGCCGTTAGGAACGTTGTACTTCGTTCCCTCGCGTTTGCTCTTCATACTGTCGTAGTAGAACGACAGTGTCTTACCATCTGTACTGATTACGGCGTATATCTCAATAGGCTTCTCAGTGAAGTATCCGGGATCGCTTGGGCCGCCGTCCACGTGGGCATACGCCTTATCGATGTGGTTTTCATCGAATGTTGTGCCGTTGCCACCCACAATGCTAGTGCAACTTTCAAACATGATGTCGGATTCCGTCACATTGGCTGTGCTCCACTTTTGGCTAACCTCGACGGTGACAAGGCTGCTACAGAAGCGGAACATAGCCGCCATGTTCGTTACATTCTTCGTGTCGAAGTTGCTGAGGTCGAGGCTGGTAAGGGAACCGCAATCCCTGAACATCTGCCCCATGTTCGTCACCTCGCTGGTGTTGAGATACTCCAGGCCGGTGATGGTGGACAGTTTGTTCATGCCGCCGAACCAGCAATAAGTGTAGTGGGGTCGTACTTCTGCAAACGATTCATCGAAGACGACAGTCTCAATGTTTGCTTTAGGATTATCTTCACCATTGGCCCAGAACCAGTCGGGAGCATACTCGCCATTAGGAACGTTGTACTTCTTTCCCTCTCGTTTGCTCTTCATACTATCGTAGTAGAACGTCAGCGTCGTTCCGTCGGTGCTGAGTACGGCGTAAGGCACAACAGGGGGCTCGGAGAAGTAGCCGGGATAGCTTGCGCCACCATCGATGTGGGCGTATCCCTTGTTCACATGCTCTTCGCTGTAAGTTGTACCCTTATCGCCCACGAGACTGGAGCTGCCAGAGAACATATAATCAGAAATTGTCACGGCACTCGTGCTCCAGCCATCCCCTACGTATATGGTGGTGAGGGATTTGCAGCAAGAGAGCATCCAATCCATGTTTGTTACCTTCGCTGTATTGAAGTTACTCAGGTCGAGGGTTTCCAAACTCCAGCAGGACATGAACATGCCATACATGTTCGTCACTTCGCTGGTGTTCAGGTTCTCCATTCCTGTGAAGGTGGTCAGTTCCTGCATGCCCCAGAACCATAAATATGTAGTCGTGGGCCTTGCGTCGGCAAACGAGCTGTCGAATACCACGTTGGTAACGGAGGCTTGGATGGTCTTCCAGTCAGGCACGTTGCTGCCTGTGTTCAGGTCGTAGGTCGTACCGGTTCGCGAGCTGCGCTGGTTGTCGAAGTAGAACGTCAGCGTGGTGTTATCGTCGGTGTACACAGCGTATGCCTCGGCCGGCTTGTCGGTGAAGTAGCCAGGATTGCTTGCGCCGCCATCGACATGAGCATACTCGGCATCCACATGATCTGCATCATACGTCGTACCTTGGCCACCCACGAGAGCGGGACTGTCGAGGAACATGTCATTAGAAGATGTCACGGCATCCGTGCTCCAGCCGTCACCTACGTTGATGGTAGTGAGTTTGGTGCAGTAGTGGAACATCCAGTACATATCGGTGACTTGTTCCGTATTGAAGTTGCTCAGATTAAGTTCCGTCAGACTGCTGCAGGCATTGAACATGCCGTTCATGTCGGTCACTTGCTCTGTATTGAAGTTTAACAGGTCGAGTTCCTCCAGACTTCCGCAATAGCTGAACATTCTCCGCATATTGGTAACCTTCTCCGTGTTGAAATGTGAAACGTCGACGCTCTCCAGGTTACTGCAAGAGGAGAACATAAGTTCCATCGTTGTCACTTCCTCTGTGTTCAGTCTGTCGAGGTTGTTGATGGTTGTCAGATTCTGCAGCCTATAGAACATACCATAAGTACTGTTCAGATCGTCGTAGTCGGCAAACGACTCATCGAAATCGACCGTGGTAATCGGGTTGGCGTCAGAATTAGTCCAGTCAGGATATCCCTCCCATGGAATATCGAACTTCATTCCCTCACGCGAATCCTTCATGCCGTCGTAGTAGAACGTCAGCGTCGTTTCGTCGGTGCTGAGTACGGCGTAAGGCACAAGCTTCTCGGTGAAGTAGCCGGGATTACCAGCGACATCGATGTGAGCGTATTCGGCATCCTGATGATTTTCGCTGTATGCCGTGCCGTTGCCGCCCACGAGAACTTTGCAACCAGTGAACATCCAGTAAGAAGATGTTACGGCATCCGTATTCCATCCATCGCCTACATAGATGGTGGTGAGGGTTTTGCAGTAACTGAACATCGAATTCATGTTCGTCACATTCGCAGTATTGAAGCTGCTCAGGTCGAGGGTGGTTAGTTGGTTGCATGTGGAGAACATGAAGCTCATATTGGTGACGTTAGCGGTATTCCAGTTGCTCAGGTTAAGACTGGTGAGACCGATGCACCAGTAGAACATGTTACTCATATCCGTCACTTTGCCGGTGTCGAAATGGCTCAGGTCGAGGGTGGTGAGGGCACTGCAGTCCGTGAACATATCAGTCATGTTCGTGACATTCGCCGTATTGAAGCTGCTTACGTTGAGGGATTCCAGGCTGCTGCAGCCGGAGAACATATAGCCCATGTCCGTCACGTTCTCCGTGTTGAAGGTGCTCAGGTCGAGGGTGGTCAGGCTGCTACAGCCCCAGAACATCCCGAACATGTCCGTCACATTCTGCGTATTGAAACTACTGAGGTCGAGGGATTCCAGGCTGCTGCAGCCGTAGAAAATATCGCGCATGTCCGTCACGTTCTCCGTGTTGAAGGTGCTCAGGTCGAGGGTGGTCAGGCTGCTACAGCCCCAGAACATCCATCTCATGCTCGTCACCTTCGCCGTGTTGAAACTGCTTACGTCGAGGGTGGTCAGGCTGCTACAATTCAGGAACATGATGGCCATGCTCGTCACCTCGCTCGTGTTGAGGTACTCGATGCCAGTGATGGTGGTCAGATTCGTCATATCTCTGAACCACTCATATGTCGTCGTAGGCCGTGCAGTGGCAAACGACGGGTCGAACACTACGTTGGTGACTGGGGCATTCCAGCCTTCATGCACCCAGTCGGGTTCGTTGCTATACGTGTTCAAATCGAAGGTCCTGTTTGTCCGCGTAAGGCGCAGCTTGTCGTAGTAGAAGGTCAGCGTCGTGTTGTCTTCTGTGTACACAGCGTATGCCTCAGTCTGAATCTGGCTTGCTGCCGTGAGATAGCCCGGGTTGCCAGCGGCATCGATGTGGGCATAGTCGTAGTCCACATGATCAGCGCTGAACCTCGTGCCGTTGCCGCCCACTAGTTTGGTACAGCCGTTGAACATAAATTGACCATTGGAGAGGTATGGCACACTGCTCGTGCTCCAGTTATCCTCATCCACATAGATGGTGGTGAGGTTACTACAGCCAGAGAACATTGATGTCATGATGGTGACCTTGCTGGTATTGAAGCTGCCCAGATAGAGGCTGGTGAGGCCTGTGCAACTACTGAACATACTCCTCATATCGGTGACGTTCTCTGTATTGAAGCCGCTCACGTCGAGGCTGGTGAGGCTGCGGCAGGCGGAGAACATGCCGCTCATGTCGGTGACGTTGCTGGTGTCGAAGTGGCTCAGGTCGAGGCTGGCGAGCTTGAGGCAGCCGTCGAACATGGAAGCCATGTTGGTGACGGCACTGGTGTTGAGGTACTCAAGGCCAGTGATGCTTTCCAGTTCATAGAATCCGCCAAACCAGCCGCGCATGCTCGTGATTCGTGCCGCGGCAAACGACGGATCGATTACCGCGTATTTAATCTTATCGTAGTTCATTTGCTGGAATTCCATCCAAGCAAGTTCGAAGTCCTCGCCATTCAGGTTGCAGGTGAGTTCGTTCTCTGCCGTGTGCGTGCCCTTCTTGCCGTCGCTATAGTAGGTGATGGTTTGTGTCTCCGTGTTGAGGACCACATAGGGCAACGAGGTGAGATAGCCCGGGCTGACCGTGCCGCCGTCGATGCGGGCATAGGTCTTATCGACCGGATTCTCATCATTGTACGCCGTTCCTGCACTGCCCTTCAGGTTTCTACAGTCGATAAACATATCGCCAGAGGTTCTAACCTTCTCCGTGTCCCAGCCTTCGCCAACAATGATGGTGGTGAGATTGCTGCAAGTATTGAACATGCTGGCCATATTGGTTACATTTGCCGTATTGAAGCTGCTCAGGTCGAGAGTGGTAAGTCCGCTGCAGTGGTTGAACATGAAGGCCATGTCGGTGACTTTGCTTGTATCGAAGTGGCTCAGGTCGAGGCTGGTGAGATTAATGCAGTAGTCAAACATGCTGGTCATGTCGGTGACGTTGCCGGTATCGAAGTGGCTCAGGTCGAGGCTGGTGAGGTTGCTGCAAGTACTGAACATGCCGGCCATAGTAGTTACCTCGCTGGTGTTAAGATACTCAATGCCGGTGATGGTTGTTAAGTTCTCCATTTCCAGGAACCAATTGCTGGTGCTGGTAGGTCGTGCTTCGGCAAACGAGGAATTGAACACCACATTGGTGACATCTTCATAAATTCCGTATTCATAATTAGCATAATACCAAGCCGGCTCGCTGTTACCCGTGTTCAGATCGTAGGTCGTACCTGTGCGCGAACTGCGCTTTCCGTCGAAGTAGAAAGTCAGCGTGGTGTTGTCGGCCGTGTACACCGCGTAGCCTTCGCGCGCGGAAATATCAGTAAGGTATCCCGGGTTGCTGGTGCCGCCGTCGACGTGGGCGTAGGTCTTGTCTTTCGGATTCGCATCGTTATAAGCCGTACCGGCACCGCCCACGAGGTTGGTGCAGCCGTCAAACATATCAGTTGAATTCGATAATGTCGTCTGGCTCCAGCCACTGCCCACATAGATTGTAGTGAGGGAGGAGCAGTTTTGGAACATATAATTAGTAAAAATCCAACTACTGCTAAAACTGCTTAGATCGAGTATGGTGAGGGTGGAGCAGTTCTTGAACATGTTGTCCATAACATTGACCTTTGCCGTGTTGAAGCCACTTAGGTCGAGGGTGGCAAGCTGGCTGCAGTCATAGAACATTTGGTCCATACGGGTGACCTCGCTGGTATTGAGGTATTCAAGGCCGTCAATGCCTACGATGTTTGTCATACCCTTGAACCAAGCAAACGTGCTGGTGGGGCGTGCTGCAGCAAACGTCCATTCGAAACGCACGGTGGCTACCTCCGCATGCTTGTCGTACCAGCCGGGCTGGGTGGTGCCTGTGTTCAGGTCGTAGACGTTGTAGCCCGAGTCGTTTTCATAGTAGCTGCGCCTGCCGTCGCATGAGAAGTATAGCTCGTGGCTATATATTCCGTAACGGGCGTACGGCTCTCCCGACAGATAGCCCGGGTTGCCGTCAGTGCCGTCGACGATGGCGTAGGCCTTGTCCACATGGTTTTCATCGTATGTCGTGCCGGCACCACCCTTCAGGTTCGTGCAGTCGGAGAACATTTGGTCGGATTCCGTCACGTTGTCAGTGTTCCAGCCGTCGCCCACCAAGATGCTGACGAGGGCGCTGCAGCCGTAGAACATAGCATTCATGTTCGTCACCTTGCTGGTGTTCCACTTGCTCAGGTTGAGGCTGGTGAGCTTCTGGCAGTTTTGGAACATGGCGTTCATGTTCGTCACCTCGCTGGTATTGAGGTACTCCATACCTGTGATGGTTTCCAAGTTCTGCAAGTTGTAGAACCAGTAATTCGTGGTAGTAGGCCGAGCGCCGCCAAACGATGCGTCGAAGACTACGGTGGTAATGTCGGTGGCAATGAGCCAACCGGGGAGACTCTCGACTGTGTTCAGATTGTAGTAGGTACCATCGTAAGTACCTTTCGGCATACCGTCGTTGTAGAAGGTCAACGTCTTACCGTTATTGGAGACCACGACATAGGGCGTTGCCGTGAAATAGCCAGGATTGGTTGCGCCGCCGTCGATGTGGGCATAGGCCTTGTCCGTCTTGCCAGAATCGAATGTCGTGCCACCACCACCCTCGAGGCTGGTGCAATTCTTGAACATGTTAGTTGAGGAGGTCACGGCATCCGTGTTCCAGCTGCCACTAACGAAAACGGTCTTCAAGCTGCTGCAGCCTTCGAACATTCCGTACATGCTGGTGACGTTGGCGGTGTTGAAGCTGCCCAGGTCGAGACTGGTGAGCTTGCTGCAGTACCAGAACATATTGGTCATCAGGGTGACGTTGGCGGTATTGAAACTGCTCACGTCGACACTGGTGAGACCCGTGCTGTTGTAGAACAATCCGTACATGTCGGTCACGTTCTCCGTATTGAAGCTGCTCAGGTCGAGACTGGTGAGCTTGGCGCAGGCGGAGAACATGTATCGCATGTTGGTGACGCTGCTGGTGTTGAGTTTGCGAATGTTGGTGATGGTGGTCAGATTCGACATGCCGCGGAACCAATTGTACGTGCTGGTGGGACGTGCTTGGGCAAACGAGGCATCGAACACCACAGTGGTGACGCTGGTGCGCTTGTCATACCAGCCGGGATCATGGTTTTCCGTGTTCAGGTTATAGACGGTACCTGTTGCCTCGCGCTCCGTACGCTTGCCGTCGCAGTAGAAGGTGAGCGTCTTGTTGTCGGACGAAAGGAAAGCGTAGGGGTTGGCGGAGAGGTAGCCCTTCTTGCCGTTCACGCCATCGATGCGGGCATAGGTCTTATCCGTCTTGCCGGCATCGAACGTCGTGCCTGCACCGCCCACGAGGCTGGTGCAGTCCTTAAACATGTTCTGCGAGTTTTCCACGCTCTCTACGTTCCAGCCGCTACCCGCATAGATGGTGGTGAGACTGCTACAGCCGGAGAACATAGTGCTGATGTAGCCGATGTTGCCGGTGTTCCAGCCGCTCAGGTCGAGGGTGGCGAGGCTGCTGCAGTTGAAGAACAACTGGCTCATGTTGGTGACGTTGCTGGTGTTCCAGTTGCTCACATTCAGGTTGATGAGGCTGCTGCAGCCAGTGAACATGCCACTCATATCGGTGACGTTGCCGGTGTCGAAGCTGCTCAGGTCGAGGTTTTTGAGGCTGCTGCAGTTGTAGAACATACCGCTCATGGTAGTAACCTCCGAGGTATTGAGATTCTCGATGTTGCTAATGCTCACCAGATTCGTCATCTCGTCGAACCAGTAGGAAGTTCTGGTAGGACGTGCGTAGGCAAACGAGGCATCGAAGTTTACATATTTGATAGCGGCCTTCTTCTCCAACCAGCTGGGATAGACAGCATCGTTGTTCACGTAGTAGACGGTGGACGATCCTCCGCCGTAGCTGCCCTGGTTGCCGTCGAAGTAGAACGTCAGCTGCTCGTTAATGCTGTTAAAGACGGCATAGGGCAATCCCGACAGGTAGCCCGGGTTGCTGGTGCCGCCGTCGAGGTGGGCATAGCCGGCATCTTGGTGAGAAGAAGAGTACGTGGTGCCCGCACCGCCCACGAGGTTGTTACAGGAGAGGAACATATAGTCAGAGGTGCTCACGGAACTCGTGCTCCAGTTGTTGCCCACAGAAATGGTCCTGAGCGAACTGCAGTAGGCGAACATGCCGCTCATGTTCCTCACAAGGGCGGTGTTCCAGCCACTCAGGTCGAGGGTGGTGAGCTTGCTGCAGCCGTTGAACATACTACCCATATCGGTGACTTTGCTGGTGTTCCAGTTGCTCACCTTCAGCCTGGCAAGGTTGCTGCAGCCCTTGAACATGTTGTACATGAGGTCGACGTTGCCGGTGTTCCAGCTGTTCAAGTCGAGGTTGGTGAGGCTGCTGCAGTTTTCAAACATGCTGAGCATATTCGTCACGCTGGCGGTGTTCCACTCGCTCACGTCGAGGCTGGCAAGGGCAGAACAGTTGGCGAACATATTTTGCATGTTGGCAACCTTGCCGGTATTCCAGTTGCTCACGTTGAGGCTGGCGAGATGCGTGCAGCCGGAGAACATGCCGTACATGTCGGTCACATTGCCGGTATCCCAGTCCTTCACGTTGAGGCTGGTGAGCTCGGCACAATTTGAGAACATGTTTCGCATCTTGGTGACGCTGGCGGTGTTGAAGCCACTCACGTCGAGACTATTAAGGGTGGCGCACATGTCGAACATGCTCTCCATGTTCGTGACCTGGCTCGTGTTCAGGTATTCCAGGCCGGTGATGGAGGTCAGCTGAGGCTTGTTTTTGAACCAGTGGTAGGTGCTGGTGGGGCGTGCTGCAGCAAACGAGGCATCGAACACCACGGTGGTGACGAGGTTGGCGCCTATCCAAGCAGGCTCGTTGTCGCCTGTGTTCAGGTCGAGGCTACTGCGGAAATTCTTTAGTCCGTCGCAGTAGAACGTCAGCTTGGTGTTGTTGTCACTCAATGCGGCATAAGGCTGTCGATCAGATGTGTCGGTAAAGTAGCCTGGGTTGGCTGAACCGCCGTCGACGTGGGCATAGTCAAGGGTATAATGGTTGGGGTCGTACGTTGTGCCTGCACCGCCCACGAGTTTAGCACAGTCGTAGAACATCATATTTTCATTTTGTACATTCGTCGTCGTCCAATTGCTGCCTACGATGATGGTGGTCAGCTCTCGACACGATTCGAACATAGCGTACATGTCCGTCACCGCCGCAGTACTGAAACCGCTCAAGTCGAGGAAGGGTAGGCTCCAGCAATCATGGAACATAGATTGCATGCTGGTGACGCTGCTCGTGTTGAGGTATTCGAGGCCAGTAATATCGGTGAGAAGCGTCATATGCAAGAACCAGCGGGCCGTCGTGGTAGGTCGTGCGTCGGCAAACGACGGGTCGAACACCACTTTGGTGACATGAGCGTTCGTATTATCTTTGTGCCAGCCAGGATAATCGCTACCTGTGTTCAAGTTGTAAGTCATACCTGTGCGCGTGTAGCGCAACTTGTCATAGTAGAATGTCAGCGTCGTGTTGTCGGAAGTGTACTCGGCATAGGGCACGGGGGCGGATATTTCAGTGAAGTATCCTGGACGAGCTGTACCGCCGTCGATGCGGGCGTATGTCTTGTCAATATGATTTGCATCGTACGTCGTGCCCTGGCCGCCCACGATAAAGAGACAGAAATCGAACATATTTGATGAAATCGACACGGCATCCGTACTCCAGCCGTTGCCCGCATAGATGGTGGTGAGGTTGCTGCAGTTCTGAAACATGCTCGTCATTTCCGTCACTTTTGCCGTATTGAAGTTGCTCAGATCGAGTCTGGTAAGTCCTCTGCAGTTGAAGAACATGAATTCCATATGGGTAACGTTGGCGGTGTTGAAGTTGCTGACATCAAGGCTGGTGAGGCTGCTGCAGCCTTTGAACATGCCAGTCATTGACGTCACTTTTGCCGTATTGAAGTTACTGACATCGAGGCTGGTAAGGCTGCTACAGTCGTAGAACATGCAAGTCATTGACGTCACTTTTGCCGTATTGAAGTTACTGACATCGAGGCTCGTAAGGGCGGAACAATTGTAGAACATAAAAGACATATCAGTGACATTACTGGTGTTGAGGTAATTCATACCAGTGATGGTGGTTAGATTCTCCATGCTGAGGAACCAATAGTACGTGCTGGTAGGTCGTGCGTTGGCAAACGAGGAGTCGAACACTACAGTGGTGACGTTTGCGCGCGAATCGTCAGTATACCAACCCGGCACGTTACTGCCCGTGTTCAAGTCATAGGTGGTACCTGTGCGCGAGGTGCGCTGATTGTCGTAGTAGAAGGTAAAAGTCGTCTCGCTGGTGGACAACTCGGCGTACGCTTCCTGCGCCATACTCCTTGTGACGCCAACAATAGCCATTATCATGGCCAGTAGGAGCCTACCCCCTGCCCCTCCCTGAAGGGAAGGGGAAAGAAGCCCCACTCTAACCCTCCCCCGTAGGGAGGGAAGTAAATGATTAAAGAATGTTTTGGTTTTCATAAGCTTGTAATATTTTATTAGTTTCGAGTTTATAACTACGTTATGACTTTTGTCACGACTTGGCAAAGCTAATGCAAGCATTGCCCTGCGCTCGCTGCTCCAAAAGTTCTAGTTTCGGGTTTCTAGTTCAAAGCGGCAAGCCGCGGTTCATTTCAGCAGGTTGCGCTGGGAGTTTCCTTCCAACACTTGCATTTGCTGTATTGCAATTTGGTTCAAGCGTATCAGCCGCTCTCTTTGAGGAATGCCCTCGTTGATCAGCACGGCATTGATATTCTCCATGTTCGACAGGCAAATCAGTTCGTTGATAGTGGCATAGTCGCGGATGTTGCCCTTCAGGTCGGGATTGGATTCCCGCCATTGCCGAGCCGTCATTCCAAACATGGCCACGTTAAGTACATCAGCCTCCTCAGCATAAATGATATTGGCCTGAGCCTGAGTAACTTCTGCCGGAATCAGGTGGCTCTTGATGGCATCGGTATGAATATGGTAGTTGATTTTCGAGAGTTCCCGTTTGGCCGTCCATCCCAGCAACTTCTGCTCTTCCTCCTTCAGGCGCTCAAACTCTTGTAACAAATAGAGCTTAAACTGAGGAGACACCCATGTAGCAAATTCGAAGGCAATATCCTTGTGGGCATAAGTGCCTCCATACCTTCCTGCCTTTGCTATGATACCGCGCGAATTCGTTTTTTCCACCCACTACTTTACGGAAAGAATGAAACGATTGAGTCCTGCTGCATTTTTAATTCCCTCGAATTCGGGGGAATTAAAAGCGGGATTGTACATCTCCTCCCAAATGCCAAGAAACTCAATAGTGTTCTTGTTGCGTAACCACTTCTCGATGAGGGCAAGGCCGTTTTCAATATTGCGTACCATGTCAGTAAGCGATATGTAATCGCGTTCATCAATAGTGACCACGGTTATTTGGGTATCTTGTACTGTTATTTTTGCCATAGATGAGAGGTTTATGCGCTACGCGCGTTCAAACGTTTCAAGTTTCAAGTTAAATACGTCAAGCTGCGAGTTATTGTTTCAGTGGCAAAGATGCGAGTAAGCGAGGGCAAAGAAACTTGTTTCATTTGCCGAGCGTGAGCATCTTCGCCAACTTGTTGGCAAAGATACGCAAAAAAGTTGAAAATTGCAACAATAAAGCCGAAAAAGTTTTTAGATTGTCACTTGGCTGCTGCAAGCACGAAGTGAAAAACACTGCAACGAGACCTTCATGACATGCTTTTCAGCATAGAAGAGCTATGGTTTCGGAACCCTAGAGCATAGCTCCAGCAGTCCGTAAGCATTGCTCCAGTTGTTCGAGAGCAATGCTCCAATTGTTCGAAAGTATTGCTCTACATGTCTGAGAGCATAGGTTTCGCCACCTGAGGAACGACGCTAGATGTGAAGCTTCTTAAACCTGATTTTTGTTGATATTTTCATTTTTTACCTCCCAACCTCCCGTTTTGTCCGTAACTATCTCTGTGTCAAACATTTAGGCAATAGCTAACCTCCCGTCATACCTCCCGTCACACCTCCCATTAACCTCCCGTCTGCCCCACCCCCGAAGGGGGGAATGAAAGCCTCACCCCAGCCCTCTCCAAAGGGAGAGGGAGTTCAGAGCTGTTGACTTTTCCTTGATAACACTTTTTGTTGTTGCCCCCTCCCCTTGGGGAGGGTTGGGGTGGGACTGACGGGAGGTTGACGGGAGGTATTTTTGCGACACCTCCCGTGCCGCAACCCCTTTGTAGAAAGGCGTTTCAGAAGAAAACGGGAGGATGGGAGGTTAAAATGCGAAAAAACTATTTTTTAGGCAGCTATATACTTTTTGCCCCCTTTTATAGTTTATGTTAAATAATTCGTATTATGAAACGGTCACAGGTACCTGTGACCGTTTATTTGTCAAAATCCCTTAAAACGCGGTGCTTCTTTCATCATTTCATAAGACATAGAGACGGCCGCGCAAGCTGAAATTATCTCCTTCGCTGATTCTTGCAAACGGAGGACATAGAGACAAAGAGTTTTATTTACCCACAGATTCCACTGATTTCACTGATTATTTTGTCTGCAAATTTAGCGAATTCAGCGAATGAATGCAGATGTAACCGATGTTTCTAAGGAACGAAAGAATCGGAGGAAACGAATTTCACGAAAGAAATCGGACAATGGAGGAGATGGTGTTTCTCACCATCGTCACACGTTCGATAGGGTCTGCACGACAAACTCGTTTGTCGGTGCCGAACCTGTCAAATGTTAGATTCCGCTTGCGGAATCGCCCTCCATTGTCCCATTTCCTTCGTGCAATTCGCATAAATAACATTTTTCCTAATTAGTTCTAATTTGTTTCCTAAAAAGCCACGTCATTCCTCTATTCCTTTATTCCTTAGAAATCAGCGTCATCTGCGGTTAGTTTTTCACTATTCACTATTCACTTCGCGCTTGCGCAGATGTAGGGGCTCGTGGGCAAATCCTATATGGCTTCTAAAGAAAACTTACCCCAACTGGCTGATAATTCAAGATTTTTGTCTAACTCTGACTTTTGGTCTAAGTTCTTGCTGTGCAAGCGAAAACAAGTTTTCGAGTCCTTTCGCTCGGTTTTCATTAACTTTGACTAACGTCGAAGTTAGGCTGCTTCTCGGAGAACCTTTGCTTACGCCGTTTCCTTCTCAAGGAAACTCAAATGTATTTCGCTCGAATTGCACTAACTTTGACCTTCGGTCGAAGTTAAGATGCACCTCGGCATAAAAAAAAATGCATTTTATTTTTTTCTGCGCTCGGTTTTCATTAACTTTGCAGCCGAAAACTGGATTCAGGTATTTTGAAACGACGCTTATGATGAAAAAAATACTCTTTACACTGTTGTTGATTTGGCCGATGATGGCCCTGCAGGGAAGAGCCGCCGACAACGAGAAGATGCTGTTGGTGTACTATCGCGGCACCGATGGTTTGCAGCGCGTTGACGTGTTCCCCGCGGAGATGTTATTAGGCAACTCGGAGTACGTCAACGGACAGCTGCGCGTGGTGACGGTGAACGACACGGTGTTCTGCTACAACGATGCAAGCATCGACTCGGTCGCCATCCGCACGAAGAAGGAGGTGGCAGATCGTCTGCCCAGCATCGTGCAGCTGAAGTTCAACAACAAATACAACGACCAGGTGTTTACCGATGTTGTTGCCGACATCGCCGGCGACAGCGTCATCACAGCAACGGTAGGCGCCATCGGCAAGTGGCTGACGCCGTCGATACAGGTGAGCGACGACTCGGCCCGTATCTATGTGGGACGTGAGCGGCAGTGGAGCAAGAAGAGCCGCCGGCGCTTCGACAAGGATATCTACTACACCATCGCCTTGCCGCGCCAGCGTGTCTATGAAAAGGTGCTGGTGAAGGATGCCGTGTGGGGCGACGATGTCGATGAGTTTATCGAAACGCCGATAGCTCTCGACGCAAGCATGTTCTCGGGCAACCTGCCGGGAAAAGACGGCGAGGGCTACGGGCAGATGCTCGACGGCGATATCAACACCATCTATCACTCGACGTGGGACGTCCCCCAGGAGGAGAAAGAGGTTATATACAGGACAGAACCCTACTTCGACATTGCCCTGCTTCAAGCCGAGCGCCGCATCCGATTTGACTATACGACACGCAACACAGGCAACTATGCTCCGCTGAAGCTGACGCTCTATGCCTCGAAGGACGGCAGTCAGTGGCAGGAGATTCGCTCGTTCACCGAAGAAGCTGACGGACTGCCCACAGGACAAGGCGAGACCTACGAGAGTCCTATCATCGACCTCGGCGACGACTACAGCTACTTGCGACTGCAGTTGAACGAGGCTCGACACCGCCTCTACCTTGTCATCTCTGAGTTCCGCCTGTGGCATGTTGCCGAGAATCCCGATTATCACGGAGGCGATCCCCTTGAGCCCGCCGATTGGGAATACCAGTGGATGCCCTTCGGCAGGGAGTATCGTGTGCATGTGGACTGGCTCGCCGACCAGGCCACGCAGTCTCCCCGCATCGACATCAACATCGAGAATGGCGAGATGGTGATGAGCAAGGAGTATTACCTGAATGCCGAGATCACCATCGACGGTGCTGGTGTGTATCCCTCGATGGCGACGACGCCCGTGCAGATCAAGGGTCGCGGCAATTCGTCGTGGAGCAGCTGGCCGTGGGACAAGAACCCCTACCGCCTGAAGTTCGAGGAGAAGCAGAAGCCCTTCGGACTCTCCAAGGGCAAGAACTGGGTGCTGCTGGCAAACAAGATCTCCGGTTCGATGACTACGAATGCCGTCGGCATGAAGGCCGCTTGTCTGGTTGGAACTGCCGGCGCCAACCACATCATTCCTGTCGACCTCTACATCAATGGCGATTACCGCGGGTCGTATAACTTCACCGAGAAGATCGGCTTCAGCAACAACAGCATCGATCTGGAAGACGAGAGTGCAGCAGCATTGCTCGAACTCGATACCTATTTCGACGAGACTTATAAGTTCCGGTCGAGCAACTATCGTCTGCCTGTGAACATCAAGGAACCGGACTTCAGCGAGGGCACGACCACGCTGACGCAGGACATGATAGAGGACGATTTCAACATGTTCATGGAGACGCTGGCAAGGGGTGAGGACATTGCCGACGTCGTCGATATCGAGATGCTGGCCCGCTTCCTGATGGTGAACGACCTCATCGTGAACTTCGAACTGCATCATCCGAAGAGCACCTATCTCTACAAGGAAGTGGTGGGCTCGACCGACAGCAAGTTCATCTTCGGTCCTGTCTGGGACCTCGACTGGGCGTTTGGCTACGAGCGGAATAAAACCTATTTCCAGAACGACCAGTTAGCCAACTACTGCGAGGCCATCACGATGGAGTCGACGCAGTTCATCAAGGACTTGTGCCTGATCAGCAAGACGCTCGACAAAGCCTACTACTATGTGTGGACGAAGTTCTACCAGCAGCAGCTTGAAGAGCTCATTGAGTACTGCGACGACTATTTCGCCTTGGCTCGTCAGTCGCTTGAACATAATGCAACGATTTGGGGCGATGGCTATTCCTACGACCGTGTGACAGAAAGGGAAAAGAAGTGGCTCCGCCGTCGTGCCGACTATTTATACAGCCATCTGACGCCGTATGATATTGATGAGGACGAGGAGACCGACGACCTGGACTATCAGGGCGATACCGACGGCATCGAGATTCATGAGAAATCGCAGACGAACAACGGGAGCCTGGTGGATGTGTACGACCTGAATGGCCGCTGCGTGAAGCGAGGCGCTAACGTGTTCAACCTTCGCACGGGCTTGCGTCCGGGCATCTATATCGTCGGTGGAAAGAAAATGGTGATCAGGTAAGCCCTTCCACTCCCCTTTAAACCCTTTAAGCCCTTAAAAACAAAAATGAAGATAGAACAACAGATTGTGAGCGGCGTCGTGGCCGCAGTGAGTGAGTTGTATGGCCAGCAGGTGGCCGAGAGTCAGGTGCAGTTGCAGAAGACACGCGCCGAGTTTGAGGGAAACCTCACGGTGGTGGTGTTCCCGTTTGTGAAGATGGCACGCAAGAGCCCCGAGCAGACGGCTCAGGAGATTGGACAGTGGCTCGTCGGCAACTGTGAGGCCGTGAGCGCCTGCAATGCCGTGAAGGGATTCCTGAATCTCACGGTGGCTCCCCAGGCTTGGGAGCAGTTGCTTGCCGATATCGATAAGGACGAACAGTGGGGCTACAAGGCTGTCACTGAGCAGTCTCCGCTGGTGATGATAGAGTATTCCTCGCCCAACACCAATAAGCCGTTGCACCTCGGACATGTGCGCAACAACCTGCTGGGCTGGTCGCTGGCACAGATTATGGAGGCCAACGGAAACCGTGTGGTGAAGACGAATATCGTGAACGACCGCGGTATTCACATCTGCAAGTCGATGCTCGCTTGGCAGAAGTGGGGCAATGGCGAGACGCCGGCCTCGAGTGGCAAGAAGGGTGATCACCTCATCGGCGACTACTACGTGCTCTTCGACAAGCACTATCGCGAGGAGGTGAAAGCGCTTGTTGCCAATGGTATGGACGAGGAGCAAGCCAAGCAGGAGGCTCCGCTCATCAAGGAAGCTCACGAGATGCTCGTCAGATGGGAGCAGAACGATCCTGAGGTTCGCCAGCTCTGGCAGATGATGAACGACTGGGTGTATGCCGGTTTCGACGAAACCTACAAGGCGCTGGGTGTGAGCTTCGACAAGATCTACTACGAGTCGCAGACCTACCTCGTCGGTAAGAAGAAGGTGGAAGAGGGCCTGGAGAAAGGACTGTTCTTCCGCAAGGAAGACGGTTCGGTATGGGCCGACCTCACCGATGCCGGTCTCGACCAGAAGCTGTTGCTCAGAAGCGACGGCACCTCGGTCTATATGACGCAGGACATCGGTACGGCACAGATGCGCTTCGAGGACTATCCCATTGACAAGATGATCTATGTGGTCGGCAACGAACAGAACTACCATTTCCAG
The DNA here is from genome assembly GCA_017557185.1 of Prevotella sp. Lineage (GTDB taxonomy): Bacteria > Bacteroidota > Bacteroidia > Bacteroidales > Bacteroidaceae > Prevotella. Next base: position 33,168 of record JAFZAP010000001.1, read on the forward strand.
GTGCTCTCGCTGCTGCTCGACCGTCTGGGCTTCAAGTGGGGTAAGGAACTGGTGCACTTCTCGTATGGTATGGTGGAACTGCCCAACGGAAAGATGAAGAGCCGCGAGGGAACAGTTGTCGATGCCGACGACCTGATGCAACTCATGGTCGACGATGCACGCCGCGTGGCCGATGAGGCTGGTAAGACTGCCGATATGAGCGAGGAGGAGCGTCAGCAGATTGCCCGTATCGTAGGTATGGGTGCCCTGAAGTACTTCATCCTGAAGGTGGACGCTCGCAAGAATATGCTCTTCAATCCTGAGGAGTCGATTGACTTCAATGGCAACACGGGTCCCTTCATCCAGTATACCCACGCCCGCATCCGCTCGATTCTGCGCAAGAGCGAGGGTGAAGGCAGCCTGTCGGCGGCTGGCTATCAACTGAACGCGAAGGAGACGGCGCTCATCCAGAAACTGAATGAATTCCCCGCTGCCGTAGAGCAGGCAGGCAAGGATTATTCGCCGTCGGGCATCGCCAACTACTGCTACGAGCTGACGAAGGAGTTCAACCAGTTCTATCACGACTACAGTATCTTGAATGCGGAGAGCGAGGGAGCGAAGGCTATGCGCCTCGTCATCGCCCGCAACGTCGCCAAGACGCTGAAGAACGGTATGGCGCTACTCGGAATAGAGGTGCCGGAGAGGATGTAATGCCCCACCCCGGCCCTCCCCAAAGGGGGAGGGGGACGGTTCAGAGTGTAGCATATGTATATCTATGAGACTGGAAGTGAGAACTACGACTTGCTCAAAGAATTTGCGGAGCATAATCGGAAGTATCCAACAGAAGCAGAACGCGTTCTTTGGAGCCTCATAAGGAATAAGAATATAGGTGACAAGTTTCGTAGACAGCATATCATTGGCAACTATATTGCTGATTTCGCTAACCTTCATTACCATCTCGTCATAGAAATTGATGGCGGCTATCATCTCGAAGATTCACAATTCGTGAAAGATGAGTATCGCACAGAAAAACTGGCAGAGAGGGGATTTGATGTGATTCGATTCTCAAATGAGGAAGTAATAGGGAATCCTGAAAGAACACTCTCCATCATTAAACAAAAAATCATGGAAATAGAAAGTAAAACCAACAACGTGGCTCCCCTCCCTTCGGAGGGGACGGGGGAGGCTCGCAGTGGGGCGGCCGCTCGTGGCGGCTGGGCAGTCGACGCAGCTTGTTCGGGCAACCCAGGACCGATGGAGTATCAAGCGATAGATTTGCAGACGGGTGCACAAGTGTTTCATTTCGGTCCGATAAAAGGGACGAACAACATCGGGGAGTTCCTCGCTATCGTCCATGCGTTGGCACTGATGGAGAAGCAGGGAATTACCGACAAGGTCATCTATTCCGATTCATACAACGCCATCCTGTGGGTTCAGAAAAAACAATGCAAGACAAAACTGGAGCACACTCCTGAAACGGAACCGACTTATCAAATCATCCGAAGAGCCGAAACCTGGCTACGCACCCACCCGGTGAGAACGCCCATTATCAAATGGGATACGCAGAACTGGGGCGAGATTCCTGCCGACTTCGGGAGAAAATAATGAGAGAATATTATTTATCCCGAAAACCATTTGTTTTATAAAGACTATCTGAGTGGTGTATTCTTTAAGATTTAAGACAACTTAGACAACTATGGACAACTTTACGTTGTCCTTTGTTCTTTCCCCACTTTGTTCTGAAAGCGGCAGAGCCGAGCGGTTCGTGTTGTTTTTACCTAAGATATTAGTTTATACCACGCTATGGTGTTGTTGTCATAGCTTTCTGTGCGATAGCAGATGGCATTCTGAGGGATCATGGGAGCGCAAGTGCTTCCATTTTTCATTTCTCCATTTGGTGAAATGTTCTGCGCACTCGTCTCCACACGGAGTTCATCCCACAAATCGAGGTCGATGAACGACTGGAGGGTCATTCGGCCGCCTTCGACGATGAGCGATTGAAGTCCTCGCTCGTAACATTCACTCAAGATCTGCTCAATCCCGTTTTCATGCGAAAGGACGAATCGCACAGGCGAACGGCCACTCCACTCGCGCACATCCAACCGAGGGTGCTCGCGCTCGTCGGTCACCCGTCCTACGAGGATGGCGTCTTCCTCTGCGCGGAGTTGATGAACCAGCATCTTCGTAAACGGAGTGGAAATAGCCAAAGCGTGACCGTTATCATCGATGAAACCATCGCTCGTCTGTGCCCACTTCAAGATGATGTAAGGACGTTTCTTTTCATGGAACGTGAAGAAACGGCGGTTCAGCCAACGACATTCGTGTTCCAAAACGCCTACAGTCACCTCGATGCCTGTCTCACGCATTCGGGCAATGCCGCGTCCCTGCACCTTTGCAAACGGATCGACACAACCGACAACCACCCTTTTCACTCCTTTTGCCACAATCAAGTCGCAGCAAGGAGGCGTTTTTCCGTAATGTGCACACGGCTCCAAACTCACATAGATGGTGGATTGCGGCAACAGATGTTCATCCTCAGGGCGTACCGAAGCAAACGCGTTCACTTCGGCATGACCTTCGCCGCAGCGCACGTGGTAGCCTTCGCCGATGATCCGCCATCCGCAACCCGTCGAGGTAGGACACACAATCACGGCGCCCACCATCGGGTTGGGCCGCGACTCGTTGCGTCCGCAGCGTGCCAGTTGCAGGCAGCGCCTCATGAAAAGCTCGTCGAGCGAGTGTTGTCGGTCGGTTGTCATCGTATCTTCCGTTAAGGAAAAATCCCTCGTAAATACTGGATTTACAAGGGATTCGTCATTTGTTCAAAGTACCCAGAGCCGGGATCGAACCGGCACGCCTTGCGGCATTGGTGTTTGAGACCAACGCGTCTACCAATTCCGCCATCTGGGCATCAAACCGTGTTGCTCTCCTCCGTGTGTTTGGAGGTTTGCGGTTGCAAAGGTACGTGTTTTTTCTGAATCGTACAAACTTTTTCAAGAAAAATGTAATAAAGATTTTGCGGTTTCGTTTATATTATGTAACTTAGCAACGAAATTACTGACCTAGATAAGCATGAGTACAGAAAATAAGGATTTTTGCGTGATACTGGCAGGAGGTAAAGGCCGCCGCCTATGGCCCGTCAGCCGTGAGGAATATCCAAAGCAGTTTATTGATTTCTTCGGAACGGGTCGAACCCAGCTACAGCAGACCTACGATCGCTTCACCCGCATCATCCCTCGCGAGAATATATATGTAAACACAAATCAGGACTACGCTCATCTGGTGCGCGAACAGTTGCCTGAACTGGCTCCCGACCACCTGATGGCAGAACCCATTCACCGCAACACGGCGCCGAGTGTGGCGTGGGCTTGTCATCGCGTGCTGCGTGTGTGTCCGGATGCCAATCTCATCGTGTCGCCCTCCGATATGGACGTTCACGACGAGGAAGCTTTCCAGGAGAACATTCGCGAGGGACTTGAATTCGTCAGCCATAACGACGGACTGCTGACGATGGGTGTGAAACCCACGCGCCCAGAGCCCGGCTACGGCTATATACAACTCGGTGAGCCCATCGGCGACCATCTCTTCCAAGTGAAGTCGTTCACCGAGAAACCCGACCGCGAGTTTGCAAAGATGTTCATCGCAAGTGGCGAGTTCTGTTGGAACACCGGACTCTTCCTCTCCCGCGCGAGCTTCCTTCAGAAGTCGTTCATGGAGTTGCTGCCTTCGGTATTCCGCCGTCTCGACACGATGAACCCCAACTTCACCGTCGAGGAAGAAGACGAGTTCGTACGCCAGAACTTCCCTCTCTATCCGAACCTCAGCATCGATCACAGCATCCTGGAGCGTTCCGAACAGGTGTATGTGATGATGTGCGACTTCGGCTGGGCCGATGTGGGAACGTGGCACAGCATCTACGAGGCCATGCAGAAGAGCGACGACGACAACGTGGTTATCACGAGCGATGTCATCCTCGAGGACAGCCGTAACAACATCATTAAACTCCCCGAGGGCCGCCTGGCTGTCATCAACGGCCTCGACGGCTATATCGTCGCCGAGAAGGACAATGTGCTGCTCATCTGCAAGAAAGAAGACTCCTCGGCGTTGGTGCGCAAGTACGTCAACGAGGTTCAACTGAAGAAAGGCGAGAAATATATCTGAGAATAACCAATAATTATTATGATCATAACAGACAAGATTTTCTATGTGGGTGTCAACGACCGCAAGAAAGCCCTCTTCGAAGGACTGTGGCCGCTGCCCAACGGAGTGAGCTATAACTCGTATCTCATCGCTGACGAGAAGGTGTGCCTTGTGGATACAGTCGAGGTGGACTTCTTCACGCAGTATTTGGAGAATATCCGCGAGGTCATCGGCGAACGGCCCGTCGACTATCTCATCATCAACCATATGGAGCCCGACCACAGCGGTTCCATCGCCCTCATTCGCAAGTACTATCCCGGCGTGAAGGTCATCGGCAACAAGAAGACGTTCCAGATGATGCAGGGCTTCTACGGCGAAGGCAGCGATGACGATGTGGAAGTGAAGAACGGCGACACGCTCTCGCTGGGCACGCTGACGTTGAGCTTCGTGATGACGCCGATGGTGCATTGGCCGGAGACGATGATGACGCTGGCGGCACCTACAGAGACCGCAGGCGCTTCCGTCCTCTTCTCGGGCGATGCCTTCGGTTGCTTCGGAGCGTTGAACGGTGGTGTCATCGATTCGCAAATCAACTGCGACACGTTCTGGCTGGAGATGGTGCGCTACTATTCGAATATCGTCGGCAAATACGGCACACCCGTGCAGAATGCTTTGAAGAAGTTGGCGGGCGTGCAACTCGACTACATCTGCTCAACTCATGGCCCCGTGTGGCATGAATATATAGATAAGGTGGTAGGAATCTATGACCGCCTGTCGCTCTACAAGACCGAGCCCGGCCTCGTCATCTGCTACGGAACGATGTATGGCAACACCGAGCGAATGGCCGAGCATATTGCCCGCGCCGCCAGCGATGCCGGCGTGAAGAACATCGTGGTTTACAACGTGTCGAAGACCCATCACTCCTACATCCTGCGCGACATCTTCCGTTATCGCGGACTCATCGTGGGAGCGCCTACCTACAACACTGGTCTGTATCACGAGATGGAGGTGCTACTCTCGGAGATTGCCGGCAAGGACATCAAGGGCAATCATCTGCTCGGATGGTTCGGCTCTCACGGCTGGGCATCGAAGGCCGTCAGCGAGATCAAGCGCTGGAACGACGAGCACCTGCACTTCGAAGCCGTCGGCGACCCCGTCGATATGAAGCAGGCACTTACACCCGAGACACGCGAGCAATGCGAGGCGCTCGGCCGTGCGATGGCCGCCCGTCTGCAGGAATAAGCAGGCATAAACGGCCTGAAGGGCCAATAAGCTCATAGCCCAGGGCAGCGCCCTGGGTAGTATGGCACAAGAGAAACCACGCCCTACAGGGGCAAAAGCTCTGAATATCGATGCTTTTGCACTTACAGCGCGAAAACTCTCTGGACACTAAATACCCAGGGCGATGCCCTGGGCTGAGAGTTCTCTGGCCCTTCAGGCCGTTTATGAAACCATATTCATAGGTCATCTGTGATATTATTCAACTTCTGCGATGATGTTCGGTTCAAAAACGAAAACAGGATGAAAAAACTTTTAGCAACCCTTCGCCAACTTCTGCGCTGTCCGCTGGAGTTCCCGCTTGAAGCCTTGATGGGCCTTTCGTTCTTCTTGATAGCCGCGTATAACACCTATCACGGCTTCGGCAACGCACCCAATAAATATCTCGACGAAGAAATCCTTGCGTTCTTCGTGCCTTTGTTTGTGCTGACGTTCTACATGCACAAGCAGAACAGGTGGGCTTACGTCGCCTCGTTCTTCATCTTCCCGTTCCTGATGCCGTTGTCACTGGAGCCGTTCATCTCCTCGTCAGCCTTCCCCTTTACCTACGTGTTGGCTGCATTGCTGCTCATCGTAGGCACCCACCGGCTGACCGACCGGCCTTTCGGAGCACATCTGCTGCATGTGGTCACACAACTGGCGTTCGGTGTGTTGGTGACGGGAATCCTCAATCTGGCCATCCTTGCGATTACGTGGTCGTTCTTCTACATCTTCGGAATCAAGGAACCCCATAACTTCTACGCGTATATCTATGAGTTCCTGTGGTTTTTCGTTGCACCGCTCGTGTGTGTGTCGTTTATCAGCCGTGATGAATATGAAGAGGGCGAGACACCGAAAATCCTGCAGATCATCATTAACTTCATCCTTACACCCGCCATCATGATCTATACCGTCATCCTCTATGCCTACACGCTGAAGATTCTCTTTACGTGGGATCTGCCTAAAGGTGGTGTGGCGTGGATGGTGATGGGGTTCATCGTTGCGGCTTTGGCGGGCTATCTGATGCAGTATATCCTGCCCCGCCGCTACTACGATTGGTTCTACCGCAACTTCACGTGGATAGCACTTCCGCCGCTGGTGCTCTATTGGGTGGGCACGCTCTATCGCATACGCCTCTATAGTTTCACCGAGAGCCGCGTCTATTTGTTGGTGGCTGGCGTGCTGATGACGCTCTTCGTGCTGATGCTGTTGTGGCGGAGAAAGTATCGCTATCAGCTCATGACGATACTCACGATACTGGCCATCGTTGTGTTCACTTACATTCCCGGCATCTCAGCGAAGAGTATCGGCATTGCCTGTCAGCAGTCGAGAATGGAGAAGTTCATCGAGCGTCTGAAGATGAAAGACCCTGCCACAGGGAAGTTCTTCAAAGTGTTCGATGTGGAGAAGATTCGCAAGGACAGTCTGCTCTGTGCTGAATACCACGAAGCCGTCGATGTCATAGAATATGTCCGCAGTGGAGTGGGAAGGGAAAAGTTCGATTCCATTCACGGCGCGTTGAAACTCTCTGCTTACGAGACGGTGTTCAATTCGCCTACAGACGTCCAGACACGCACCCTTACTTACTATGCCGACGATCTACCTCAGCCCATCGACCTCGGCGACTTCAACCAGAGCTACCATCTGGGTGCTTTCGACGGATACAATGAGACCGTTGCCGGCGACCTTGTATTCAAATTGAAGAAAGACAATACGCGGGAGACGGTGCTCGTCTATAATGTCAGTCGGACGATGCGCGACAATCCGCAAATGCAGGAGAATCCGGAACAGCTGCTCGTCTTTCACAACGACTCGCTGCTGGTATTGATTTCCGAACTCCGTCTCACCGACAATGGAAAGGACATCAGCAGCGTAGGCACCTATAACCTACGAGTGTTCGGGAAGAAGCGGTAGGATGTTGCTTCTGCTGTAAAGGCAGCATGAAAGACAATAAGAAAGCGGGGTGCACCATTTGTTTGGCACACCCCGCTGTTGTGTTTCAGAGCAGAAGGATTACTTCAGCTTGTCGTAACCGTACTTGCTGTCGGCGCCGAGCTCTTCCTCGATGCGGATGAGCTGGTTGTACTTAGCCATACGGTCGGTGCGGCTGAGCGAACCCGTCTTGATCTGACCCGAGTTGGTCGCAACTGCGATGTCGGCAATCGTGGTGTCCTCGGTCTCGCCCGAACGGTGCGAGGTGACGGTTGTGTAGCCGTGACGATGAGCCATCTCGATGGCTTCGAGGGTCTCGGTGAGCGAACCGATCTGGTTCACCTTGATGAGGATCGAGTTGCCGGCACCCATCTTGATACCCTTCTCGAGGAACTTCGTGTTGGTGACGAAGAGGTCGTCGCCCACGAGCTGACAGCGGTCGCCGATGCGAGCGGTGAGCTTCACCCAGTTGTCCCAGTCGTTCTCGTCGAGGCCGTCCTCGATGCTGTCGATAGGATACTTCGTGATGAGTTCCTCAAGATAAGCGATCTGCTCGTCGGCAGAGAGCTTCTTGCCGTTGGGATCCTTCGGCGTGCCGTTCTTCAGGGCGCGGTAGTCGTAGAACCACTCGCCGTTCTCCTGAACTGCAAACTCAGAAGCGGCGCAGTCCATAGCGATCTTCACGTCCTTGCCCGGCTCGTAGCCAGCCTTCTTGATAGCCTCGACGATGGTGTCGAGAGCGTCCTCGATACCGTCGAAGTTGGGAGCGTAGCCGCCCTCATCACCTACAGCTGTGGAGAGGCCGCGGGCCTTCAGCAGCTTGGCGAGGTTGTGGAATACCTCAGCACCCATGCGGATAGCTTCCTTCTCGCAGCAAGCACCTACCGGACGAATCATGAACTCCTGGAAGGCGATGGGAGCTGCAGAGTGAGCACCACCATTCACGATGTTCATCATAGGAACGGGGAGCGTGTAGGCGTTGCAGCCGCCGATGTAGCGATACAGAGGAATGTTCAGAGCCTTGGCGGCAGCCTGAGCGCAAGCCAGCGATACGCCGAGGACGGCGTTTGCACCGAGCTTCGACTTCGTGGGAGTGCCGTCGAGGGCAAGCATCTTGTGGTCGATAGCACGCTGACCGAACACGCAGTCACCCTTCAGGGCGGGAGCGATGACGTTGTTGACGTTCTCAACAGCCTTCAGAACACCCTTGCCCAGGTAGCGACCCTTGTCGCCGTCGCGAAGCTCGAGGGCCTCGTTCTCACCTGTCGATGCGCCAGAGGGCACAGCAGCGCGTCCCATCACGCCGTTTTCCAACGTCACTTCTACCTCAACGGTAGGATTACCTCTTGAGTCGAGGATTTCTCTTGCATGAATTTTTTCAATTTTCATAATCTGTAAAAATATTAAGAATGAAATATTACTTATGATTTCTTTACGTCTGCAAAGTTACACATTTTTTACCGAACAATAGCCATCGAACATTGAAAAATCCTAAAAATCTGCAATCTTTATGGCACTATTGTACTACTTTTTTCGTTTTTTCGGCCGAAAAACTTGTTTGTTTGAAAAATAATGTCTATCTTTGTCGCCGTAAATAGGACACGCAGACACAGATTTAGGATAATTGAAGGCTTTAGAAGGTTAAAGATTCCGACACGCGTTATGTCGGGATTTTCTTTTTTTTGCTGTCTTGCGCGGCCGGAGTGAAATAATAACAAAAAACCTCTGAACATTGAACGCGCCGTTGGGGCGCATTTAAACATTTAACGATATATTATGGCATACATGTCAAAAGAAGGCTACGACAAGCTCGTGGCTGAACTGAAGCGTCTGGAAGGCGTTGAGCGCCCGAAGGCATCGGCAGCGATTGCCGAGGCCCGCGACAAGGGTGACTTGAGTGAGAATTCGGAATACGAGGCAGCCAAAGAGGCTCAGGCTCATCTGGAAGATAAGATCAATCAGCTGAAGCGCACCATCGCTAGTGCGAAGATTGTTGATACATCGCGTCTGAGCGCCGATGCTGTGCAGATATTGTCGAAAGTGGAGCTGACGAATCTGGTGACTAACCAGAAGATGCAATACACCATCGTGAGCGAGCAGGAGGCCAATCTGCGCGAGGGTAAGATTTCGATCACCACGCCTATTGCACAGGGCTTGCTGAACAAGAAGGTGGGCGATGTGGCCGAGATCAAGGTGCCTCGCGGCACCATCCAGCTCCGCATCGATAGCATCAGCATTTAGGGCTTAAAGGGCTCAGCTTCCCAAATCGTAAATCAGTAAATCGTAAATCAGTAAATCGTAAATGCCAAGATGAGTATTTTCAGTAAGATTGCCGCTGGCGAGATTCCCAGCTACAAGTGTGCCGAGAGCGAGAAGTTCTATGCATTCCTCGACATCAACCCGCTGGTGAAGGGCCACACATTGGTCATTCCCCGCGAGTGTACCGATTATTTCTTCGACCTCGACGACGAGACGCTGGCCGAGTATCAGCTGTTTGCCAAGCGCGTGGCCGTAGCCATCAAGAAGGCATTCCCTTGCAAGAAGGTGGCACAGATCGTGTTGGGTCTGGAGGTTCCTCATGCCCACATCCACCTCATCCCGATGCAGACGGAGGCCGATGCCGATTTCCGTCGCGAGAAGCTGCAGCTGACTCCCGAGGAGTTTGCTGAGATTGCCGCGAAGATCAACGCTGCGTTTGAGTAAGTAATAGCTGTCGGGCAAACTCCCAGATGACAATGCCTGCCGTAACGGCGACATTCATGGAGTGCTTTGTGCCGAACTGCGGAATCTCCAGGCAGTCATCGCAGGCATCGACCACACTCTGGTGAACGCCCTTCACCTCATTACCCAGCACGATAGCCCACCGCCGGGGCTCTCCCTCAATTGAGGAGAGGGTTTTGAGTGGAGCTTTCAGAGAACCTTCTGCCTGTTCAACAGCAAAGACAAAATATCCCTGCCGATGAAGATCAAGAATCGCTTCATCGGCAGTTTTGTAATATTTCCATTCCACGCTGTCCTCAGCACCGAGCGCCGTCTTGTGGATTTCCACATGAGGAGGTGTGGCTGTGATGCCGCAGAGCCAGACGGCCTCCACGCGGAAGGCATCGCAGGTGCGGAACACCGACCCCACGTTGTAGAGCGACCGCACATCGTCAAGAACGACGATGAGGGGCATCTTCTCGGCCTGATGGAACTCCTCCACCGACAGACGGTTCATTTCCAGAACACTCAGTTTGCGCATCTTCTTTAAGTAGTGATGAGTGGTGAGTGAATAGTTTATAGTTTATAATCTGCTTCACTATACGCAAGTGCGTGGGCGCGAATCTGACGCACCATCGCCAGCAGACCGTTGGAGCGGGTGGGCGAGAGGTGCTCGCGCAACCCGATGCGCTCGATGAAATAGAGGTCGGCATCGAGAATCTCCTGAGGTGTGTGGTCGCTCAGCACGCGTAGCAGCAAGGCAACGATGCCCTTCACGATGAGTGCATCGCTGTCGGCCTGCATGTGCATGACGGGAGGCAGGTCTTCACTTTCCTCGCCTTCCGGGGATGGAGCTGGGATAAGGCTACACTGCACCCACACGCGGCTTTGGCAGCCGTCGATGAGGTTCTCTTCCGTCTTGTATTCCTCCGGCAGCGGCTCGAGGTCGTTGCCCAGATCGATGAGCATCTGGTATTTATCCATCCAGTCGTCGAAGCCCTCAAACTCCTCGATGATTTCGTCTTGAATTTCGTTGATAGTCATAACATATTCTGATTTAGTTCGCAAAATTACAACAAAAAACAGAAAAATTTCCAATTCTTGTGTAGTTTTTTGTTACCTTTGTGCGTCTAACGGGTAAAAATCTCTAATTCAGAAGATGACAATGACACAACTTGAACAACAATTCACGCAAACCATCAAGCAGCACAAGAGCACCATCTACACCGTGTGCTACATGTTCTCGCAAGATGCCGACGAGGTCAACGATCTCTTCCAGGAAGTACTAGTGAACCTGTGGAAGGGCTTCGAAGGCTTCGAGCAGCGCAGCGACATCCGCACATGGATCTACCGGGTGGCGCTGAACACCTGCATCTCTCTCGACAGGAAGAAGCGTCGGCAGGCCACCGCTCGCCTCTCTATGGACATCAACCTCTTCGAAGACCGCGACGAGGACACGCGCCAGGTGGACATGCTCCACGAGCGCATCGCCAAGCTGCAGCCCTTCGATCGCGCTATCGTACTCCTCTGGCTTGAGAACCTGCCCTACGACGAGATTGGTCAGATCGTGGGTATCTCCGCCAAGAACGTCGGCGTGCGCCTCTATCGCATCCGCGAGCAACTGAAACAAAGTAACAACGTAACCAAGTAACAAAGTAAAATTATGGAAACAATGAATGATTTTGATCTCGACAACATGCGCCAGCAAATGGAAACCCTGAAGAAGAAGCTGGAGAAACAGGAAATCGTGAACGACCGCGTACTTCGCCAGTCGATGAAGAAGACGGTCAACAGCATCAGCGTACGCTACTACATCGTGATGGCAATCGGATTGCTGATGGTACCCTATACGTATTTCGTGTTCTACGAGCACCTTGGATTATCGCTGGCCTTCAGCATAGCAAGTGGCATCTTGATGCTTGTGTGCGTGGGTGCCACCTATTATAATAATCTCAACCTGAGCAATTCGAACATGATGCATGAAAACCTGCTCGACGTGCGTCGCAGGATGGCACGCGCCAAGAAGTTCGATGCCAACTGGCTCTTCTTCGGCATACCCGCCATCATCGTTTGGTTGGCTTGGCTCGGCTATGAGTTCAATCAGAAAGATGCCGACACAGCTTTGTTAATGATCATCGGCGCCGTCGTCGGCGGTACCATTGGTGCCATCATCGGCTTCACAATGCACTTCAAGACCCAGCGCCAGTATCAGGAGATCATCGACCAGATAGAGGATATGGAAGCTATGGAAGACGACCGATGAGCGTCTCTCAATGAATGATTCAGGCTTTACAGGCCAGTGGAGTAATCCCCCTCTTGTTCCTCGTGTGGAATGAGAGGGGGTTTTCGTTTGTGCTTGGTGACAAGGTGTGACAATTGTGACAAAGGACAATGCGTTTTTTGCACGCCCAAGAAAATCGAGTAGAAGAATAAGATAACAAATAATTAAATAAATATATAAATATGTTAATATATATATAAAATATAATACTTTAATAATAATGATATGTATAATAATATGATGATAATTATTATATTTATTCAATTTTTATTCTATTATTTTGTATTTTTATTCTACCCCGCCAGACTGGAGTGTGCAAAAGTGACAGTCACAATTGTCACAATTGTCACAAATCGGGAGAAGGAGAGTGAGTGAGAAATGCTAAAGAATTGATTATCAATTAGTTATAAATAAATTACCGCCGAATTAGCAAGCCCCCGTGCGTTCTAAACCCTATGTTTTGCAGCGCCAAACATAGGGATTTGCGAGGCAATCAACATTTGTTTATGGGTTAAAGAGCCGTTTGCATGCGAAAAAGCGTGAATTTCTCAATGCTTTTGCTCTTCGCATCAAAGACATGCTCTGCATCATCTGGAGCATAGCTCTGCATCATCTGGAGCATAGCTCTGTATCGTGTAGAGCATAGCTCTGTATCGTGTAGAGCATAGCTCTGTAACATCTGGAGCATAGCTCTATCTAGTCGGGAGCATTGTTTAGGAAGTTCCCGAGTTTGTTTTTACGATTCAGCCTTGATGATTTTGAAGAGTTTGTCGTTGGGACGCACTTTTTCGGGCACAGGAATGGCTGCTAGCTGGTGTTGCTGGGCAATTTTAGTGGGATTGCCGTCGTTATCGTGAATCTCAGCGACATCTACCCACAGCGCACCTGTGGTAGGACCGGAGATGAACAGGCGGTCGCCCACCTGGAACGTCGTAGCATCGACGCTCACCTCAGCCACGCCGATTCGTGAGAAATACTTCGTGACACGACCCACGAGTTGCTTGCGCTCGGTGGCATTCGAGCCATACGACTTATTCCATTCGCCGAGCCGCTGGCCCTGATAGTAGCCGTCCCAGAATCCGCGGTTGAAGACGGTGGCAAGCCGCTGATCCCATTCGTCCTTTCTCTCCTCGGAGAACTGCTTCGTAACGACAGCCTCGATGGCCTCCTTGTAGCATTTCACGACGGTATAGACGTATTCCGGTCCGCGGGCGCGACCTTCTATTTTAAACACGCGCACGCCTGCGTGCATCAGGCGATCGATGAAGCGGATGGTCTTCAGGTCCTTCGGACTCATCAGGTATTTGTTGTCAACCTCAATCTCGTTGCCCGTTTCGGCATCGGTGAGGATGTAGGAACGGCGGCAGATCTGGATGCACTCGCCGCGATTGGCCGAGCGGTTGGCGTCGTGCAGACTCATATAGCACTTTCCTGACACCGCCATGCAAAGAGCCCCGTGACAGAACATCTCGATGCGCACCAGTTCACCACGCGGCCCGCGAATCTGCTGTTCCTCGATTTGGCGGTGAATCTCAGCCACTTGGTCGAGGTTCAGCTCGCGCGCCAACACCACCACGTCGGCGAACTGCGCGTAGAACTTCAGCGCCTCGACATTCGAGATGTTCAGCTGTGTCGAGAGATGCACCTCTACGCCGCGTTCTATGCAATATTGCATCACCGCAATGTCGCAGGCGATGACTGCCGTGATGCCTGCCTCGCGAGCAGCATCTACAATCTGGTGCATCGTCGGAATGTCGCCGTCGTAGATGATGGTGTTCACGGTCAGGTACGTCTTGATGCCTGCGTTGTTGCACGTCTCGGCAATCTCGTGCAGGTCGTCGATGGTAAAATGGTTGGCCGAGTGGGAGCGCATGTTCAGTTGTCCGATACCGAAATAGACGCTGTCGGCACCTGCCTTGATGGCTGCTGCCAGCGACTCGCGCGAGCCCACGGGAGCCATGATTTCAAAGTCTTTCACGTTCATGGGTGCAAAGATACGACTAAGTGAGCGAAAAGCAAAAGAAAAAGGCGTTTTTTTCTTTTCTTTTCCGAACGGGAGTATCTTCGGCGTTAGCCAAAGTTAGCGAAAACCGAGGGTAGAACAAAATAAATCGCGATTTATTTTTTATGCCGAGGTGCATCCTACCTTCAACTTTTTTTCTTACCTTTGCATCCGAAATGAGCATCATACGTCGAACAATGAGGAAACAAAGGTTTTCGGCTCTTCTGTCGAGGGTAGGGCAGTGTGTCTGTCTGCTTGCCTTGCTGGCAGCTTGCGGCCGACCGGCACCGACGGAGAAAAAGGCTGACGGAAAAGCCGCGCGACAAGGTGATAGCCTCGTCATTACTGATGAGGTGAGGCTTCCGTGTACGCCTGTGAAGCAGCAAGGTCACAGCTCGCTCTGCTGGATCTATGCGATGCTTGCCACCATCGAGACCGAACACCTCGTGCAGGGTGACTCCGTGAACCTATCCCCCGTCTATCTCACCCGTCAGTATCTCTCGACAGAGGCCGAGGCGTATTACTTCGCACAAGGCAAGGGCCGTCTGTCGCAACGAGGAATGGCGCCGATGACACTTCACCTGATTGGCCGTTACGGTGTGCAACCCTACGACTATTACCACGCTCATCAGAATGTCAATATGAACGTATTGTGGCGACGGGTGGGCAAACTGGCACGCACCGCAGCAACACGCCGTATGGGTGTGGAAACCTACCGCCGGCAACTCGATGACCTGCTCGACCAGGAGTTGGGCTTCATGCCTCGCTACGTGCATATGCTTGGTGCCGAATACACCAATGGGGAGTTCGGGCGTAGCGTATGCTTGGCAGACGAATGGGTGGCACTGACTTCCTTCACCCATCATCCCTATGGTACGCGTTTCCAACTGGAGGTGCCCGACAACGTGATGGACGACACGTTCCTGAATGTCCCCCTCGACACGCTGATGGCCATCATTGACCGCTCGCTGGGCAACGGTCATCCCGTGTGTTGGGAGGGCGATATCAGCGAGGAAGGATTCTCGTTCCAGAAGGGATTCGGCAGACTGAAGGAGGAAGGCGATGCGGCTCGGCGACAGCGAGAGTTCGAATCGTTCCAGACAACCGACGATCACTGCATGGTGCTCGTAGGACTGGCTCGCGATAATGCCGGCCGTCGCTACTACCTCGCCAAGAACTCGTGGGGCACAGGCAACCGCTTCGGCGGCTATATGTATCTGTCGGAGGACTACGTCCGCCTGAAGACCATCTGCATCGTTGCACATCACGACCAGCTATGATACAGAAAATAGTAATACTTATTCATACCAAAAACTACAACATGAAACTTAGAAATCTTTTCGCAACACTGTTGGTGTTTGTCTGCGCCACAACGCAGGCACAGCAGATGCCGCCCATCCCCGTGGATGAGGCCGTGCGTATCGGAAAACTCGACAACGGATTGACTTACTACATCCGTCACAACAACTGGCCAGAACACCGAGCCAACTTCTACATCGCTCAGAAGGTGGGCTCCATTCAAGAGGAGGAGAGTCAGCGCGGACTCGCCCACTTCCTGGAACACATGGCCTTCAACGGAAGCGACCACTTCAAGGGCAACCAGCTCATCTCGTGGCTAGAGTCTATCGGCGTGCAGTTCGGTGGCGACCTGAATGCCTATACCAGCATCGATCAGACGGTCTACAACATCGACAACGTGCCAACAGCGCGCCAGTCGGCTCTCGACTCGTGCATGCTCATCCTGCGCGATTGGTCGACGGGACTGCTCCTTGAGCCGGAGGAAATCGATAAGGAACGCGGTGTCATCCATGAGGAATGGCGTATGCGCACATCGGCTAACAGCCGTATGCTGGAGCGCAACCTGCCGGCACTCTATCCCGGTTCGAAGTACGGCGTGCGCTATCCCATCGGTCTGATGTCGGTGATCGACAACTTCAGTCCGCAAGAGCTGCGCGACTACTACGAGAAGTGGTACCATCCTTCCAATCAGGGACTTATCATTGTGGGTGATATCGATATCGACCATACTGAAGCGATGATCAAGCAGCTCTTCTCCGATATCACGAATCCTGAGAATGCTGCGCCCATCGTGGCAGAGCCTGTGCCCGACACCGCCGAGCCTATTGTCATCATCGACAAGGACAAGGAGCAGCGCACATCAGCGGTAGAGGTGATGTTCAAGCACGATACATACCCCGACTCGCTGAAGGGCGATATGTCGTATCTCATCTATAACTACGTGAAAGGTGCTACGCTGTCGTTGCTCAACCGCCGACTCTCCGAGGTGGCTGAGAAAGCCGACTGCCCCTTCGTGAGTGCTTCGGCCAGAGACGGCAACTATATCTTCTCAAAGACTAAGGACGCACTTGACCTTACTGTTGTGCCGAAGGAGATGTCGATGATGGGTGAGGCGCTGCAGGCTTTGGTCGCCGAGGCTCGTCGCGTAGCTGAGTTCGGATACATGCAAAGTGAGTATGACCGCTACAAGGCCGACTACCTGAGCTCGCTCGAGAAGTCGTACTCCAATCGCGACAAGCGTTACAACTCGCAGTTCTATGCCCAGTGTCGCGGCCATTTCCTTGCCAACGAGCCTATGCCGCCCATCGAGTTCACCTACCAGACGATGAATCAGATTGTGCCGGCTATTCCCTTCGATGCCGTTAATAGCTTCGCCAAGGAATTGTTCAGTGTGGTCGAGAAGGATTCAAACATGGTCGTGGTGTCGTTCAACAACGAGAAGGAGGGCAACGTCTATCCTACCCGCGAAGGTCTGCTCGCTTCTATCGGCAACGCCCGTTCGCAGCAGTTGGAGGCCTATGTCGACAATGTGAAGAACGAACCGCTCATCGCCCAACTGCCCAAGCCAGGCAAGATCAAGAAGGAAATCCGCAACGAGAAGTTCGGCTACACCGAGCTGAAGCTCTCAAACGGTGTCACCGTGCTCATGAAGCATACTGACTTCAAGAAGGATCAGGTGTTGCTCTCGGGCAAGGGTCCTGGTGGCGAGTCGCTCTATGGTCCGAAGGACTATCGCAACCTGCAGTTGCTGAACAACGCTGTCAGCGCGAGCGGTCTTGGCAACTTCTCGTCGCAGGAACTCTCGAAGGCGCTTGCAGGCAAGATTGCCAACGCTGGTGTCTCCATGAACGGGCGTCACATGATGGCCAGTGGTTCGTCGACTCCGAAGGATGTGGAGACGATGTTGCAGCTGCTATACCTCAAATTCACCAATATCAGCAAGGACGAGAAGTCGTATCAGAACCTCATCTCACAACTCGAGGTGAGCTTGAAGAATCGCTCGCTGTCGCCAGAAACGGCACTCACCGACTCGCTCACTGCTACGATCTACGGCCACAACCCGCGTCTGGAACCGTTGACGATAGAAGCCCTGAAGGATGTCGACTACGACCGCATGCTTGAAATCATGCGTGAGCGCACTGCCTCAGCTCGCGACTGGACGTTCTATCTTGTTGGCAACTACGATGAACAGACCATTCGTCCGCTCATCTGCCAGTATCTCGGTTCTCTTCCCGCTAAGGGAAAGGCGGTGAAAGCCGAGCGCATATCGTTCCTGCAGAAGGGCAAGATCAACAACACCTTCAACCGCAAGCAGGAAACGCCGAAGTGCAATGCCTACATGATATGGTTCAACGAGGATATACCCTTCACGCTGGAGCGCAGCATACAGGCCAGTATCACCGGACAGATTCTGCGTATGGTCTATACGAAGGAGATACGCGAAGAGGCTTCGGCTGCCTATAGCGTCAGTGCATCGGGCAGTGCCGGACTCGATGACGACGGCTATCACCTCGTTCAGTTCTATGCCTACTGTCCCATGCAGCCAGAGAAACGCGAAACAGCCGTCTATCTGCTTGAGAAGGGCGTCAACGACCTCGCAGTAAGCTGTGATCCCGAGAAGCTCGACAAGGTGAAAGAGGTGATGCTGAAACGAGCCGACGACGATCAGAAGGAGAACAGTCATTGGCATAACGTCATCCAGACTTGGCACGAAGACGGAATCGACATGAATACCGACTACAAGGCCACCGTTCAGGCACAGACACCCGAGAAGATTTCCGCATTCGTGAAGGAAGTGCTCAGCAGCGGTAACTTCATCACAGTGATGATGTTGCCAGAGGAATAACAACACGTTTTCGGCGATTTATTTTGTCAAACCATAAAAATGATGTAACTTTGCACCCTCTAAGCAGAGTTACATCATTTCTTTGAACGCACCGTAGGTGCAATTGAACTCTTTGAACGTGCCGCAGGCACATTTGAACTATTTGAACGTGCCGCAGGCACACTTGAACATTTAAACCATTGTAGTATGTCATATCTATTCTCATCAGAATCAGTATCGGAAGGCCATCCCGACAAAGTGGCCGACCAGATCAGCGATGCCATCCTCGACCAGTTCCTGGCTTATGATGATCGTGCACGTTGCGCCATCGAGACGTTTGTCACCACAGGTCAGGTGGTCATCATGGGCGAAGTGACCAGCGATGCCTACATCGATCTGCAGACGATGGCCCGTCGTACCATCAACAAGATTGGCTATACGAAATCAGAATATCAGTTCGACGGTAATTCCTGTGGAATCCTCTCCGCTATCCACGAGCAGAGTAGCGACATCAACCGCGGTGTCGATCGTGGCAACGAGGAGGAACAAGGTGCCGGCGATCAGGGCATGATGTTCGGCTATGCTACCAACGAGACAAGCGACTATATGCCTGTTTCGCTTCATCTGGCCCACCTGATCATGCGCACGCTGGCCGACATTCGTCGCGAAGGTCGCGAGATGACCTATCTGCGTCCCGACTCGAAGAGTCAGGTCACCATCGAATACAGCGACGACGGCGTTCCTCAGCGCATCCATACTATTGTGGTCTCCACGCAGCACGATGAATTCATGAATGACGATGAGCTCATGCTGGAGCAAATCAAGAGCGATGTCATCAACGTGCTCATTCCACGTGTGAAGGCTCAGTGCGACGAGAAGACGCTCGCCCTCTTCAACGACGACATCATCTATCATGTCAATCCCACGGGTAAGTTCGTCATCGGCGGACCTCACGGCGACACGGGCCTGACGGGCCGAAAGATCATCGTCGA
>JAFZAP010000015.1 GCA_017557185.1 Prevotella sp.
AGCGCAGCGATACATCCAGAACAAGGTCATCGACCTCTCGAAACAGTACGTCATGGACAAAGAACTGACCATCAATCAGGTGGCTTACAAACTTGGCTTTCAATATCCACAGCACTTCACCCGCCTGTTCAAGCAGCAGGTAGGCGTGACACCGAGCGAATATAGGAACTAAAAATATAGGTAAAAGGATTGTGAGAAAACGAAACGTCCGTGTCATAAAAGATGGCACGGACGATTGATTTCTATTTAAAGACTTTTTAGTGCCCTCCAGGGCCACTGTTGCCTCCGCTATAGGTGCTCAGGGATACCGACGAGCCGCCACTGACGGTGCCGCCAATGTTTGCCATGCCGTCGAAGTACTCTGTGCCACCGCTGACGGTGACGCCCGACTTCAGGGATGGGGTGGATGAGGTATATACGACGAGTTGCTGACTGCTGCCGTCTTGGTTGCCGCCAGGACCTCCACCTCCAGGACCAAAGCCACCGCCACCACCGCCAGACGATGAACTGGTGGGCGTCTTGAAGGCGAGTGCGAGGTCGCTGCTGTTATAGAGCGCATACCAACTGCTGGCAGTCCATGATGAGGTGTACTTGCAGGTACCGCCACTGATGCTGGCTCCGCTCTCCAAACCGCCGACGGCAATGATGGTGCCGCCGGTGATGTAGAGCTTTTTCTGCTCTTCGCTGTTGGCATCGATGGCGACTTCGGGCGAACCAGAGCCTATGGCATATACCACGCCGCCCTTGATGTAGCAGTTGCCGTTGGCGTCGATACCGTCGTTACCCGTAGAATGGGCATAGAGATAGCCGCCCGAGATGGTGAAGTCGCCGGCATTGCTCAGGCTCTTGGTGTCGTCGTTGTAGGAGGCGTTAATGGCATCGTCGGCAGCAACGATAGTGGTCTGTCCACCCGTGATGTTGATGTAGGTCTTCGACTCGATACCCTCGCCACCGGCACCTGTGGTAGTGACATTGATCACGGCATCGTCGCTGATAATGATGGCGCCGTCAACCTTGATGCCCTTGGGCGATGACTTGTAGTCGCTGTCGTACTGGTCGAGCTGATTAGACGAAGTAACGACAGAGAGGCTGCCTGATGACGA
The DNA here is from genome assembly GCA_017557185.1 of Prevotella sp. GTDB lineage: Bacteria > Bacteroidota > Bacteroidia > Bacteroidales > Bacteroidaceae > Prevotella. The sequence goes on from JAFZAP010000015.1 coordinate 1,104, forward strand.
TGCCACAACGGCATTGCCCGATGTGCTGACGGTAGTAGTGCCTCCCGTTGCCGTGAAGCTGCCATCGACGTTAATACCCTTGCCACCGGCTCCTGTGCTGGTGAGGGTGAGCGTACCGCCGCTGATGATCATGTTGCCGTCGGCACTCAGACACGAGGCAGCCTTGGTCTTCACCTTGTCGCTGTCCCACACGCCGCCACCGCTGGTAGTAGCCACGATGGTAGTGCCGCTGATGCGCATATCGCCCTCCGACTTGATGCACTTGGCGGCATCAGCCGTCACGCTGACGTTGATGGTGCCACCCTCCAGATAGACGTTGCCCGTGTCCTCGTCCTCGTGGTCGGTGGTCTCACCGGTAGAGGTATCACCATCCAGGTCGCACTGGATGCCGTCGTCGCCTGTGCCGCTGATGTTAATCTCGCCGCTCTCCATCAGGAAGAACTGGTTGCAGGAGATGCCGTCGCCCACGGCTGACGTCACGTTGATGGTGGCATTCTTCAGCGTCATATACTCTCCCGTCTTGATACCGTGTTTCACGTTGCCAACGACGTTCAGCGTTCCCTTCTGGGCAAACTCGGCATGTCCCTTGATGTAGAGGCAGCCTTTCTGCGAGCCGCTGGAGGCATCGCTGAGCGTGTTGGTGGTGCCTGAAACAATCTTTACCTTGATGCGCTTGCCGTTCTGCATGTGTACGGCAGCACCGCTATATACCGGAGTTGTGTTGGTCAGCGTGAGTCCGTTGAGTTCGATGGTAGCCTTGTAGGAGCCAGAGGTGTAGAACTCGCCGTCGCTTGAAGTTCCCGACAGCGTGTAGGTGATTTCCTCGGCCAGGTCGCTGCTCTGCGCTATCGAGACGTGGGCACCGCTGACGGTGGGTGTAACATACTGGGCGATGTTGCCTGCCACGGTGACGGTGGCCGTAGAACCATTATACGTTACGCCGATGGCCCCGTCGGTCACCTCCGTATTATCTACCGTCATCGCGCTGATGTCGCTAAGTGTGAAGGCCTTGCCCATGATGGTCAGCGTGGTGCCGTCCGTATAGGTCATGTCGCCCGTCTGCGAAGCAGGAAACTGATAGGTCACGTTGCCCACCTTCACGTTCAGCGTCTGTGCCGTTGCTGCTATCGTCAGCAACAGCGCGGTCAGGAGTGCATATATCTTCTTCATTTCATTGCAATTTTATGGGTGCCTGTCTTTGTCTTCACAATATAAACCCGTCCGCTGCGCATCAGGTCCTTCTGCACCTTGCGTCCCTGCAGGTCGTAGATTTCAGAAGCCTCGTTCAACTGCTGTGCGCTGATAGCCTCGATGCCCGTCGTCTCGTCGGATGTCGAGAAGTACATCTTGCTCAGGTTCGAGAGGGAGAACGACTGGCTGCCTGCCGTCAGTGTCGTTCCGGAGATTGTGATGGTCAGCGACGATGCCTCGACGGAAACCTTTGCCCCGTCTGTCATTTCAAAGGTCAGATAGGTGTAGTCGGCAGCATACGCCGTCAGCGTTCCTATCATAAGTGCCAGTAACAGGAGAATCTTCTTCATAAGCCTTTACTTTTTAATCATTTTCTTACCTTGCGATATGATGACACCCTTTGTCGATGCATCAGCCTTGCGACCATCGAGGGTGTAAAAAGATTTACTATTTGACGATTTCTTGGACGAGCCAAGCGCTTCGCGAGTCCTATTTACGATTTCGTCAATCCCCGTTGTCTCGTTGATGGTGCCGCTGCCGCTGGTCGATGTGGTGGTCAGCGTGTAGCCGTTCTTGTTGATGGTGCCGTTGTTCACCAGCGCACCGATGCTGGTGTTGGCAGTGAGGTTCCAGATGGCTCCACTGTTCACGGTGACATTGGCGGTGTAGCCAGTGTCGTACTTCACGATGCCGCTGTAGGTGCCGTCGTCGAGAATCAGGTTGCCAACGGCTCCGCTAGTGCTCCACTGCGAGTCGGCCATCACATACATCAGAATGCCGCTGGGTACGGTGAGGGTGCAGCCGGAAAGCGTACAGGTGGCGTTGACGCAGGTGGCAACCTCAAGCAGTGGCGCACTCGAGTCGGTCATCGTCAGGCTGGTGCCGGTAATAGTCATCACGGGATTCACACCACTTGCATCGCCGCTACCGCTCTGCATCATCAGCAGGGCACGCTCAGATGAGCCGCTGGTCATGGTGCAGTTGGTCATTGAGATAGAGTTGTCACCCTCGATGACGGCAATCTCGCCCTTGGCCGATGTTCCCACGAGACTGGTGGCCGACATGGTACCTGTGCTATAAATGACAGCCGACTTCGCGCCGTTGGCAGTAGCCGTGCCACCGTTTACGGTTACAGTACCGCCGCCTCGGTCGGTGGCAATAGTCGACGAGGTGGCCTCGTTGGTGGTGATATCCACGTTCGAGGCATTGATGATGCCGCCGTAGGTGGCGTGCAGGCCGCGGCTTACGCTTTTGTCATTAACGATGGTGATGCCATCAATCTCTACGGTAGCACCATTAGTGGCAATCACGGCGTTGGCACCCTGTGCGCTGCCTGTCACCGTACAATTATTGATGACGATTTTTGCACCGCTGGCCGCTGTCGTGCTCTGGTAGTTGGTAGAGCTGGCGGCACCGGCGTAAATGCTGGAGTTGTTGCCGTAGAAACTGGAGTTGTCGCCGCCGCTGCCGTCGCCCGTCTTGGTGATGGTGCAACCCGACATCGTCAGTGTACCGCCCGTACACTGGATGACGTTGTAATACTGTGTCGATGACGAGTAGCTGTCGCTGATGGTGGCTGTACCGCTCGAATGCGTATAGGTGGCACCCTGCGGATAGGTGGGAGTACTGTCAGCTGGCGGCTGAGCCTGCATGTTAAGACTGAGGGCTGCAATAGCCACGAGGAGTAATGATTTCTTCATAAGCGTTATTTATTTAGTAGTTTGTATATCAATTATCCTGCAAAAATAGGCATTGTTTTCCATACATACCGTAACAATTTGGTGGAAGTTTGTGTCAAAAAGTCGGATTCCGTTCGTTATTTGCGAAATAATGCGTATATTTGCACCATGAAAGCAAAACTGAACCCGCAGCACCCTATGGTGCTCAACTCTGAGAAAATCAAGGATGATGGCATCGCCGTGCTCCGCAACGTCACTATGCTGCCTACAGGTGGTGAACCCTTCGTTGCACCCGACTATGTCATCAGCATAGGCCACCGAGGGAGGATGGACCTGATGTACGAGGACATGCAGGACATCTCGGCCCCCAGGGTGTTCGCCATCATCTTCCCCAATCACAAGATCAGGTGTGTCAGTAAAACCGCTGACTTCAAGACAAGCCTCATTGTGGTGGATGCCAAGATGATAGACGACCCTCTGCTGCAGATTATCCGACAGTTCCAGTACCGCTACGAGTCGCGTCCCAGCGTGGCGTTGGGCGAGCATGAGTACAAGGTGCTGATGAAGATGGTCGATGTGATGCAGGAAACGGCAAGTCTCGACATACCCGACAAGCGGTTGCTGATGCTGCGCCTGTTGGAGAGTTTCCTTCGTTTGTTAGGCCACTACCGCCATCGCATCCTCGACGACGTGAAGGCAGGCAAACAATTCTGCAGCCAGTTTCAAAACGCCATTGCCAAGCACTGCCACCAGCACCGCGACGTGGGTTTCTATGCCGACCTATTCTGTCTCACCCCCAAATACTTCAGCAACGTCATCCGCCAGCAGACAGGACACACGGCGGCCTATTGGCTACGCCAACACGTGATCGCCGAGGCACAGACGCTGCTTCACGACCGTCCCGACCTTAGCATCCAGCAGGTAGCCGGCCTATTGGGATTCGACGAGCAACAGGCTTTCAGCCGTTATTTCAAACGCGAAACGGGTCTTTCGCCTACGGAGTTTAGAGAGGGAAAATAAGTGTAATTTTGCTACTGGTTAGAAACATATAGCAATGAAAAGAATAGTAACAATCATAATAGCAATATTGACTATGGCAACAATACAAGGTCAAAGGCTACGGGTAGGCGAACGTAGTTCGGGAATGACGCTGACGGAGCGTCAGCGTGGATTGGCGGCGTGCATAACGTCACCTTTGAGCCTGGATGCCGTAACAACTGGCACATCCACCACAAGGCCGTGCAGGTGCTCATCTGCGTCTCTGGTCGTGGCTGGTATCAGGAATGGGGCAAGGAAGCCATCGAGATGACTCCCGGCACCGTCATCGCCATTCCTGCCGAAGTGAAGCACTGGCATGGAGCCGCCAAAGACTCGTGGTTCCAGCACCTGACTTATCATAAGGACGTACAGGAGGGTTCGAGTAACGAATGGTTAGAACCCGTAACGGACGAAGTTTATAGGCTTCTTAAATAATCCAAAAAGAATCTCCCATCTTTGCGTGATCTGGGAGATTTTTCGTATCTTCGCACCCACAAACTACTAAAACTAATGGAAATATGAAGAAATTGATGACAACGGTGCTTGCGGCCACCCTTATCCACACAAGCATCCAGGCACAGATTATCTACATCGATGATTCTGGCAAGGGACAGCAGAAGGAAACGCAGGACAATCATTTCAAACAGGAGGATATACCCGCCTACGAGTTGCAGCCGATGAAGGCGGGCGATGTGCAGTTGAAGGCGGGACTCTTCAGTGAGCGCTATGAACTGAACCGTCGCTACCTGATGTTCCTTGAAGCACCGAAACTGCTGCAGAACTTCTACGCTGAAGCGGGACTGAACAAGGAGTACATGGTGGGCAAGGACCGTCGCATCGACGACTACTACTGGGGCTGGGAGTCGCTGAGCGGACAGTTGCGTGGCCATTTCCTAGGTCACTACCTGTCGGCCTGTGCCTATGTCTATGCCCAGACGGGTGATGTGGCACTAAAGCAGAAAGCCGACTTCATCGTCAGCGAACTGGCACGCTGTCAGCAGATCAACGGTGGCGAATGGGTGGGCAGCATCCCTGAGAAATACATGTATCTGATGGCCGAAGGACAACCGATGTGGTCGCCGCAATACACGCTGCATAAGACACTGATGGGTCTCTACGACATGTATGCCGTGGGCGGCAACGAACAGGCACTCACCATTCTCGACAAGTTTGCCGACTGGTTCCACCGCTGGACGCAGGAGATGATCGACAATGGCAAGCCCGAGGCCATCATGAACGGTGAGACCAGTGGCATGCTGGAGATCTGGGCCAACATGTACGAACTGGCAAAGACCAGCCCGCAACTCAACCAACAAAAGTATCTCGACCTGATGGAGCGCTATGGCAACCCGTGGGTGTTTACGCAACTGATGAAGGGTGAGGATGCCCTGTCGAGCGACCACTGCAACGCCTCCGTACCCTGGTCGCACGGGGCTGCCCGCTGCTATGAGGTGACGGGCAACAAATACTGGCTCGACGTGACGAAGGCGTTCTGGCGCTGTGCCATCCATGAGCGCGAACAGTACTGCACGGGTGGACAGAATGCCGGGGAACACTGGATTCCCAAGGGTAAGTTGGCACTCTTCGCCGGAGAGAACAACCAGGAGCACTGCACCGTCTATAACCTGATGCGCACGGCAGCCTATCTGTATAAGTGGACGGGCGACGTGGAGTATGCCGACTACATCGAGCGCAACCTCTACAACGGCATCCTGGCACAGCAACATCCGCAGACGGGTATGGTGGCCTATTTCCTGCCGATGGCCTCAGGCTACAAGAAAGGCGGTGAGAAAGGATGGGGCGATCCTACGATGGACTTCTACTGCTGTCACGGTTCATTAGTTCAGGCGCAGAACCGCTACCTGCAATACATCTATTTCGAGGATCAGCAGGGGTTGACCGTGGCGCAGTATATCCCTTCGACACTCTCATGGCAATATGGTGGCATAAAGGTCAATATGGAACAGGACTTCGAGGGCAACCAGTGGACGAAGAACTGGGATGCCAACCGCTTCAAGATTCTGATGAAGGTATCGTGCGAGCAACCTACAACTTTCGAACTCCGTCTGCGCCTGCCTTGGTGGCTTGACCAGAAGGCCAAGGTCACCATCGACGGAAAGCCTATCAGTGTTAATCAACTGCATGGCTACCTCACTATTAGCCGTGAGTGGAAGCAGAATGAGATTGTAGTAGAGTTTGCCGATCGTCTGTGGACGGAGCCGCTACCAGGTGCCCCAGGGATGGTGGCCTTTATGGAAGGTCCCATCGTGCTGGCTGCTGTCGATGGAGAAGTGCAGTTGAAGGGCGATGCCAGCCGTCCTGCCTCGTTCTTACAGCGAGAGATGGATCAGCAGTACCGTACCGTGCGCTGGACGCAAAGTCACTACCGCACCGTCGGCCAGCAGAAAAAGGTTCGTCTGAAACCGCTCTACGAGATTGCCGACGAGGCATATACCATCTATTTCCCCATAAGCAAATAACTTACATGTATAATATGAAGAAGATGTTGATAATGGCTGCATCGATGCTGGTGGCATCGACAGCGTTTGCACAGAGCACGGTATATCTGACAAGGGATATTTCTCCCGAGTCGTTAGTGAAAATCTACAAGGCGCTGGGCGTTCCGGCCAAAGGGCGTGTGGCAGTCAAGATGAGTACCGGCGAGGGCAGCAACCCTAACTACCTGAAACCTGAACTCGTTAAGAACCTGATATTCGAGGTTGACGGCACCATTGTGGAGTGCAACACCGCCTACAGCAGCGGACCTGGTAACGAGAAGGATGACCGCAATTCTTCGGCAAACCACTGGCAGGTCATCGAGCGACATGGTTTTACAAAGTACTTCCCTGTGGACATCATGGACGAATATGACGAAATGCGCATCCCCGTGAAGGATCAGAGTAATATCAAGTTCGACATTGTGGGTGGTCACATGGCCAACTACGACTTCATGATTGCACTGAACCACTTCAAGGGTCACCCCATGGGTGGCTACGGTGGTGCGCTGAAGAATCTCTCCATCGGTTGTGCCAGTCAGAATGGTAAGGCCTATATCCATTCCGCAGGCAAGATGGAAAAGCTTGACATGTCGAAACTCTGGACACCTGAGTACATCGGCAATCAAGACGGATTCCTCGAATCGATGGCTGCTGCAGCACAGGCTGTGGTGAACTACTTCCAGAGGCAGAACGGCATCATCTACATATCGGTTATGAACAACATGTCAATTGACTGTGACTGCGTGGATCACCCTGCGCCCGTGAAGTTGGAAGACTACGGAATCCTCGCCTCTACCGACCCCGTAGCACTCGACCAGGCTTGCATTGACATCATCAACCAACAGAAGGTGACAGCCAAGAACGACCCCACCGATTTGCTGAACCGCATCGACAAGCAGCATGGCACTCACACCATAGAGCATGCCGCCAAGATAGGTCTCGGAAGTCGTCAGTATAAACTAATTAGTATAGACAAATAAGGATGAAAAGATTGTTTTCTGTGCTTG
>JAFZAP010000016.1 GCA_017557185.1 Prevotella sp.
GGATGATGTAGGCGCCAAGGAAGAAGTTCAAGCCTGCGATGAGTGCTGCTGAGAGCATGTAGGGCCGTAGCAGCCGCTTGAAACTGGTGCCGGCGGCCAGCATGGCGATGATCTCGCTGTTGCCTGCCAGCTTCGAAGTGAAGAAGATGACGGAGATAAAGACGAAGAGCGGCGAGAACAGATTGGCGAAGTAGGGGATGAAGTTCGCGTAGTAGTCGAACACGATTGCCTTCAGCGGAGCATGATACTGCGTGAACTTAGCCAGATGCTCGTTGACGTCGAACACGATGGCGATGGAGATAATCAGGATGATGGAGAAGAAATACGTGCCGATGAACTTCTTGATGATATACCAGTCGAGACGTTTGATGAAGGTCGGGTTGAGTTTCTTCATCAAGCGTCCCAGCCAGCCGAAGTGCTTGCGCATCCATCGGCCGAGCTTCAGGAATCGGCGGTATCTTCTTCTCTTTCTGTATTCCATCTTTCTTTTCTTGCCGTACGTTCTGTCAAATCTCTCTACACCCTGCGCCCCAGGTCATCGATGACGCTGCGCTTCCACGTTGTGAAGTCACCTTGTTCGATGTGTTGGCGGGCATCGCCCACCAGTCGCAGGTAGAAGGCGAGGTTGTGAATCGATGCTATCTGCATGGCCAGCAGTTCCTGTGCCTTGAAGAGGTGGTGCAGATAGGCCTTCGTGTGAATCCTGTCGATCTCGCATCCGTCGGGGTCGATGGGCGTGAAGTCGTATTCCCACTTCTTGTTCCGCATGTTCATCGTGCCCTGATAGGTGAAAAGCATCGCGTTTCGGCCGTTGCGGGTAGGCATCACACAGTCGAACATATCAACCCCTCGCTCGATGGCTTCGAGGATGTTCTGAGGCGTACCCACACCCATCAGGTATCGCGGACGGTCCTTCGGCAGGATGTCGTTGACGACTTCAATCATCTCATACATCACCTCCGTCGGTTCGCCTACAGCCAGACCTCCGATAGCGTTGCCGTCGGCACCCTTGTCGGCTACGTGCTTGGCGGCTTCCTGCCGCAGGTCTTTAAAGGTGCAGCCCTGCACAATCGGGAACAGACTCTGCTTGTAACCGTAGAGCGGTTCTGTCTCGTTGAAGCGCTTGATGCAGCGGTCGAGCCAGCGTTGTGTCAGTCCCAGCGATTTCTTGGCATATTGGTAGTCGCTCTGTCCCGGCGGACACTCGTCGAGTGCCATCATGATATCGGCGCCTATAATACGCTCGGTGTCCATCACATTCTCTGGGGTGAAGATATGCTTCGAGCCGTCTATGTGACTGCGGAACTCGCATCCTTCCTCACGCAGTTTGCGGATACCCGTCAGCGAGAACACCTGAAAGCCGCCCGAATCGGTAAGGATAGGACGGTCCCACGTGTTGAACTTGTGGAGTCCGCCGGCCTTTCGCAGAATGTCGAGGCCCGGTCGGAGGTAGAGGTGATAGGTGTTGCCGAGAATGATCTGTGCCTTCACCTGTTCGCGGAGTTCCGAGAAGTGCACGCCCTTCACCGATCCGCACGTTCCCACGGGCATGAAGATCGGTGTCTTGATTTGCCCGTGATCGGTGGTGATCAGTCCTGTGCGAGCCTCAGAGGCCGGGTCGGTATGCTGTAACTCGAATGTCATTCTTAGCTTTTCTTTTCCTCTTCAATTGTGAACTCGATGGGGTGGGCGACGCGCTCGTCGGTCAGAGCAAAATGCCAGACGTCCTGCACGTTCTCCACATAGTGGAACTCCACGCCCTGCAGATACATCTCGGGAATCTCCTCGATGTCCTTCTTGTTGTCGCGACACATCACGATATCGGTGATGCCGGCACGTTTGGCAGCGAGGATCTTCTCCTTGATACCGCCTACAGGCAGCACCTTTCCGCGAAGGGTGATCTCGCCCGTCATCGCGGTGTTCTTCCGAACCTTGCGCTGGGTGAGGGCTGAGGCTATCGAAGTGGCGATAGTGATACCTGCCGACGGGCCGTCCTTCGGGGTGGCACCCTCGGGAACGTGGATGTGGATGTTCCACTGGTCGAAGATTCGGTAGTCGATGCCGAGCGTGTCCACATGGGCTTTCACGTACTCCAGCGCGATGATTGCCGACTCCTTCATCACGTCGCCGAGGTTACCCGTCAGCGTGAGCTTGCCGGCTTTGCCTTTCGAGAGCGAGGTTTCGATGAAGAGTATCTCGCCTCCGACACTCGTCCACGCTAGTCCTGTGACTACACCAGCATAGTTGTTGCCTTGATAGATGTCGCGATAGAACGGCGGTTTGCCCAGCAGGTCCTCTATCTGGTCGGGCGTGATCTTCTCGAACGGCAGCACCAGGTCGCGGGCTTTCATGAACGCCATCTTGCGCAAAGCCTTGTTCACCTGCTTCTCGAGTTGTCGCACACCGCTTTCGCGTGTGTACTGCTCAATGATTTTCTCGATGGCAGCCTTGTTGAACTTCGGATAGATAGTCGTGTATTTCGTCTTCAAACCCGTGTTCTCCAGCTCGCGCGGGATGAGGTGACGCTTGGCAATCTCAATCTTCTCCTCAGTGATATAGCCGCTCACCTCGATCACTTCCATACGGTCGAGCAAGGGTTTGGGAATGGTTCCGAGGTTGTTGGCCGTCGCGATGAAGAGCACCTTCGACAGGTCGTAGTCGACATCGAGATAGTTATCGTGGAACGCCGAGTTCTGTTCGGGGTCGAGCACTTCGAGCATAGCCGAAGCAGGATCACCGTTGATGGTCTGCTGGGTGATCTTGTCGATTTCGTCGAGGATGAACACCGGGTTCGATGAGTTAGCCTTCTGAATCGACTTGATGATGCGTCCCGGCATCGCTCCCACGTAGGTACGGCGGTGTCCGCGAATCTCGCTCTCGTCGTGCAGACCGCCGAGACTGATGCGAACGTACTTGCGCTTCATCGCTGCGGCAATCGACTTGCCCAGCGAGGTCTTGCCGACTCCCGGAGGACCGTACAGACAGAGGATGGGACTCTTCAGGTCGCCGCGCAGCTGTAGCACAGCCATATATTCCAGGATGCGCTCCTTCACCTTCTCCATTCCGTAGTGGTCGCGGTCGAGAATCTTCTGTGCGCGCTTCAGGTCGAGGTTGTCCTGCGTGTATTCACCCCAAGGCAGGTTCACCATCGTCTGCAGATAGTTCATCTGCACGCTGTATTCCGGGCCTTGCGGATTAAGCATATCGAGCTTGTCGAGCTCCTTGAAGAACACCTTCTCCACTTCTTCCGGCCACTTCTTGCCGAGAGCCTTCTCTTCCAAGTCGTGACGTTCGGGCGAGCCGTCGCCGTTTCCGAGTTCCTCCTTGATGTTCTTGATCTGCTGTTGCAGGAAGTATTCGCGCTGTTGCTCGTCGATGTCCTCGCGGGTCTTGGTGCGGATATCCTGACGAAGCTGCAGGAGTTGAATCTCTTTATTGAGCGTCTTGAGCACGAGGATCACGCGATCCATCATCGAATCGGCCTGCAGCATCTTCATTTTATCACCAACGCTGAAGGGCAGGTTCGTACAGATGAAGTTCAGCGTGAGCACGTTGTTCTGGATATTGTTCAGCGCAAACTGCGACTCATCGGGGATATCTTCGTTCTGATGGATGTATTCTACGGTCTTGGCCCGCAGGTCTTCGATAGCCGTACGCCACGACTTGTCGCGTGCATCAGGCATCTCTTCCGGCATCAGCGTGGTGTTTCCAACCAAGTAGGGGCGATGACGCGTGATTTTGTCGAGTCGACAGCGCCCGATAGCCTGTACGATGATGGTCGTGTTGTTCTGCGGTCCGGGCATGTCGAGCATGCGGATGAGCTTCGCGTAGACGCCGTATTCGTGCAAGTCTTTCTGTGTCGGCACTTCAATATCCGTGCTCTTCTGGCAGAACACACCGAAGGTCAACTCAGGGTTGTCGTGGAGCTTCTCCACCAGGTTGATGCTTGCTTCGCGACCGATGATGATGGGGATGATGACGCCGGGGAAGAGTACGATATTGCGTGTGGCGAGAATGGGCAGCGGACCGTCTACCTTCGTCTCAAAAAGTGTTGAGATATCGCCGTCGTAATCGGCAATCATCTGTATGGATGTATTTGTTTTTGCCATGTTTCAGTCTTGTTCTTTCAGCTTGTCAGTCTTGTTGTTGTCCTTACTCTTTTTCAGCTAGTTTCTTTCTTGATCGTCGCTTTGAGCGTGCAAAGGTACTAATTTTTCTTGGAATTGAGGCGTCTGCGAATGACAATTTTATTTAATAATGTGTAAGAAAACGCTAAAAGTTGGCAATAATTTGCTGAAACACGCGTTTTTTGAATCGTAAAGACGATCGGGCGAACCCGTTTCAGAAGTATTTGAAAAAAGCATGTTCACGTTTAAGCAGTTTCGCGTAGAGCAAGACCGAACCGCCATGAAGGTAGGCACCGACGGCGTGTTGCTGGGGGCTTGGGCAGAGGGTGGCCAGGCCATTCTCGATGTCGGAACGGGTACGGGGCTTATCGCCCTGATGATGGCTCAACGCTTCGAGAAGGCTGAAGTGCTGGGAATCGACATCGACCGGGATGCTTGCCTTCAAGCTCGCGATAACGTCCTCGCTTCGCCGTTTGCCGCTCGCGTAAGCATTCTCCACAGTTCTCTGCAAGCATTCGATGCAACTGCTCTCACCCGGAACGACAAGTGGGGTAGCGGATTCGATGCAATCGTCGCCAATCCGCCGTATTTTGAGCACAGCTTGAAGAACCCCGATGCCGGAAGGGCAACGGCCCGGCATTCCGACTCGCTTCCCTTTGCCGACCTTTTCGGTGGAGTAGGGCGACTGTTGGCCGACAACGGCGTGTTCTCGGCGATTGTGCCTACGGAGAGCCTGGAGCACTTCTGCGCCGAAGCCGTCTTTTCCGGTTTCTTCCTTTCGCGTCGCTACGATGTGAAAACCACTCCCAACAAGCCCGCCAAGCGTTGCCTCGTGGCTTTCCGCCGACATCGTCCCGAGTCGTTCGACCGTCGGGAAGTCTGTCTGCAAGATGCCGACGGTAACCGCTCGGAGTGGTATCAGGCACTTACGGAAGCCTTCTATCTCTGACTGAGAAATGTAAAGATAATTGGTCGAAAAACGCCTCTGAGAATCGCGCAGAATCCACCAAGTGGTCAGTTGGCCGCAAATACGCGATTTATGGAGGGTGTTCCAACTCGTTGATTATCAGCTGTTTACGGAAAATCGCCCTGTTTTCTCCCTTCTCCACACCTCCTTTTACCCACTAAAAGCAATGCTTTTGCACCCTGAGAGCGATTTTCCTTTGTCCGTTTTGCAACGCTTCCGCATCGGGAGAACAATGAGTTTAGGCTTGCAGAGCAATACTTTCGTCCCGCTGGAGCAGTGCTCTCGTCCTTCCGGAGCAATGCTCCAGTTGCTCCAGAGTATTGCTCCAGTTGCTCCAGAGCATTGCTCCAGTTGCTCTAGAGCATTGCTTTAGCTGAAAGCGGGCAGTTCTTTCGAAAAAGCAGAGGATGATCCTGGCCATTTCGAACCAATTCGACACAAAAACGGGAGCATTCAACGCTAGATTGAATGCTGTCGGTGAAGGTGTTTTGTAAAATAAATTCAGATAATTTCTGCGATAATTTCAGCGGCCCGGATCAGCGGTTCAGCTTGCGTTGGAGCACCTTGCTGAGAGCGAGCACGTGGCGACGTTGCTTCGTGATGTCGTCGCGAACGACGTTGATTTCGTTGAACAACTCGCTGGCTGCGCTCTGCAGGGCGTTCGGACGTCGCTGACTCTTGTCGGCATCGGGGTTGACAACGACGCGGATTCCCTTCGGTATCAGTTCGATATCGACGTCGGCATCGGTCATCACAGGGTCTCCGTCGTAGTGTATGTAGCCCTCCTGCTTGCGGTGGATGTGCAGTCGCTTACACTTGAAAGTCTTGATCTTGGAATTCTTGTCGAGGGTCTTGTTGAACATCTCGATGCTGATCTGCGGCGCCTCGAGCACGTCGAAGGGTTCCATAATAATCACATCAAGGAGTCCGTCGCTCATCGAGGCCTGCGGGGCGATGTAGGCGTTGTTGCCGTATTGCGAAGCGTTAGCACACGAAATCAGGAATGCCTTCGCGCGGGTGGTGCCCGTTTCGTCTTGTATCTCGTAGGTCTCCGGCTTGTATTTCAATCCCTCGCGCAGCACGTTTTCTACATAGGTGATGGGACCGCGCTTGCCCGCTTCGGCAAACTTATGGCTGACGAATGCGTCGAAGCCCATTCCGCAGGTGCAGAAGAACGGGTGGCCGTTGATGATTCCGTAGTCGAGTTCGTGTATTTCGCAGCTGTTGATGATTTCGATTGACTTCTTCAGGTTCATCGGAAGAAGCAGGTGGCGGGCCAGTCCGTTGCCGGAACCGCAGGGGATGATGCCCAATGCCGTCTGCGAATGAACGATGGCCCGCGCCACTTCGTTCACCGTTCCGTCGCCGCCAATAGCCACAACGATGTCAGCTCCTTGCTCCATCGCCTCGGTGGCTATCTCGCTGGCGTGTCCGGCATGTTCTGTCATCCTCAACTCATAACTGAACAGATCGTGGTTTATCGTTTTTTCGATGAGCTCAGGGATTCCTGCCTTGTTTTGCGTTCCCGAGATGGGATTCATGATGAAAACGATTCTTTTCATGCTGCAAAGGTACAAAAAAGTTCAAAGTTTATGGTTCAAAGTTCAAAGTTTTTTAGTCAAAAAGAAATATTTCTTATAAAAAAAGATTTTATTAACGAAAATTTTTGTACCTTTGCAGCCTGAATGTTTAATTTGTAGATTTTCTACACCTATTCTTAATAATGGGACAACTACAAGAAAGATACAAAAGTTACCGCCGTCCGCAGAAGTATGCTGAGCAGGGAATATACCCATATTTCCGTGCTATCACTAGCAAACAGGGTACTGAAGTGGAGATGGACGGTCACCGCGTTCTGATGTTCGGCTCGAATGCATATACTGGTCTCACAGGCGATCAGCGCATTATAGAGAAAGCTAAAGAGGCACTCGACAAATACGGTTCCGGCTGTGCCGGAAGCCGATTCCTGAATGGTACGCTCGACCTGCATGAGCAGCTGGAAAAAGAACTGGCAGAGTTCGTTCACAAAGATGCATCGATGTGCTTCTCAACGGGCTTCTCTGTCAATCAGGGCGTCATACCTGCGTTGCTTAGCAAAGACGATTTTGTGATCTGTGACGACCGCGACCACGCAAGTATTGTCGACGGCCGCCGTCTGTCGTTTGCCAAGCAGCTTCACTATAAGCACAACGACATGCAGGATCTGGAGCGCGTGCTGCAGAAACTGCCGCTGGAAGCCGTGAAACTGATTGTCGTCGACGGTGTCTTCTCGATGGAAGGCGACCTTTGCAATCTCCCCGCTATCGTTGAGCTGAAGCATCAGTACAACTGCTCGATTATGGTCGACGAGGCTCACGGCATCGGTGTCTTCGGCAAGCAGGGACGTGGCGTTTGCGATCATTTCGGACTGACCGACGAGGTTGACCTGATCATGGGAACTTTCTCGAAGTCGCTGGCGTCCATCGGTGGATTCATTGCCGCCGATTTCGACACCATCAACTGGCTTCGCCATACCTGTCGCACCTATATCTTCAGCGCATCGAATACGCCTGCCGCAACGGCTGCCGCTATGGAGGCTCTGCACATCATCCAGCAGGAGCCCGAGCGCATCGAGCGTCTGTGGGACGTCACCCGCTATGCCCTGAAGCGTTTCCGTGAGGAAGGATTCGAGATCGGCGATACCGAGAGCCCCATCATTCCTCTCTACGTGCGCGATGTCGACAAGACATTCCTGGTGACGGCGCTTGCCTACAATGCCGGCGTGTTCATCAACCCCGTCATTCCTCCTGCCTGTGCTCCTGAGGACACCCTCGTGCGTTTCGCTCTGATGGCTACTCATACCAACGAGCAGGTGGAGCGTGCCGTGCAGGCCTTGAAGAAGATCTTTGTCGAGCAGGAGATTATCAAAGGCTAAGACAAGATTCTTTGAGAGGGAGAAAAAACAAGAAGCAAGAGGATGCATGTAGCATTTCTCTTGCTTCTTTATTTGTTGTAACTACTAATCTCTTAACAAAAGGGAACGATATCGCAAATAACCTGATAGAGCACTGAAAGTGCGACAGAACACAGGCAGGGGTGGAACGAAGTAAAACCCCTGTAAAAAGGGCAACAACAAATTTAAACCCCGATGGGGTGACAGAATCTCTGTCGTACCTTCGGCACTTATATTCCTCTGGCATCAATAGCAGGGGTGTCGCTTCGCTCTACCGCCTGCCTGTTTTCTTAATGCCCCATCGGGGCTTAGACCGTGAAGTACTTTAGGTCATCTCCTATATTATTGCCTTACAAAGAGCTTATCAATCAAATAACAACATAAACAACAAGGGACAACGTAAAGTTCTTGCTCCGTTTTACTACGCAAGCGGCAAAGCCGAGCGGTCCTAAGTTGTCTGAGTTGTCTTAATAAATCCATAACCCAGATTGTCTTTACAAAACAAATGGTTTTCGGGATCCCCCAAAGTATCAGGGTCTAATTGTATAAAGTTCCCCAATTATTGCTCTGCCTGCGGCTTCCGCTTCAGATAGTGGCGGGCGATGAGAGCAACAGCTGCGAGACCTACGAGACCAAGGATGACAACCTTGATGTAGTGGCCATACTGCGTGAGGCTGTCGTAGAGCTGCTCCTGCGGAACAATGGCCTGCATATACCAGCCCAGCGCAGCAAGAATAGTGTGCCAGAGGCCGGCACCGATGGTGGTGTAGAGCAGGAACTTCCAATAGCCCATGCGAGCCATACCTGCAGGAATGGAGATGAGATGTCGGATGACTGGCACGAAGCGGCCTGTCAGCGTAGCTACGATACCGTGTCGGTTGAAGTATCGCTCGCTCTTCTCCACTTTCTCCTGGTTGAGCAGGCAGAGATGTCCCCAACGGCTGTTGGCAAAGCGATAGATGATGGGTCGGCCGAGGTAGCGTCCTGCGAAGTAGTTGATGGTAGCTCCGCAGTCGGCTCCGAGAGTTGCGGCAAGAATTACTAGCCACACGTTGAGGTGACCGCTGGCGGCAAAATAGGCTGCTGGCGGAACCACAAACTCTGAGGGTACTGGAATGACAGTACTCTCCAGCAACATCAGGAACCATATCCAGTAGTAGTTGAGGTGGTCAAGTATGAATTGATATATTTCCATTTAAGTAGTTGAAGTGATTGGAGTTATGGAGCCTTCTGCTCCTCAAGCCATTTGTAATAGTCCTGTGGGGCCAGTTCGGGCGGGAAGAACTCGGCCAGCGCCATCTGTGCCTCCGTGGGATTCTTCTCACATGCCAGCCGTACATTCTCCTTGAATTCATCGTAGCGACCGAGGGCATAGCAGCAAAGTGCCTCGTAGGCATAGCCGTCGGTGCGCGTGTCGTCGGTGCAGTCGTGCAGGATCTGGAACATCTGGTAGGACTGCTGATAGTAGCCGAGGTCGTAGATGGAGATGGCGATGCGCAGGAAGACGTGAGGTGCGCCCGACGACTGGCTGATGGCCTTCATATAGCATGCCTGACCCTCTTCGAGGCGTCCGCCTTCCATGAGCAGATGCCCGCGCATGACAAGTAGTTCGTAGGGATCAACACCAGGCTCAGTCTTCATCTTGTCGATGTAGGAGAGTGCTTCGTCGGTCTTACCCTTTTGCGATAGCGCGAAGGCCAGCTCCTGCCAGATGTCCTGCAGGTTGCTTGGTGCCGACCGCTGCTCTTGTGTGGCCGACCGATGGCTCAGGGCGATGGCTTCTGCTCGCCGCAGATGCTCGATGCCCTCGTCGGTTTGTTCGAGATTCAGGCAGCAGATTCCGTGGAAGAGTTCGCCTGCCTCGTCGTCAGGACACAGGTCGGCATAGCGCTGATAGAACGAGCCTGCCTCTTCGAAGTTTCCCAGGCAGAAAAGTCCGTTGGCTTTGTTGAGGATAGCCTCGGTGTCGTCAGGGTTGATGGCGATGGAGAACTCGCTGCTCTGTATGGAATCACGAATGTTGTGATGCATGTATTGCGCCGAAGCAAGGTGGTTCCAGTAGGGCGTGGAGTAGGGGTCGCTATCAATAAGCTCGTTGAAGATGCGCTCGCTCTCCTCGTAGTTGCCGCGGTTCATGGCGATGCGTCCGCGAAGCTCCTTGTAGTCGGCAGCATCAACATCGCTCGATAGCTGCAGCCACTGTGCCGCCTTCTCCCATTGCTGGTAGTCGGCGAAGATGCCTGTGACGTCGATGATGAAGTCTTCACGCTCGTCGTCATAGAGCGTGTCGAGGATTTCGCTGAGGTAGCTGTCTGCCTCGTCGGCATTACCCTCAGTCAACATGATCTCAGCCCGGATATAATAATAGTCTAAGGTGGTGGTATCCTCGATAAGACTCACATAGCGGCGAGCCTTGTTGACATCGCCGTCGCGCACCAACGCCAGTCTTGCACGCAGCGCCAGCAGTACCGCTGAGCCGGGGAAGATGGAGAGGCCGTAGTCGAGCACGTCGGCAGCAGCAACTGCATTGCCGAGCATCTCGTAATACTCTGCAATGTCAGCCAGCTCATCAGGCTCCAGATAGGGGCTTCGGCCTTGTGCCACAGCCTCCTCGTATCGCTGGAGAATCGTCCTGAATTCCTCGCTCTCGTAATATTTATCCGAAAATACCATAAGCCTTCGGCTGTTCAATGCGACTGCGTCGCGTTCAAAGGTTATCTCTCTCGCTTGTTCGTGCTCCACGCTCCGCGTGACAGCACGGCTTCGGTCGATGACCTTCGGTTTAATGCGACTTCGTCGCGTTCAAGAGGTTTAACACCCCTTCACCGTAACATTCCGATCGATCTTGGCAATCATTCCCTGCAGGGCTTTGCCGGGACCGCACTCCGTGAAGTCGTCAGCTCCGTCGGCAATCATGTTCTGCACGCTCTTTGTCCAGCGTACCGAACCCGTCAGCTGAGCCATGAGGTTCTGCTTGATCTCGGCAGGATCGGTATGGGGCAGAGCGTCAACATTCTGATAGACCGGGCAGCACGGTGTCAGGAACTCCGTCTTCTCGATGGCGGCAGCCAGTTCGTCCTTGGCAGCCTGCATCAGCGGCGAGTGGAAGGCACCGCTCACGGGCAGCACCAAAGCACGCTTGGCACCTGCGGCCTTCAGTTTCTCGCAGGCAGCGTTCACGGCTTCCACATGACCTGAGATGACCAGCTGACCCGGGCAGTTGTAATTGGCGGGAATCACCACGCTATCGTCGGTGCTCACCTCGCGGCACACCTGCTCTACCACTTCGTCAGGAAGGGCGATGATGGCTGCCATCGTTCCGGGTGTAGCCTCGCAGCACTTCTGCATGGCGAGGGCACGAGCCTGAACCAGTCGCAGACCGTCTTCGAAGGTCAGTGCACCGGCAGCCACGAGTGCCGACAACTCACCCAGCGAGTGGCCAGCTACCATAGCGGGCTTGAACTCGTCGCCCATGCAGATGGCTGTAATCACGCTGTGCAGGAATACGGCGGGCTGAGTCACCTTCGTCTGCTTCAGTTCTTCAGCTGTTCCGTCAAACATGATATCGGTGATGTTGAACCCAAGGACTTCGTTTGCCTTGTCGAAGAGTTCACGTGCTTTCTCGTTCTGTTCATACAGATCCTTGCCCATGCCTACGAACTGGGCACCCTGTCCGGGGAATACAAATGCTTTCATTTTTCTTACTGTTTTTTGATACTTTTCCAAATTCGGCTGCAAAGGTACAAAAAAAACTAGTCTTTTTGCTCACTTACGCGATTTTTTCGTACCTTTGCACATGAATAATAGTATTATCACCCAAGAGAATCATATGACAACGAATGAAATGACCCCTACTGAGGAGAAGAAATCACTTAGTTTTGTAGAACAGATTGTCGAGAAAGACCTCGCAGAAGGTAAGAACGGAGGACGCCTGCAGACGCGATTCCCGCCAGAGCCCAATGGCTATCTGCACATCGGACACGCCAAGGCCATCGCTATGGACTTCGGTGTGGCTGAGAACAACGGTGGCATCTGTAACCTCCGCTTCGACGATACAAACCCCCAGAAGGAAGACACCGAGTATATAGAAAGCATCGAGCACGATATCAAGTGGATGGGCTTCAAGTGGGCGAATGTCTATTACGCCAGCGACTACTTCCAGGAGCTCTGGGACTTCGCCGTGTGGCTCATCAAGCAGGGACGTGCCTACGTCGACGAACAGAGTGCCGAGGTGATAGCCCAGCAGAAGGGTACCACTACATCACCAGGTACGAACAGTCCGTTCCGCGACCGTCCTGTTGAGGAGAACCTGCGCCTGTTTGAGTTCATGAACAGCGGCGATTGCCAGCCCGGCACACTTGTGTTGCGTGCCAAGATCGATATGGCTCATCCCAACATGCTCTTCCGCGATCCGCTTATCTATCGTGTGCTGAACATTCCACACGTGAAGACGGGCTCGCGCTGGAACGCCTATCCTATGTATGACTTCACCCACGGACAGTGCGACTACCTCGAGGGCGTAACCCACTCGCTGTGCACGCTTGAGTTCGTTGAGCACCGGCCCTTGTACGACCTGTTCGTTGGCTGGATGAAGGAATGGCTGGGCACGCTGCCGAACCCCGAGGAGAAGGGTTATCTGTCGAAGCTCGACCATCTAGACGTTTACCAGGGACCGCGTCAGACGGAGTTCAACAAGCTGAACCTGAGCTATACGCTCATGTCGAAGCGCAATCTGTTGGCACTCGTCAACGAGCATCTCGTTAGTGGTTGGGACGATCCCCGTATGCCGACCATCTGCGGCTTCCGCCGTCGTGGCTACAGTCCTGAGAGCATCGTGAAGTTCATCAAGAAAATCGGCTACACCACCTACGATGCCCTGAACGAGATACAGCTGTTGGAGAGCGCTGTGCGCGACGACCTGAACAGCCGTGCTTTGCGTGTGTCGGCTGTGCTCGATCCAGTGAAAGTGGTCATCACGAACTATCCCGAGGGACAGATTGAACAGCTCACCGCCGTCAACAATCCTGAGAACGAGGCCGACGGCACACATACCGTGGAGTTCAGCCGCGAGATTTGGATTGAGCGCGATGACTTCCAGGCTGTTGCCGAGAAGAAGTTCATGCGCCTGGCTCCTGGTAAGGAGGTGCGCCTGAAGAATGCCTACATCATCAAGTGTGATGAGGAGCACCCCTTCGATCAGGATGCCGACGGTCGCATCACAACCATCTACTGCACCTACGATCCCGATACCCGCAGCGGACTGCCCGGTTCCAACCGCAAGATCAAGGGCAAGACGCTCCACTGGGTGAGCTGTGCTCATGCCGTGAAAGCCGAGGTGCGCCTCTACGAGCGCTTGTGGAAAGTGGAGAATCCGCGCGACGATATGGCAGCCATCCGCGAGCAGCAGAATTGCGATGCCGTCACAGCGATGAAGCAGATCATCAATCCCGACTCGCTGCATGTGCTTGAGAATTGCTATGTGGAGCCTTTCGCTGCCACGATGAAGCCCGGCCAGTATCTGCAGTTCCAGCGTATCGGCTACTTCATGGCCGATCCCGACAGCACGCCTGATCACATCGTGTTCAATAAGACGGTAGGCTTAAAGAGCTTCTAATCGTAAATCTGTAAATCCGTAAATAGCTTGAAGCCAATTATTTATCAAGTCTTTACGCGGCTGTACGGAAATCGTAACACGACGCGTCGGGAGAACGGAACCATCGAGGAGAATGGCTGCGGCAAGATGGCCGACTTCACGCCTTCTATGCTGAAGCATCTGCGCGAGATGGGTGTTTCGCATGTGTGGTATACCGGCATCATCCGTCATGCCACGATGACCGACTACTCCCGCTATGGTATCCCGCGTCAGCATCCGGCTGTGGTGAAGGGTAGGGCAGGATCGCCCTACGCCATCGCCGATTATTACGACGTCGACCCCGACTTGGCAGTAAAGGTTGAAAAGCGAATGGACGAGTTCCATCGACTCGTTGCCCGTACCCATCGTGCTGGGTTGAAGGTGGTTATCGACTTCGTGCCCAACCATGTGGCCCGTCAGTACAAAAGCGTGGCGAAGCCCGAGGGAGTGCGCGACTTCGGTGAGGATGACGATACCACACAGGGCTTCTCGCCACAGAACAATTTCTATTATTGCCCAGGTGAGCGTTTCTCACCTTATCTCGACCTCTATCATGGCGAGTTGTTCCCCTATGAGGAAATGCCCGCCAAGGCGACTGGTAACGACCACTTCGACAATGTGCCCGGCCGAAACGACTGGTATGAGACCGTGAAACTCAACTACGGCGTAGATTATTACGCTGGCCGTATTGGGCATTTCGACCCTATCCCCGACACCTGGAACAAGATGCTTCAGATCCTGCTTTTCTGGGCAGGCAAGGGTATCGATGCCTTTCGTTGCGATATGGTGTTCATGGTGCCGGTGGAATTCTGGCGCTGGGTCATTCCTCAAGTGCGGGCAGAGTATCCTGACGTAACCTTCATAGGCGAAATCTACGACCCGTGGCTCTATCGCGACTATATCGCCGCTGGCTTCGACTGGCTCTACGACAAGGTGGGCATGTACGACTGCCTGCGCGATGTCATTTGCCATCGCCGCCGTGCTGCCGACATCACGCAGCAATGGCAGGCGGTTGACGACATCCGCCAGCACATGCTCTACTTCCTCGAGAACCACGACGAGCAGCGCATCGCGTGCGACTTCTTCGCTGCCAACGGACAAAAGGCTGTGCCGGCGCTCATCGTCAGCGCAATGCTCGGCACGAATCCCTTCATGCTCTATGCTGGCGAGGAATACGGCGAACGGGGCATGGACCAGGAAGGCTTCAGCGGTCACGACGGTCGCACCACCATCTTCGACTATTGGTCTGTCGACACCCTCTGCCGTGCTGCCTCAGGCAAACTTACTGCCGAAGAGCTGTCGCTCTATGCCCAGCACGAGCGCATCCTCAACATCGCACGCACAGAACCCGCCGTCACCGAAGGACAGATGTTCGACCTCATGTACGTCAACCAGCACATTGGCGACCGCCAGTATGCATTTTTGCGTTCAACTCCTGTTGGGGGTAGGCTGCTTGTTGTCGTGAACTTTGATGAGAACCCCGCAGCGATCGATGTTCATATCCCGCAGCACGCATTCGATTACCTGAATCTGGCAGAAGGACAATCTGCAGCAGTCGACTTGCTCACAGGCGAACAATTCTCCCTCGACCTCCATCCTGACACTTCCGTTCCCGTGGAGTTGCCGGCACGAGGCGGGCGTGTGCTGAAGTTCTAAGCAGCAGGTGTCTTTCACTTTAACCAGCATTAACATCAAGAAACCGCTCGTTTTTGCACACTTTTAGCAAAAGCGCACTATATTAGGACACTGTGCAACCCAAAAGAGTTGCACCCGTTGCACCGGCTCCCTCCCTAGGGGAGGGCGGGGGGAGAGGCCCTTGTTTTTGATCAGAACTCTATGCTTTACGCATCAAAACTCTATGCTTTGCAAGTGACAACCCATAGCTTTCTGAAAAACATCTCATTGAGGTTGCAACGAGCATCATGCAGGAAAAGGGAAAAGCAAAAAAACTCGACATCGAAAATAGAAATAGTTTAGGAACTATTTGTTCGTTTGATAGGTAGAATGGATTAAAATCTTACATTCGCAAAAGAAATAGTTTTCTTTTTGTTCGTTTTTCCGATATTTTCTGTATCTTTGCACTCTATAAGGTGTTGTCAGGCCTTGCGTACGTTAAGCTAATGCCAGTGGGCGGCTGGTACGACAAACGATTTTGCAGAATGAAGAATGCAAAAATAACAGTCAGTTCCTTCGGGAATGGGAGTATAGAGCAAGTCTTTGAGTATGCAAATCATGGCCTATTTCATTCATTTTTAGGTGATTATGCACTATAGGGTGTTAATCACCCAGAAATGTAGGCTAGTGACAGGAGTTCGTCTACCCTACCCTCACGCAAAGCGGTGTTAATCACCCAGAAATGTAGGCTAGTGACAGGTATATGCCAGCACTCTTGTCGCATATTTCGGGTGTTAATCACCCAGAAATGTAGGCTAGTGACAGGAGTTGTTGCCCCTGCTCGTAGGGGATGCGGGGTGTTAATCACCCAGAAATGTAGGCTAGTGACAGGGTATAAGCGGCACATAGAAATTTATTGTCGGTGTTAATCACCCAGAAATGTAGGCTAGTGACAGGACATGATAAATACCGCAATAATATACAACGGTGTTAATCACCCAGAAATGTAGACTATTGAAATTGAATGATAGAAGTATTTGTATTGGAATTGCCTTTGCAGGTTGAGAAGTATCAGGCAGATATCCTCAACAAGCGTTACGAGCAGCTTCGCCAATTGTACAACTATGTGCAAGGCAAGTTGCTTAGACAATACAGGTATTTTGAGCAGATGAAGGAGTTTCAGGCTTGCAAGAATTCCAAAGAGAAGCGAGAATTTATCAAGAATCATCCCTTTCACATCAATGGTATTGTCGGACGCAACAAAGAACCCTTAGACATCTCGTTTAGTGAATATGGCATCATGGGTTTAGTTTCCAAGTTGGGACAGAAGCCTATAGGATCGGGAAAGACTTACGCAGATGTAGGTATCAGTTCAACGATACTCGCCAACCTTTCTAATAATATTTGGTCAGCGTGGAACAAGAAATTGTACGATTACCACGCTAAAAAGATTTCCTATAAAAAATACGGAGGTCTGAATACTTTCGGGAGTGGAAAGATTGTTCAGAAGAAGGATAATGAGGTAAAAGAGTATTTTCCAGGTTTCGTACTACACCTTGAACGGATGGAAATAGACATCAAAACCAGCAAGTCAGGTAAAAATGAGACTTTCATTTCCTTGCCCATTCTTCACAATCCAAAGCATTCAGACTATGAGATGTGGGCTTTGAAGGGCGGTATCGATAGTATAAAGGTACTTACGGTGGTTCGCCGCATGGTGAGAGGTCAGTATAAGTACTACCTGCAGATGAGCATCGAGGGAGAGAAGCCACAAAAAGGCAGAACGCTTGGCAAAGGCAATGTTGGTATAGACTTAGGACCTACCACCGTGGCCGTTTCAGGTGCAAATATTGTCAGCATCGACAAACTGGCTTCGAAGTGTGATAATATCGAGGCAGAAAAACTGAGACTGGGCAGGAAAATTGACCGCAGCCGCAGAGCCAACAACCCTGAGAACTTCAACGAAGACGGTACTATCAAGCGAGGTGTGCGATTGGTGTGGAATGACTCTAAACGCTACAAGGTCTTGCGCCGTGAGATGGCTGAGTTGCAACGCCGTCAGGCTGCCATCCGCAAGCAGCAACACATTGACAGAGCTAACGAGTTGTTGAAGGAAGGTGATACGTTTATCGTGGAGAACAACCAGATTAGCGGTTGGACGCGAAAGGCAAAGGAGACCAAAGTGAACGAGAAGACAGGTAAGATTCAGAAGAAAAAACGCTTTGGTAAATCGGTCGCTAAACATGCCCCTGCGATGTTTGTAACCATCTTGGAGAATAAAGTGAAGTCGCTGGGTGGTGAAGTGGTGAAAGTGGACACGCAGAATGCCGCCAGCCAATACGACTTCACGAACGACAGCTTTGAGAAGCACGAACTGAAAGAACGTAGTGTAACCCTCTCGAATGGTGATATCCACCAGCGCGATATGCTTGCAGCCTTCAACTTACAGCACCTGAAGTACGATGAAGCGGAGAAGAAGCAGTACGACAGGAAGGCGATGGCACAACACTACGACCGTTTCTGTGAGTTGGAGCAAGAGGAAATCCAGCGCTATAAGAATAAGGAAAAGAAAGACGACCGTTCAACGATTGGGGCGGAGAATTTATAGGATATGTCTTTCCAAACAATAGCCAAAGCGATTTATTGTGTCGTAGAATGTAGTTATTTTCTCATACTTTGTGGAAGATATTTGATAAAACAAATACAAATTCTTTGATTATGCGTAAATACAGATATATCATTTACATAATAATTGTTGTACTATTGTTAGGGTCATTATCATTTTATGCATGGTTTTACCATAGTGGTATTAGCAACGACATAAATGACTGGAGTGCTTTTAGTAATTATTTCTCTGGTTTTATGATGCCATTTCTCACTATTGCAAATATTGTAGTTTTTATAGAGCTAACTATTGCAATATCAGACTATGAAGAAAAACGTTCTGCGAAAGAAATGGAACAACAAAAAGCTCTATTAGTTATGCAATTTAGAAGGCAGAGTATAGAATCTTTCTATCAGCACATAAATCCTTTGTTTGAGGAAAAGGAAGAGTTAAAAGGTAGTATTGAAAAGATGTATGCAGATGCTATCATTTTTTTACAGAAGTTTCTAGAAGTTGATTTAAAGTATTTTGATTGCGATAACAACTCTTTTATTGAAAGAGATATAAGGCATCTTTTGACCCAACTGAATATTATTCATCTTGACATATCACTAAACAAGCAATTTAATTCGGAGAAATTTATTAAAAGTTTTGATCTTAAAAGTAAGATAATAGATTCTTTGTTGTCTTCTACATTAAGTACAAACAATAAAAAGGAATAATTAGTTTTTTTGTGATTAGTTGATAGAATAATAAGAAGATTAAAAACGTTTTATAAATATGGCAAACGATAGAACGGAATAACGCAAATAAAAAATCAAAGACAATGGAAATCAATCGGTTTGGATATTATTGGCTGGACACGTGGATTCTTGCAAATGTGATACAGCTGGCAACGCAGGATTTCTGTACGCGTTTTTTGAATCATACCAACGATCCGTGTGGGCGGCAGTATGACCAGATGACTCAAGCTGCGCGCTCGGCTCCTGCAAATATCGCCGAGGGCAACTCACGCCACTCCACCTCGAAAGAGACAGAGATGAAACTGACGGACGTGGCTCGTGCTACGCTTTCGGAATTGGCCAACGACTACCTCAATTGGCTGTTGCGTCAGGAGAGCATACCTTGGTCAATTAATTCCTCAGAGTATAAGGCAGTCAGTAATATCCGATTGGACAGACCTGACTATAATGATGACGTGCTATACAAAAGCAGTATTCACATCCTTGCCCAAAAGCATAAATTTGACCAATGGCTCACGAGCGAAGATTCGCTTGTCGTCGCCAACTGTCTGCTGGTGCTTTGCAATCGTCTTGTTATGATGATTGGCCGCCAGATAGAACGACAATTGGAGGTATTCAAGGTTGAAGGAGGATTCACAGAGGGTCTGACGGCAGAACGCCTTTCCTACCGTAAACAGCAGAGCGTCCATGCCGATGCTCCCACTTGTCCTTTATGCGGTAAGCCGATGATCAAGCGCATAGCTAAGAAAGGCATCAACTCCGGTAAAGAGTTCTGGAGTTGTAGTGATTATCCAAAGTGTAATGGAACAAAGCCGGTATAACGCAATAACGTAATAACGATAAAACGTTATCATCCACATCTGAAATGACTGCGGTGCTCGCGGTGCAATGGGTGCAGGTCTTCTGGGTTACCCAGTGTCCAAATATAATAGGCAATCCTGAAAAGTGTTCAGAATTGCCCATTTTCAGCGAGTTAATGTTGGTTAATGAGCGCTAAGGCTCGACTTTCACTATCTTTAACCTGCGGTTTTAGATACTCTTTGACATTTCGCTATCTCTGGCTACGCCGAAAATAGGATGCACTTGACTTTAGTCTTCCTCACTCGCGACTCGACCAAACGTGCAAGCATGATGGCTCTCGCTGCTCCTTCGGTTCGGAAATGCAGGAAAACGAGTTTTTATTTGGCATTTCACTCACTTATTCGCTATCTCTGACTAACGTCGAAGATAGGATGCGTCTCGACATAAAAACCTTTGCTTACACCGTTTCCTTATCAAGGAAACTCAAATGTATTGTGCTCGACTTTCACTATCTTTAACCTGCGGTTTTAGATACTCTCGCTCGAGAAAAAAAAGAAAAACCACTTTTTCTTTTGTTTTCTCCTCACTTATTCGTATCTTTGTCGGCTGAAAAGAAAAAAACGAAAGGAAACCTGATGGACGACTACATTCTGAACGATCATAATAAAGACGAGTTCCCTCCATCTCATACAGCAGAGCACCTGCTGAACCAGGTGATGCAACGCCTGTTTGGCTGCGAGCGGTCAAGCAATGCGCATATTGAACGGAAGAAGAGCAAGATCTCGTGGATTCTCGACCGCAGGCCTGACCGCAAGGACGAGCAGGCTGTGGTGCGGATGATGAATGAACTCATAGAACAGGACCTGCCCGTGACCTATGAATATCACACGCGGGCGGAACTGGAAGGAATCGTGTTCAGTGCCGACGAGGATTCGCCTGACGCACGTATCTCTCTCGACCGCCTGCCCGACGATGCCTCGGAAACAATACGCCTCGTTCGCATCGGCGACTTCGACGTGTGTCCATGCATCGGCAAGCATGTCCGCTCCACCTCGCAGATAGGACGTTTCGAGCTGCTCGGCACGAACTGGGACAACGACAAGCGATCGTTCCGAATAAGGTATAAAATTGTGTAATCGATTAAAAAGTAATAGGTAACAGATAA
Organism: Prevotella sp.; assembly: GCA_017557185.1. Taxonomy (GTDB): domain Bacteria; phylum Bacteroidota; class Bacteroidia; order Bacteroidales; family Bacteroidaceae; genus Prevotella. The sequence continues at coordinate 20,587 of JAFZAP010000016.1, forward strand.
TAGTTAATGATCACGTTCTTCTGATTTGATAGGAATAGAATTCCATCCAAGGTAATCATTACCTATAACCTATAACCTATTACCTATACCTAGTGTACTGGTATTTTATCGATGCGGCGCTGGTGGCGACCGCCTTCGAACTCTGTAGCGAAGAACTCGTCCATGATTTGTCGGGCCATATCCTCGTCGATGAAGCGGCCAGGCATCACGAGCACGTTGGCGTCGTTGTGCTGACGGATGAGGTGGGCAATCTCGGGAATCCAGCAAAGACCAGCACGAATGGACTGATGTTTGTTGAGTGTCATGTTGATGCCTTCGCCTGAACCGCAGATGGCGATACCGGGATAGACTTCACCTTCCTCGATGCCGCGAGCAAGGGCATGACCGAAATCGCTATAGTCGCACGACTCCTCTGTATAAGTACCGTAGTCCTTGTAGGGCATTCCCTTTTCTTCCAGATACTTTTTCACGAATTGTTTCAAGGCAAAGCCGGCGTGGTCGGAAGCGATGCCCACCCCCTTCCCCTCCCCAAGGGAGGGGAGACTATGCGTTGTGTTGGGATTGTTGTTGTTCATTTGTTCTAATGCAATTTTGATTATTTCTAAAACGGCATCCGTATTACCAACGACTTGCTCATTGGAGAATCGAAGAATCCTGAAACCTTGTCGTTCAAGTTCTTGGGCTCGTTCTGCGTCACGTTGAGGCTGTTCTCCTTCCAAATGGTAACCACCGTCAATCTCTATGATAAGTTGCTTGGCAAGACACACAAAATCCGGGATATAATCCAGAATAATATGTTGTCGGCGGAAGTGATACCCCGACCATCCACCCTTCAGATAAGTCCACAAGATGCTTTCAGCCTCAGTTGGATGATTTCGGTTGTATGTGGCAAATGCTTTTAGGATGGAATAATTAGCCGATGCCGTTTGATAGTTGTATCTTTTTTCCACGGATATGAAAAAGCCCCTCCCTTGGGGAGGGGTTTGGGGTAGGCCTTTCTACAACAGTTTCTTTACTTGTTCGTAGACGTTCTGGCCGTTGTAGCCGAGCTTCTCGTCGAGAACCTTGTAGGGAGCGGAGAAGCCGAAGCTCTCGAGACCCCATACGCAACCGTCGGCACCGACAAGGCCTTCGAGGGTTACGGGCAGACCAGCGGTCATACCGAACTTCTTCTTGCCTGCGGGAAGCACAGCCTGCTGATACTCCTTCGGCTGACTGCGGAACAATCCCTCGGAAGGAACGCTCACGAGGCGCACTTTCACGCCATCCTCGCGCAGCAGCTTGGCACCAGCCTCGAGCGTGGAGACCTCGGAACCAGAGGCGAGCAGGATGACATCATAATCCTCATCGGAACCTGCAACAACATAAGCACCCTTTGTGGCCTGCGAGTAATCGTTGCCTTCTGGCAGCATGTCGATGTTCTGACGCGAGAAGATAAGAGCTGTAGGCGTGAGCGTATTCTCCATAGCCATACGCCAGCAGACGGTTGTCTCTTCGGCATCGGCAGGACGAACGACGAGCATCGAGTTGCGGCCGTGATGATTCTTCAGCTTCTCCATCAGGCGGATTTGTGCCTCCTGCTCAACAGGCTCGTGAGTAGGACCGTCCTCGCCCACGCGGAAGGCGTCGTGTGTCCAGATGAACTTCACGGGCAGCTCCATCAGAGCAGCCATACGAACGGCGGGCTTCATATAGTCGGAGAACACGAAGAATGTGCCGCAGGCGGGAATCACACCACCATGCAGAGCCATACCGATGCAGCAGCAAGCCATCGTGAGCTCAGCTACACCAGCCTGGAAGAAGGCACCGCTGAAGTCACCCTTCACAATGTCGTGGGTCTTCTTCAGGAAGCCGTCGGTCTTGTCGGAGTTCGACAGGTCGGCCGAAGCGCAAATCATGTTAGGCACTTGCTCGGCGAGAACGCTCAGAACGGTTGCCGATGCACCACGTGTGGCAGCACCGGCCTTCTGCTGAACGGCTGTCCAGTCTACCTTCGGAGCCTTGCCGCTGAACCACTCGTCCATGAGGGCGGCCTTCTCGGGATTGGCCTTTGCCCACTCGGCCTTTGCAGCATAGCGCTCAGCCACAATCTTCTTCAGCTCCTCAGCACGCTTTGCATAGAGTTCTTTCACTTCGGGGAAGATCTGGAACGGCTGCTCAGGATCGGCACCGAGGTTCTTCATGGTCTGCACGAAGTTGTCGCCGCCAAGCGGTGCACCGTGAGTAGCGCAGTTGCTCTCATAGGAAGAGCCGTCAGCCTTGCGGGCACCCTTACCCATGATGCAATGACCGATGATCAGGCTTGGACGCTCCTTCTCGGCCTGAGCCTTCTTGAGCGCCTCGCGAATCTGGTCGACATCGTTACCATCGATGTTCTGCACGAACCATCCCCAAGCCTCATACTTCTTGGCGGTGTCCTCGCAGGTCACCACTTCCGTACGGGTGGAGAGCTGGATATCATTGGCATCGTAGAACATGATGAGGTTGTCGAGACCGAGGTTACCGGCAATACGGCCAGCACCCTGCGAGATTTCTTCCTGCACGCCACCATCAGAGATGTAGGCGTAGATGGTCTGATTCATCACGTCGCCCAGACGAGCCTTCAGGAACTTGGCTGCTATAGCAGCACCAACGGCGAAAGTGTGGCCCTGTCCGAGAGGACCAGAGGTGTTCTCGATGCCGCGCTCAATCTCACGCTCGGGATGACCAGGCGTCACCGAACCCCACTGGCGCAGGTTCTGCAGATCCTCCAGAGTGTACTTGCCGATGAGGCAAAGCTGCGAATAGAGCATCGGGGCCATGTGACCGGGATCGAGGAAGAAGCGGTCGCGGCCTTCCCATTCGGGATGCTCTGGGTCATAGACGAGGAACTCCGAATAGAGTGTGTTGATGAAATCGGCACCACCCATAGCGCCACCGGGATGACCACTCTTGGCCTTTTCGACCATTGCTGCTGCCAGAATACGGATGTTGTCGGCTGCACGCATCATTACTTTCTTGTCGTTCATTGTTTGATAGTATTTTTTGTTATAGAATTATTGATTTTTTATCTTGTTTGCAAAGGTAACAAAAAAAAAGCTGTTACGGAAACTAATCGGTGAAAAAGTCGTTTTTTTTCTCAATTCTCCTTGAATGCTACTACGCGAGTTTGCTGCTCGTCGAGGTAGAAGGTTTGGAAGATAGTGTCCTTGTCGACGCGGTATTTAACGCGGATGAAGTACATTTTATTGGGCTTCGGGCCTTTAGCATAGCGCATGTCTGACTTAAACAGCTCGTTGTTCGCCATTTTGGCGCGCATCATCTGACACATCGAGTCGGTGACGAGCTTCGTCGACGACAGATCGGAATAGTCCATCACCTTGAAATCTTCGCTCACGAGGTTTTCCGTCAGGAACTCCTTCACCAGCTTCTGAGACGTGGTCTTTTCCTTGTTGCAGGAAGAGAAAGCCATCACCGCAACAAGCAGTGCGGCGATGGCAACTTTCATCTTGTTCATGTTCTCTGGATTATTAGTGATGACACTCAGACTCTCTTCAGGATTGCCAGCAGATGATCCCAAACCATTTGCACAGTGGGGATGTGCAGACGCTCGTCGGGCGAGTGAACGCCGCGCAGCGTCGGGCCGAAGCTCACCATGTCGAGGTTAGGATATTTCTCAGAGAACAATCCGCACTCAAGACCTGCGTGGATACCAAGCACCTTCGGATCTTTGCCGAAGAGTTTCTTATAGGTCTCGACGGTCAGAGCTGTGAGCTTGCTGTCGGCGCGCATCTTCCAGGCAGGATAGCCTTCGCCCTGCACCACTTCGGCACCAGCGAGCTGGAACACAGCCTTGATAGTAGCGGCCTGGTTGTCGAGAGCACTCATCACGTTGGAACGCTGGGAGCAGATTACTTTGGCAGCATTGTCGCCAGTGACGATGCTGGCCACATTGTTTGAAGTCTCCACGAGCCAGGCAACGGCCTCGTCCTGACACATAGCGAAAACACCATTATCAGCAGCCTGCATGGCTTGCACGAGACGTGTGCTGACGTCTTGTGGCAGTACAGGCTCTGCGCCGGCGCTCTCCATTTCGAACTTCATAGTCTTCTCGGTGACGTGGTATTCCTCTTCCACTTCGCAGACGAAGACGTTCCAGTCGGCGCGCACATTCTCCTTCTTCTCATTGGGAACAGCAAAGACGATTACGCCGTCGCGAGGAATGGCGTTGTGCAGCTTGCCGGCATTATATTGAGCCAGGCGCAGCCCATAACGTTCCTGAGTCTGATAGAGGAAGCGAGCGAGAATCTTCAACGCGTTGGCGCGCTTCTTGTTGATATCATCACCAGAATGGCCTCCCACCAGTCCCTTCAGCGAAGCCTTGATGAAGAACCATCCAGCAGGAGCAGCCTCACGCTCGTAGTGGAAGGTGGCAGTGGTGTTGCGTCCGCCGGCACAGCTGACGAAGATCTGTCCTTCGTCCTCCGAGTCGAGGTTGATTAGCATGTCGCCAGTCATGAATCCTGCCTTCATGCCTTCAGCTCCCGTCAGACCAGTCTCCTCGTCGCGGGTGAAAACGCACTCCAGCGGTCCGTGCTCGATGTCGTTGCTGTCGAGAATAGCCAGTTCGATGGCGCAGCCGATGCCGTCGTCAGCACCGAGAGTGGTGCCCTTGGCGCGCAGCCATTCGCCGTCGACGTAGGTTTGGATGGCATCCTTGTCGAAATCGAACTCAACATCGACCAGCTTCTCACAAACCATATCCATGTGACTCTGCAGGATAATCGTCGGGCGATTCTCCATGCCAGGCGTAGCTGGCTTGCTGATGAGCACATTGCCCGTTTCGTCGACTTTCGTTGCCAAACCGCGGCTTTCACCGAACGTTTTCAGATACTCAATCATCTTTTCCTCGCGCTTCGAAGGGCGGGGAATTTCGTTGATGCGTGCGAACTGTTCGAACACGCATGCAGGTTGCAATTCGTTTTTATTCATTTAATAATGTTATTTTATTGAGTGA
>JAFZAP010000017.1 GCA_017557185.1 Prevotella sp.
AACTATCAACTATCGATGGTGTTATTTGATCTTCAGCACGGGTGCAATCTTGTTGCAGGGTGCGGGGAGGGTGACGACGAGACCTTCGGCGGTCTGGCGGGCCTTCACCTTTCCGTAGCCAAGCAGGCTCACACTCGACACCTTGCGACCATAGGGATTGCCCTTGCGCAACGACTTGATGATAAGCCTCGAATTCTCCATTTTCAATTCTCCATTCTCCATTTGCGTGGGCCAGCCCATCGCAGTGGCATAGAGGATGCCGCCCTTTTGGTTGAAACGGATGTCGCGATAGTCCATCTTTGAGTATTCGCCATCGTTGAAGCCTTGTGCGTTGACGGAGATGTTCTTCTCGGCGACGGGGCCTTCGCCAAACGTCTTCCAGGGGCGCGTGCCGAAGATGCTCTCGCCGTTGACGGTCATCCAGGCCTCGAGGTCGTCGAGGATGGCGGCTTCCTTCTCGTCGTAGGTGCCATCGGCGCGCAGGGGTACGGAGAGCAGGAGGTTTCCGTTTTTCGACACGATGTCGACGAGCTGTTTCACGACGGTGGCTGCCGACTTATACCAGTTGTTCTCGTAGGTGCGCGTGTCGTAGTGCCAGCCGCCGATGCAGTTGCAGGTCTGCCAAGGCTCGGGAACGATGAAATTGGGTGCTCCGCGCTCCACATCCCAGGTGATGGCCTTGCGCTGCTCTTCGTCGAGGATCTTGCAGGTCATCACGGCCTTCGGATTCTTGTTGTAGAAGTGGGCGGCGATCTTCAGTCCGCAGTCGCTGATGTCGTAGAACGGCAGCACGGTGACATCGAAGTAGATGATGTCGGGCTGGTAGCGGTTGATGGCGTCGAGGGTGCGGTCGTAGAAGTTCGTGACGAAGTCCTGCGACGGCGTGGCGGCACCGTGTGTCCAGTCCCACTGCTGATGGATGGCTCCGTTCCACCAGGAGCGCTCGCTGAGCGGATGGTTCTGGCGGTAGAGCAGCTGCGGGTCGAGGCCTTCCCACCACTTGCCCTTGCCGTCCTCCTTGGTGAGGTGGCCGTCGTAGTAGACGCCTGCCTTGCGGCCTTCGAGGTCGTAGCGCTGTGCGGGCTCATACCACGTCCACGCGTGGTCGGCATGGAAGGAGATGCCCAGCGGCAGTCCTGCCTTCTTCGCTGCCCGCGCCCATCCCTCGAGGATATCGCGCTTCGGGCCGATGTTCTTCGAGTTCCACGGCTGGTACTGCGAGTCCCAGAGGTCGTAGTTGTCGTGGTGGTTGCCGAGCACGAAGAAGTACTGTGCTCCGCAGCGCTTGTAGCGTTCGACGAGTTTCTCGGGGTCCCAGTTCTCGGCCTTGAAGAGCGGCAGAACGTCCTTGAAGCCGAACTCCGACGGGTGGCCGTAGTGTTCGACGTGGTATTTATACTCGCGCGTACCCTCCATGTAGAGTGAGCGCGCCATCCAGTCGCCGGAGCCTTCGACGCACTGTGGTCCCCAGTGGGCCCAGATGCCGAACTTCGCATTGCGGAACCACTCGGGCGTCTGGTGCTGCTGCAGCGACTGCCACGTGGGTTGATACTTGCCCGTCTGCATCTTCTCGTGCTCTTCGGATACGGGCACTTTGTACTGCTGTGCCGAGGCCGTGAGGCTCAGGGCAAGAAGCAGGGTTGTGATTGCTGATTTCATAATGTTGGGGGTTAGAAGTTTTTAGTTTCGAGTTTCGAGTTTCGAGTTTCGAGTTCCGAGTTTCAAGTTTAGACGATCCTTTTTTAAACAACTTAAACAACATCAAACAACTTAATTTTTTGTCTGCGAATGAAGCGAATGAAACGAATTTATTTATCATGAAAAAAACATATAAAACACCAGTCGAAGAGCTAGCACTTCGTGCCTTGATGTCCGTGAGGGTCTTGGCTCTGGTGAGCAAGCTCCCCGATCCACTCCCTCACATTCATCATTTCTTCGAAATCACCTCTTCTCCTGGCAAAAAACATAAAAAAAGGGCCCCACTCCGACTCTCCCCCGCTCGGCTATGCCGCTTTCAGAGCGATAGCGGGGAAAGAAAGGGGGAGAGAGAAGGATGTCGCATGTTCAGCGTGTTGATGACTGAAGAGGAATGGTCTCCCTCTCCCTTCGGAGGGGGCTGGGGTGAGGCTCCTTTTTTCCTGTTTTTTGCCGCTGTGATGGCTGAGTTTTGGAACAAAACCGTGATGTACTTGCGGGCTGTGCGGAAAGCTCGCTTTCAGGCACAGGACGGAAGAACAACACGTTAGGTCGTAGACCTCAGCCATCACAAGCGGTGTTTTTTCTGTTTTTTTCAAAATAGATTTCTAACTGTCAATTGTCAATTACTACGACCATACCGCCACGGGCGGAGAGGGTGACGGCCTTGGGCAGCGAGGCAGGCTGACTGATGAGCCAGGGAGCCCCACCCTGACCCTCCCCAGCAGGGAGGGAACTGCCGGAGTCGGCAAAGCAGGTGATTTTCCTTTGATCCTTTGAACCCAGAATGGCCTTCAGGCCCTTCAGACAGATGGTCTGCGGCTCGTCGCGTCCGTTGAGCATGCCTACATACCACGTGTTGCCGTTGCGTCGCGCCATGATGACATATTGTCCGGGATAGCCGCCCAGCAGGCGCGTCTCGTCCCAGACGGTGGGCAGGTTGCCGAGGAACTGCCGCACCTCCTTGGGTTGCGCGAGGAAGCTCTCGGGGCGGTCGGCGAGATGTTGCAGCGCCGACTCATAGACCACCGTCAGCGCGAGCTCGTGGGCGTGGGTGGTGATGTGCGGATGCTGTGAGTCGCTGAAGGCGCAGGGCGTGTAGTCCATCGGTCCGATGACGTTGCGCGTGAAGGGCAGCATGCAGTTGTGGGCTGCCGCCTTCGTGGTGAACGTCGGCACGTTGTTATACCATTCGGCACCATAGACGCCCTCGGTGGAGAGGAGGTTCGGCCACGTGCGCTGCCAACCGCGGGGAATGGTGGCTCCGTGGAAGTTGGCGAGCAGATGGTGTCGGGCCGCGCTCTCGAGCAGGTCCTGACAGTACTGCATGTTCATCTGCGTGTCGCCGGAGAAGAAGTCGATTTTCACGCCTGCTACGCCGATACGCTCACACCACGCGAACTCGCGCTCGCGGTCCTCGGGTTTGTTCAACCGGAACTTCGGTCCCGGCGCTCCGTCGAGCCAGCCCACGGAGGAGTTGTACCAGATGAGCGGCTTCACGCCCTGCTGGCGCGCGTAGGCAACGGCATCCTCGATGGTCTTGCCGTCCTTCATCTCATCCCACTCGGCATCGATGAGCACGTAGGGCAGGTGGAGCGACACAGCGAGGTCGACGTATTTCTTGATGATGTTGTAGTCGTTGGAGCCGTGATTGTAGGCCCAATAGACCCACGACACCACGCCGGGCTTGATCCAGCTGGTATCGGCAATCTTCGAAGGCTCGGCCATATCGGTGATGAGGGTAGATTCGACGATGTCGGCCAGCGTGCCCATCATGACCACTCGCCAAGGAGAATGCCACGAACCGCTGATGTCGACGTCGTTCTGGTCGGGTGCCACGCGATAGAGCTCGCCGTCGTTGTAAAGGCACGACGCACTCTGCCGCGACTCGATGTTCGACTCGGAGAACAGCGCATAGACGGTCTGTCCCTGCCGATGGTCGGAGAGGTCGAAGAGGCAGGGATAGCCCCAGCGGTTCGGAGTCCGGTTCCATCGCGACGGCTGGCCGGTCTTGCCTGTGAGCGTGAGCGGGAAGAAACCTTCGTAGCCGTCGCTCCAGGGCTGCAGCCAGCGGGGTGTGCCCTCGGGGATGCGGAACGTGGTGTGCTCGGCAGCGAAGCGGCAAACGGGGAGGTTTTCGAGCTCATAGCGGAAGGCGATGCCGTCGTTGCAGAGTCGTACGACGAGCACCTGCTCGCGTCCCGACGGCTCGCGGAACGTGTAGCGATACTCGTTGCACTGATTCGTGCAGTGCAGGCGCTTTCCGGCAAGCATCGTGTAGTCGATGTCGATGTGGCGTGGCGCACTGCTGCCGACGAAGGCGAGGGAAGCCCCACCCTGGCCCTCCTTGGAGCCATTATTGGTTTCTGTAAGAGAGACGCCCACGTTGGTAAAGGTGAGCACCTGCCGACCCTTGTAGAACACTTCGAACTGACTGCCCTGTTGCTTCAGGGCGATGCGGCCGTTAGGCGACTTCGCCGGAGCTGCCGAGGCTCCCGAAGAAACAAACAGGCAAAGCAGCAAAGAGGAAAGAACTTTCAGCGGATTCATACGTATTGCTCATTTAGAATTTGGTTAGGATGCGGAATACTTTTCCAGGAGCGGCAGCCCATTCCTCCATTGCCTGCGGAGCCTCTTCCGGGCTGACGACGCGACTGATGAGGCGGTCGATGGGGCAGGTGCCGCGCTCCAAGTAGCGGATGACGGCACGGAAGTCCTGCGGCAGGGCGTTGCGCGAGCCGCGGATGTCGAGTTCCTTCTGCACGAAGTACTTCGTCTGGAACGACACCTCTGTCTTCGCATAGCCGATGCAGACCACACGGCCGGTGAAGTCGACAACATCGATGGCCATCTGATAGGTGGGCACACTGCCCACAGCCTCAATGACGACTGAGGGAGCCCCTCCCCAGCCCTCCCCCGAAGGGAGGGGGTTTGGTGAACGGAGGGTGTTTACGGCATAGGTGGCGCCCATCTCGCGAGCAAGGGCAAGCTTCTCGTCGTCGATGTCGGCAGCGATGACGGTGGCTCCGCGCAGGACTGCCCGCACGACGGCACCCATACCCACCATTCCACAACCGATGACCATCACTACGTCGTTGTCGGTGACCTGTGCGCGGTCCACAGCGTGGAAGCCCACGCTCATCGGCTCTACCAGCGCACAGACTTTCGGCGTGAGCTGTTCGGCAGGGATGATCTTCTCCCACGGCAGAACGATGGTTTCACGCATCGCTCCGTTGCGCTGAACGCCAAGTGTTTCGTTGTGCTGACAGGCATTAGGCCGACGATTACGACACGATGCACACTTGCCGCAGGCGGTGTAGGGATTCACCGTTACCACCATTCCTGGCTGCAAATGCTCGGGGACATCGCTACCTACTGCCTCGATGACGGCACCCACCTCATGACCGGGGATGACGGGCATCTTCACCATCGGGTTACGGCCCAGATAGGTGTTGAGGTCGGAGCCGCAGAATCCGACATACTGCAGGCGTACCTTCACATCGCCTGCCTTCATTTCCTGTTCGGGAACGTCGACAACCTGTATCTGGCGTTCACCTGTGATTTGTATTGCTTTCATCAATATAATAGTTCCGAGTTTCGAGTTTCGAGTTTTATTCACTCATATTCTTGATATAGGGGAGGTCGGGTAAGTTGCCGAAGCCATAGAAGCGACGGGCATTCTCGCCGAGGAAGAGGCGCTTCTCCTCGTCGGTGAGTTCAAGGGATTTCACCACAAAGTCATAGCTCATGCGGTAGGTGATGGCGGTAATGGTGCGCGGATAGTCGGAGCCCCACATCAGCTTCTCCATGCCCGCGAGGTCGGCAGCCTCCTTGATGGCTCGCACCGCCGTCGGGAACGGATAGAACTCCGAGTTGTAAAGCCACGTGATGCCACCCGACTCCACACGGACATTCTCGTGACGTGCCAACCGTATCTGCTCGCGCCAAGCCTCGTTCTCCCAAGGCGGCGACTGCGGCGGATTGGCCATTCCCAGATGACCGATGGCGATGCGCAGGCGAGGACATTCGGCGATGACTTCGCGCAGCTGCGATACTTGCTCCATTCCATCTTCCAATGTGATCGACAGGAACACATCCTTTGCTTCCATCAAGCGGAACATCTGCATCATCTCGGGCGACGTGAGCAGACGGCCCAACAGGCGATGACCGGGGATGGCGATGCCGCGGAAGCCCTGCTCAGTGATGAGCTTCTCGGCCTGGACATAGAAGCCGTCGGAGAGGTAATCGACCATTCCGCAGGTGAGGAAGCGGTCGGGGTACTGCCTGCTGACCTGGGCGAGATAGTCGTTCTGTATGCCGTCGATGAACTCCTGCACGACGACTGCTGCCGCCACCTGTGCATAGTCCATATTCGATAGGAACACTTCGGCGGTATTGCGACCGTCGATGATGAACGGCGGAATCATCTGCACCTCCTCGCCGAGGAAGAGCGAGCGGCCGTTCTTCAGACTGCGGATAGGCAGCCCGTTCCATGAGGTGTCTTGCTGAAGCCACAAGTGGCTATGGGCGTCGATTAGTTGATAGTTCATAGTTGAGAGTTGATAGTTGACAGTTGATAGTTGAGAGTTGAGAGTTGAGAGTTGAGAAGTTGAGACAACCTTTAAAAGGTAATCAAAACTATCAACTTTCAACTTTCAATTATCAACTATTCTTCCAGCGGACGCGCTGCTGGTCACCAATGATTTCCTTTACTTTCTCGACGAGCTGCCAATCGATGGGCTTCTCTGCATAGCTGATGCTGCGCAGCACATTCGCGGGCGAGGCGCTGCTGAAGAGCGTTGTGGCGATGCGCGGCGACAGACTGACGGCAAACTGAATGGCGAGTTCCTCGATGGGATAGCCCTGTGCGGCACAGTATTCGGCAGCACGCTTGCAGGCATTGCGCAGGCTCTCGGGAGCAGGATGCCAGTCGGGAGCACCACGACTCGATAGCAGACCCATCGAGAACGGCGATGCATTGATGACGCCGATGCCGCGCTCCTCGAAGTAGTCGAGGTAGTCGGTGAGCATATCGTCGTTCAGGCTGTAGTGGCAGAAGCAGAGGACGCTTTCCACCGTTCCCGGCTCCACATGATCGATGACCCACTGCAGGTTCTCGGGCTGCAGGTCGGTGATGCCCACATGGCGCACCACGCCTTCGTCGCGCAACTTCACCAATGCCGGCAACGTCTCGTCGGCCACCTTCTGCAGACCGCCCGGCAGCGCTGCCTGGAACTCGATGTCGTGAACATTGATGAGGTCGATGTAGTCGATGCCCAGTCGCTCCATGCTCTCATAGACGCTGCGCGTGACGCGCTCGGCCGAATAGTCCCACGTGTTCACACCATCCTTTCCGTAGCGTCCCACCTTCGTGGAGAGGTAATACTTGTCGCGTGGAATCTCGCGCAACGCCTTTCCCAGCACCTGCTCGGCCTTCAGATGTCCGTAGTAGGGCGACACATCGATGAAGTTAATGCCGTTGTCCACAGCTACATGAACGGCACGAATGCCTTCTTCCTCGCGGATACCGTGGAACACACCACCGAGCGACGATGCCCCGAACGACAACGCCGATACCCGCATACCTGTTTTTCCAATTTCGTTGTAAAGCATTTGATATAATTGATTGATATGATTATTTCTCCATTCTGTAGTGTAGGTAGTCCACATCGACGATGCCGCTTTCCGACACGTTGTTATAGTTGTAGATGCCGATGCGGTCGCCACGATAGAAGCCCCACGACAGCCTGTACTCGCCAAAAGGCGTGAAGGTGTCGCCGTCGAGGCTATACGAGAAATGCGACTGTCCGTCGAGACCCCACGAAGAGCGCAGCCAGAGGTAAAGCCTCTCCCCAACCCTCCCCAACTGGGGAGGGAGTTGGACTACTTGCGACTTGTCATCATGCCGCAGTTCCAGGAACAGCTGACCGTTCTCACGCACCACGCCGAGACAGCCTGAATGTGCAGCGAAATGACAGAGGCCGGCATGTTGGCCGTCGGCCATCTGGCTGATATCCATCCTGATGGTCACCTCGTTCGCCTTCGAGCGGAACGAGCGCTGCGTGAGCGTGTTGCCAGCCTTCAGCAACCGGTCGTTCTCCAGCGGGCGGAACGCCTTCAGCCGCAGCCAGCCCGGTCGCTCACTTAGCGAGAACATCTCCTCGCGTGGCTGGTAGTTCCATTGCCACTGAGGCCCTAACAGCGCCGCATTAAAGTTATCGCTGCGCGAGAGCTTTCCCCCTCCCCCTTTGGGGAGGGCCGGGGTGGGGCTTATTTTCCCCTGCCAGACCATCGCACCAGGTGATGCCTCCCCTAGTTGGGGGAGGTTGGAGGGGGCTTCCATTGGGAGGTTGGAGGGGGCTCCCATTGGGAGGTTGGCTTGGGCCCCCATCATCGGCCAGCCGTCGCGCCACTCTACCGGCAGCAGACTAACGATGCGGCCGCTCCAGTCGCCCGAGCCGTGATGGGTGAGGAAATACCAATTCCCGTCGCGTCCTTCGACGATACCGCCCTGATTGGGTTCGTTGGCTTCCGTGCACGGCAGCAGCAGCTGGCGTTCCTCGCGGAAACGGCCCTTCATCTTCCTATCGCGCTTCGCCATCACGTAGCGTCCGACGCCGTCGCGGTGCTCGCTGAATACGATGTAGTACCAGCCGTCGTGCTCAATGAGTTTATTGGCCTCGCGCCCGTTGCCCTCGTTCACGAGGCGTGCACTGCTGCGGTCGATGCTTCGGCCGTCGGCAGCCATCCGGAAGAGGTAGGTTTTGTAGCCGTCGGCGAAGCATGTGCCGATGAACCACGCCTGCCCTTTCTTGTCCCAGAACGCCGAACAGTCGTCCCAGCCTTTTTCCTGCAGTAGCGGCGTGAGCGGCTCCCACGGCCCTTCAGCCTTCGGTGCCGACGTCATGAAGAATCCTTCGTCCGGTGCACCGAAATAGAGATAGAAGCGGCCGTCGTGATGTCGGAGCGAACCTGCCCAGATGCCGCGACCGTAGCGATCCATCTGCTGCCAGCCCAGTGCAGGCGAGATCTGCGTGAGATCGCTGACGGCATTGCCGGCTATCTCCCAGTTCACGAGGTCGCGCGAATGCAGGATGGTCATGCCGGGCGAGAACTGCATCGTCGACGAGATGGCGTAGTAGTCATCGCCCACGCGGATGCAGTCCAGGTCGCTATAGTCGGCAGGAATCACCGGATTGCGATAGGTTCCGTTGCCCTGGTCGCCCCACGTCTGCCAGTCGCCCCAGCGCACCGGCTCTTGTGACCAAGCGTCCTGCGTTACAAAGTAACAAGGCAGCAAGGTCACAAAGAAGCTCAGTAGCCAGGAAGCGTATCTCTTATTCATCTTGCTAAATATTTATTTGACCCCTTTGAATTGCGTGGTCCCTACAAGCTACTTGCTCCCTCTCCTTTTGGAGAGGGCTGGGGTGAGGCCCATAGTCTTTTTGAATGCCTTCTGGGTGGAATGACGAATGAAAACCGGAATGCGCGACTTGTCGACAGCAGTCGTCACGGTCTGTCCGCCCTCGTAGTGCCGACCCGTGTAGTAGTCGTCCCAGCCGCCCTTACAGCGAGGCAGGTAGGTCGTCCACTCGGTCACGCCAGCCTCCGTGACGGGGTTCACGAGCAGCGATGGACCGAACATATACTCACACTGCTGGCGCAAGGCCTCAGGGTCGTCGGCGAAGTCGAACACCAGCGGTCGCATCAGGGTGTAGCCCTCGTTGGCAATGCGCTTGGCACATTGTTCTATATAGGGGCGCAGGCGCTCGCGCTCGCGTAGACAGCCGGCGATGATCTGCTGAGCCTCGGGGCCGTAGTTCCACGGCTCTGTGTTGCTCATGTAGCCATGCACGCGCATCAGCGGCAGGAAAACGCTTGTCTCTATCCAGCGCAGCATGCGCTCGATGTAGGCGGCATCGGTATATTGATTGCCGGGACGGAAGAAGCCGCCGGCATCGTAGGTCCACCAAGGAACGCCTGCCGCCTGCACACCGAGGCCTGCCACGATCTGGCGGCGAAGGGTCTCCCAGTCGTTGCCCACATCGCCACTCCACAGGGCAGAGCCGTAGCGCTGTATGCCCGGGTAGCCGCTTCGTGTGAGAATCATCGGCTCGCGACCTGCAGCCACCAATCCTTCATAGACGGTCTTGTTCACCAACAGCGGATAGACATTGCGCACCAGCTCGCCAGCCCAGCGGCCGCCGTTCACGCGACGTCCAGCCAGATCGTCGTTTTCCGGTTCTGTGGCATCCTGCCACCACGCATCGATGCCCAGCGGCAGCAGCCGCTCGCTGAAATTCTTCCAATAGGCCGCAGCGGCAGCCGGATTGAAGAAGTCTATCCAGTCGGTGCCGGGGATGTAATAGCCTGCCGACTCCATCTCGCGACCCACCTCCGACTGCTTGTCGATCTTCGACCACACGCTCAGCATCAGGCGCAGCCCCATGTTGTGCAGACTGTCGGTGAGAAGCTTGGGGTCGGGATAGTATTCTTCGTCGAAGCTCATAGAATTCCAGCCGTACTTCCCCCACCACTGCCAGTCTTGCACGATCATACTCACGGGCAGCTGTTCCTGACGGAAGCGGTTGGCAGTCTCGAGAATCTCCTGCGACGAGTGGAAGCGCTCGCGGCAGTGTATGTAGCCCAAGGCCCAGTCGGGCATCAGTGGACAAGGCCCCGTCAGCTCGCGATAGGCAGCGATGATTTCGTCGGGCGTACCCACGAACACGGTGTAGTCCACTGCCTCCGACACGGGTGAGCGGAACGTCGTGACATCCTTCACGCGGTCGTAGTAGAGCACGGGGCGGTCGTCTCTTGTCAGTTCTGCAGAAATAGTATGCCGGCCCGCGTCCAGATGCACAATCTTCGAAGTCGTCGGCGGTAGCCAGAGGTTCTGCATGTCGATGACCGTCTGTCCGTCGATGACGAGGTTGTGGCGACGTGCCATCTTCTGCCCAACGTCGAGCAACAGCGAATAGTCGCCAGCCTCGGGGATATCGAGGGACGTCTCGAAGATATGCCGCTCGCGCACTTCACGCCGCCCGCCGCTCGTCGAGGTGACGTTCACTACTTCACTCTCCCCTGCCCCATCACGCTTCACGAGGCTCACGCTGTGGCTGCAGGGATTGAACTCCGTCAGTCCGTAGTTGTTCCACAGGATGCCGTAGCCCTTACTCGAGATGAGCATGGGCAGCGAAATCTGCGTGTTCACCTGCGTCAGCCGTCGCGACAGACCGCGCACGTTGCTGTAGCCGTCCTGGAACTGGCCGAGGCCGAACAGACACTCATCGGGCGACAATGCGAAGGTCAGCGTGGCGGTGCCGTCCTCTAGTTGGTGGCTGAGCGCTGTGAACACGGTGTTGCCCCTTTTGTCGAGCACGCGCAACGACTGCCCGTCGGCACCGATGCTGGCTTTCACCGCCTTGCTCGTCACCTCGCCATGCTTCACATAGAGCCAGTCGGGCAAATCCCTCACCACTCTCCACTCTCCACTCTCGTCTCTCCACTCTCCACTCTCCTCTTTCACATACTGCACCCTCACCGCATTCTTCGCAACGGTCTTCACAGTCAGTTTCCCTCCTGCCTGCGCCACCATCGAAACAGCGGCCAACGCACCTATCAGAATAATCTTCCTCATATTATAAACTTGAAACTCGAAACTCGAAACTCGAAACTCGAAACTATAAACTATAAACTATTAACTAAAAAGCTCTCCATTCCCACACGCCACAGACGCCTTCCTTGATGGTCACACGCAGATAGCGATACTTGCGGCCGGGCTTATCGACGTGAGGCGAACGCTTCTGCACGTCGGCATGACCTCCGCACACCTCCCAGCTCCGACCGTCGTGCGAGCCCTCCAGCACATAGGCATGACCCGCCGTCGGGCGCACGAAGCACAACTCGCTCTGCCGAATCATCCGCTCGCGACCCAAGTCCATCATCAGCCAGGCCGTCTCCTTTCTCTCCACTCTCCTCTCTCCACTCTCGTCTCTCTCTCCCATCCAGCGCGAACCATTCTTCCCGTCAACAGCAAACTCCGGCACGAAGTGCTCCGTGCGCTGGCACCGCTTGTCGTTGAAATAGCGTATCGGCATCGGCTTCTTCACACTCGAGGCCGTGACGGCAACAGGTTTCAAGGGCTTCCCCGACTGCATCTTACGCAGCGCGCCCACTCCGTCGAGCGTCACCTGCACAGGCTTGATCGTGCCGTCGTTGTTGAACTCCAGCTTGTTGACGTATGTCTGGCGGTTGGTGCTATTCCGGCCGAACTCCAGGAAGGCAAAATAGTAGTCGTCGCCATCGTTGAACACGCAGCCGTGACCAGGGCCGAACACCCCGCGCTCCACGCATGTCGTCGACACGAGGTCGTGCGCAGGAACGTCGTAGGGGCCGAGGGGCGATGTGCGACTCATCATGTAATAGTACTCATAGTTCTCGTCGCCGCCGATGGTATAGAGATAGTAGTAGATGCCCCGCCGCTTGAAGAAGATGGGACCCTCGCTATACTCCTTGCGGCGCGTCTCCAGCGTCTTCACCTCGCCCAGCGTCATCATGTCGTCGGCAAGCTTCGCCACGTGGCGGCCGCCCCAGAAGGCATAGGCCTGGCCGTCGTCGTCGATGAACACCTCGGCGTCGATGCCTCCGCGGTTCTCCGACTGCAGCAGCGTAGCGGCCTCAGCGAAGGGTTTCGTGAACTTATCCTCCCCTTTGGCCAGTCGGAACGGACCGTCAGGACTCTCGGCCACACCCACGTGCATATAGCCGTTCACGGTCGGGTAGATATACCAACGGCCGTTATGCTCCACCGCCTTGCTCGGTGCCCAGTATTTCTCCTGTTCAGCCGACGGGAAGTAGGTTCCCTCGAAGCTCCAGTTCACGAAGTCCTTCGACTTCCACACCACCGGAGGCCCCGACGTCTCCAGTCCGCGACCATAGCCGTCGGTCGTGGCATAGCAGTAGAACGTGTCGCCAATCAGCAGAATGCTGGCATCGGCAATCATATCGGGCACCAGCGCATGACCGAAGGGATTGGTCGGCAAATCCCCTCCTACCTTCCCCCACTCAGGGAGACAAAGCAGCCACATCAGGCACCCTATCAGTAACATTTTCCTCATCATTTTGCAAAATTACGAAAAATCGAGCGCAAAACAAAAGAAACTCGTTTCTTTTTTTTGCCGAGATGGAGTAATTTCGCGCTTTAAGCGCAAAGATACGAATAAGTGAGCGAAATACAAAACAAAAGGTCATTTTTTTGTTTTTTATTGTCAAGGTGCATCCTATCTTCGACCGAAGGTCAAAGTTCTTTCTCCGCGATGCTACGAAAGCGTCTCCTAACGTCGCCGAGCGACGAAAAATCGAGCGAAATGCAAAGAAAAAAAAAGGTTTGAAAAAGCGCCCCGCCACTCATCGTGAGTAGCGGGGCGCCCTATGCTTGCTGCTATGAAGATACCTGTTAGTTTGCCATTTCCGAGAGGAACTTGATGCGGACGAGGCGGATTTCGTCCTCTGAATACTCGGGGCCGAGCTCGTCCTGCGCTGCATCGAGGTCATCGGTATCGCTCTCTCGGAAGTAGTCGTAGATGTCGTCGACATGGTCGTCGTCCATGACTTCTTCCAGGAAGTAGTCGATGTTGAGCTTCGTGCCGCTATAGACGATGGCTTCGACTTCGGTGAGCAGTTCGTCAAAGTCAAGTCCCTGTGCATTGGCGATGTCGTCGAGTGCCACCTGCCGGTCGATGCTCTGGATGATCTTCACCTTCAGCATGGACTTCTTCGCCACAGTGCGCACGCGCATGTCCTCCGGTCGCACAATCTCGTTCTCCTCGCAATGCTTACGGATGAGGTCGCAGAACGGCTGTCCGTAGCGCTTCGCCTTGCCGACGCCGACGCCCTGGATGTTCTGCAGCTCTTCGAGCGTCACGGGGAACATCGTTGCCATCTGCTCGAGGGAGATGTCCTGGAAGATGACGTAGGCGGGGAGGTTGTACTTCTTCGCCATCTCCTTGCGCAGGTCCTTGAGCATGGCGATGAGCGTGAGGTCGAGGGCGGTGCCCACTGCCTCCATATCGACATCGTAGTCGTCGTCGTTGAACTCGGTGTCCTCGACGATCATGAACGAGTGTGGATGCTGCAGGAAGCGCTTGCCGGCTGCGGTGACCTTCAGCAGTCCGTAGTTCTCGACTTCCTTGCGCAGATAGCCTGCGATGAGTGCCTGGCGGATGACGGGATTCCAGATCTTGTGGTCCTCGTCCTCGCCTTCGCCGAATTCCTCGAGCTGGTCGTGCTTATGGGAGACGATATCGTTGGTGGCATTGCCGCACACAAAGTCGACGACGTAGTCCTGACGGAAGTTCTCCTTGATGGCGAGAATGGCCTTGAGCACGGTGATAAGGGCGTCCTTGCCTTCGCGCTTCTCCTTGGGATGCAGGCAGTTGTCGCAGTTCTGGCAGTTGTCCTTGTCGTATTCCTCGCCGAAATAATGCAACAGCATGCGTCGCCGGCACACGCTCGACTCGGCATAGGCGGCGGTCTCCTGCAGCAGCTGGCGACCGATGTCCTGCTCGGCCACGGGCTTTCCCTCCATGAACTTCTCGAGTTTCTGCAGGTCCTTATAGGCATAGAAGGCGATGCAGACGCCCTCGCCGCCGTCGCGTCCGGCACGCCCTGTCTCCTGATAGTAGCCTTCGAGGCTCTTCGGGATGTCGTAGTGGATGACGAAGCGCACGTCGGGCTTGTCGATGCCCATACCGAAGGCAATGGTGGCCACGATGATATCGATGCGCTCCATGAGGAAGTCGTCCTGCGTCTCGGAGCGTGTCACGGAATCGAGTCCTGCATGATAGGCGGCGGCCTTGATCTCGTTGGCCTGCAGCACGGCTGCCAGCTCCTCTACCTTCTTTCGCGAGAGGCAATAGACGATGCCGCTCTTGCCGGGGTTCTGCTTGATGAAGCGGATGATCTGCTTGTCGATATCCTTCGTCTTCTGCCGCACCTCGTAGTAGAGGTTCGGGCGGTTGAAGGAGCTCTTGAACTCGACGGCATCGACGATGCCCAGGCTCTTCTTGATGTCGGAGCGCACCTTATCGGTGGCTGTCGCCGTGAGGGCGATGACGGGAGCTGGGCCGATGCGGTTGATGGTGGGCCGGATGTTGCGGTATTCGGGTCGGAAGTCGTGTCCCCACTCGGAGATGCAGTGGGCTTCGTCGATGGCATAGAACGATACCTTCACGCCCTGCAGGAATTCTACATTCTCGTCCTTGTTGAGCGACTCGGGGGCGACGTAGAGGAGTTTCGTGCGACCTTCGCGCACGTCGTCCATCACCTGCTGGATGGCAGCCTTGTTGAGCGATGAGTTGAGATAGTGAGCCAGACCTTCTTCCTCGCTCAGTCCATTGATTACATCGACCTGGTTTTTCATCAGTGCGATGAGCGGTGAGATGACAATGGCTGTGCCTTCCATAATCAGCGACGGCAACTGGTAGCAAAGGCTCTTGCCGCCGCCTGTGGGCATGAGCACAAAGGCATCGTTGCCAGCCAGCAGATTGCGGATGATAGCCTCCTGGTCGCCTTTGAACTTGTCAAAGCCGAAGTAATGTTTTAGCTTGGTTGTAAGGTCTTCTTGTTTCTTTGTCATAGGGTGTCGGGGTGTGTTAGGTTAGGTTAGCTGGCCATGAGGTGGGCCCTCTCGATTTGCGAGCGGGCATATTCCAGGGTGACCTCGAACTTCTTCCGCTTGCGGGAAGGCATCTCGAACATCGCATCCATCATCATGGCCTCGACGATGGAGCGCAGGCCGCGGGCGCCGAGCTTGTATTCGATGGCCTTGTCGACGACGTACTCGAGGGCTTCGTCGGTGAACGTGAGCTGGATGCCGTCCATCGCAAACAGCTTCACATACTGGCGGACGATGCTGTTCTTAGGCTCGACGAGGATGCGGCGCAAGGCCTCGCGGTCGAGGGGTTTCAGATAGGTGAGCACGGGCAGGCGGCCAATGATCTCGGGGATGAGCCCGAACGACTTCAGGTCCTGCGGCAGGATGTACTGCATGAGGTCGTCCTTATCGATCTTGCTCACGTTCTGAATGGCATTATAGCCCACCACATGGGTGTTCATGCGCTGTGCTATCTTGCGCTCGATGCCGTCGAAGGCACCGCCGCAGATGAACAGGATGTTGCGTGTGTCGACATGGATGTATTCCTGGTCGGGATGCTTGCGTCCGCCCTGTGGCGGCACATTGACCATCGTGCCTTCGAGCAGCTTCAGCAGTCCCTGCTGCACGCCCTCGCCGCTGACGTCGCGGGTGATGGAGGGGTTGTCGCTCTTGCGGGCAATCTTGTCGATTTCGTCGATGAAGACAATGCCTCGCTGAGCAGCCTCCAAGTTGTAATCGGCCACCTGCAACAGACGGCTGAGGATGCTCTCCACGTCTTCACCCACATAGCCGGCCTCGGTGAACACCGTTGCATCGACGATGGTGAACGGCACGTCGAGGAGCTTGGCGATGGTGCGGGCCATCAGGGTCTTTCCCGTACCCGTGGAACCAGCCATGATGATGTTCGACTTCTCAATCTCCACATCGTCGTTGTCGGGCTGCTGCAACCGCTTGTAATGGTTGTAGACAGCCACCGAGAGATAGCGCTTGGCCTCGTCCTGACCGATGACATACTGGTCGAGATAGGCCTTGATTTCGGCGGGCTTCGGTATCTTCTTCAGCTGGAACTTCTCGTCCTCCTTTTTCTTCGCGGCACCTCTCACGCCCGACGACTGTACGATCTCGTAGGCCTGTACGGCACACTCCTCGCAGATGTATCCGTTGAGGCCTGTGATGAGCAGTCGTACTTCCTTATCACTGCGTCCGCAGAAATTACAAGTTTTCTTCATTTCTCTTCGTTAACTCCTTTTGCGGGGAGCAATCCCCCCGTCGCTACTCCTTCTTCCTGGTCAGCACCTGGTCGATCATTCCATACTCGCGAGCCTCCTCGGCGGTCATCCAGTAGTTGCGGTCGCTGTCGGCCCAGACCTTGTCGAACTCGGTGTGGGAATGGTCGGCGATGATGGTGTATAGTTCTTTCTTCAGCTTCTGAATCTCGCGGGCCTCGATCTCGATGTCGCTGGCCTGACCTTGCACGCCGCCCATCGGCTGGTGAATCATCACACGGCTGTGGGGCAGTGCGGAACGCTTGCCCTCCTTGCCTGCCACGAGCAGCACGGCGGCCATCGAGGCGGCCATACCGGTGCAGATGGTGGCGACGTCGCTCTGGATGAACTGCATGGTGTCGTAGATGCCCAGTCCGGCATAGACGCTTCCGCCCGGCGAGTTGATGTAGACGTTGATGTCCTTACCGGGGTCGTTGGCATCGAGATAGAGCAGCTGTGCCTGCAGCACGTTGGCTGTATAGTCGTTGA
This sequence comes from Prevotella sp., assembly GCA_017557185.1. Taxonomy (GTDB): domain Bacteria; phylum Bacteroidota; class Bacteroidia; order Bacteroidales; family Bacteroidaceae; genus Prevotella. Next base: position 17,107 of record JAFZAP010000017.1, read on the forward strand.
CCTCGGTGCCAAGGAAGATCACGCGGTCCATCATCAGGCGCGAAAAGACGTCGAGCTGTGTCACGTTCAGCTGGCGCTCCTCGAGAATATAGGGATTCATGTACTGTGCTTGTGCTTTCATCACGTCGTCGAGCATCATGCCGTTGACGCCCAAATGCTGGGTAGCATACTTTCTGAAATCGTTTGTCATGTCAGTAATTCCTGTTTTCTTAAATTCTTGTTTTTTTTGTTTTTTCTCCACTTTCATTCACAGATGAAGCAGGTCATTTGGGTCCTTCTCCTCCTTTCGTGCGAATTTCGTAGGAACAAAATTAAGAAAAAAAATTGAGAATTCAATCAGAAAGCATGATTTTTTTTTCCATTTTATGGTTTTTTTGGTAATTATATACTTTTTGAGCCCTTAGTTTCTCCACGGATCTCACGGATTTTCACGGATTCCACAGATGATTCTAAGGAATGAAGGAATCAAGGAATTTAGACAGAGAGACATAGAGTCGGAAAAAGAAAGAATCGAAAGTAATCGGATTATGGAGAGCGATTCCGCTCGCGGAATCATAACGTTTGACAGAGCCGGCATTGACAAACGATTTGACCTTCGGTCTTACTCTGTCACGACTCGGCATAGCTCAAGCAAGCTTGGCTTTGCTCTCGCTGCTCCATCGTTTGTCATGCAGACTCTATCGAACGTGTGACGATGGTGAGAAACACCATCTCCTCCATGATCCAATTACTTTCGTTCATTCGCTGAATTCGTAAAATTTGCAGACAAATAATTAATGAAAATTTGCGGAAATGCGTTCCCCGATTCCTATGTTCCTTAGAAATCTCTCTTTGTCTCTCTGTCTTATTTGCTTCTCTCTCCCCCTTGGGGAGAGTCGGAGTGGGGCTCCTAAACGAGCGGGGATGCACCTCTTTGGCACATCCCCGCTACTTTTATTGAAGATTTAGAATTCGTCCTTCTGCTTATGTTCTTACTCGCTCATGAGCTTGTTGAACTCGTCGAGGGAAACGGTCTTCTCGTCGAGCTTCACGACGTTCTTCATCACAGCAATGAGTTTCTGGTCGATGGCGCGATCGACGAAGCCCTGCACGTTTTCTTCCTTCTTCAGCATATCCTGAGCGTAGTTGTCGAGATACTCGTCGGGAACATTCGACATGCCATACTGGGCAAACTGGGCGCGAGCAGCCTCGCGGGCGGCAGTCTTCACCTCTTCGTCGCTGATCTTGATGTCGTGAGCGCTGACGAGCTGCTCCTTGATGAGGTGCCAAGCCAGTTCCTTCACGCTACCCTCGTAGTTCTTCTCGACATAGTCGTCGCCCTTGTCCTGGTTGTTCTGCTTCATGATGCGCTTCAGCAGCTCATCGGGCCACGTCAGCTTGCCAGCCTTCTTCTCGCAATGCTTGCGCAGATCCTGCAGGAACTTCCAGTCGCTGTTCTGCTGCAGCTGAGCCTTCAGCTCGCCAGCCACGCGCTCGCGGAACTCCTTCTCGTCCTTCACGGCGTCCTTGCCATAGACCTGGTCGAACAGCTCCTGGTTCACTTCAGCGGGAGCGAAACGGCTGATCTCGGTAATCTGATAGGTGAAGTCGCCCGTGTGGAAGCCCAGATCGGCCTTGTCGACCTTCAGGAACGAAGCCAGCTCGGCATCGCTCTGATAGGCCTGACGGGGGTTGAAGGTGATGATGTCGCCCAGCTTCGAGCCCTCGAAGAGCTTCTTCTGAGCCTCTTCCTTGATGTAGGTGGGCATCACGACAGCCTCGGTGAGCTCAATACCGTTCTCCTTGTCAAGCTCGCGCAGGTCGCCCTTCAGCATATCGTTGTCCTGATAGTCGTCGGCCTTCTGATAGCTGCCGCTACGCGAAGCGTACATGCGAACCTGCTGGTCGATGAGCTTGTCGTCGACGTCGATGGTCAGGTAGTCCACTTTGTCGTGACCGCTCAACTTCACGTTGATCTCGGGAGCAACGGCCAAATCGAACTGGAACGTGTAGGGAGCATCCTTCTCGATATCGACAGCCTCGTTGCCCTCGTGCGGCAGGGGCTCGCCCAGCATCTGGATGTTGTTGTCCTTCACATACTTATACATCTCCTGGCCCACCACGTGGTTGATGGCATCCATCTTCACGGCTGTGCCATACATGCGCTTGATCATGCCCATGGGCACCTGACCAGGACGGAAGCCAGGCACGTTGGCCTTCTTGCGATAGTCTTTCAGCGTCTTCTCAACAGCCTCCTTGAAATCATTCTCTTCGACGGTGATGGTCATCAAGCCATTCACTTTGTCGGGATTCTCAAATGTGATATTCATCTTCTTATTTACGATTTACTAATGTTCGATTTACGATTTCGGGCTGCAAAATTACTCATTTTTCGCCGAACTACCTAATATAATGTGAAATTATTTGGTTTTTTTACCGAAAAACCACCCAAAAGGTTAGGTTTAAGACAACTTAGACCGCTCGGCTTGCCGCTTTCTTTCCCCACTACGTTCTGAAAGCGGCCCGTTGGTTCGATTACATAGCGAAGCGGAGAAAGAACTTTGGACCGCTCTTTAATTGCCCACAGATGCAGATATTTTCAGATTTCTAAGGAATGAAGGAATAGAGGAAATTAGACAGAGAGACATAGAGTCGGACAAAGAATGATTCGAAAGTAATTTGGATAATGGAGGAGATGGTGTTTTCTCACCATCGTCACACGTTCGATAGAGACTGCATGACAAACGATGGAGCAGCGAGAGCAAAGCCAAGCTTGCTTGAGCTATGCCGAGTCGTGACAGAGTAAGACCGAAGGTCAAATCGTTTGTCAATGCCGGCTCTGTCAAACGTTATGATTCCGCGCGCGGAATCGCCCTCCATCATCCAAATTACTTTCGAATCATTCTTTCTTCGTTTCACTACGAAAGCGGCAAAGCCGAGCGCGTTTCCCCGATTCCTATGTTCCTTAGAAATTTCTCTTTGTCTCTATGTCTATTTTCCTTGTTGAGAAACTGAGGGGTCAAGTTGCGGAGTGGGGCCCTTGTTTTTCGTTGATGAGCTGGAAGTTTTTCTTTCGCAATTCGAAAGACTCCGTGAGGTATTTCTCGCGCACGATAGGATTCTCGGCGAGTTGTTCGGGAGTACCCTGGAAGAGGATCTTTCCTTCGAAGAGCAGGTAGGCACGGTCGGTGATGGCAAGGGTCTCATCAACATTATGGTCGGTGATGAGGATGCCGATATTGCGGTACTTCAGCTGCCAGACGATGTTCTGGATGTCTTCGACGGCAATGGGATCAACGCCGGCAAAGGGCTCGTCGAGCATGATGAACTTCGGCTCGATGGCCAGACAGCGGGCTATCTCCGTACGACGACGCTCACCACCAGAGAGTTGGTCACCCTTGTTCTTGCGCACCTTGCCCAGACGGAACTCGCCAATCAGGCTCTCGAGCTTCTGCAACTGGTAGTCGCGGGGCTTACCGGTCATCTCGAGCACCGACATGATATTATCCTCGACCGACATTTTGCGAAATACTGAGGCTTCCTGCGGCAGATAGCCGATTCCCGCGCGAGCGCGCTTATAGACAGGATAGGAGGTGATCTCCTCGTTGCCCAGATAGACATGACCGCCATTGGGGATGACGAGGCCGGTAGTCATATAGAAAGACGTGGTCTTACCAGCACCGTTCGGGCCCAGCAGACCAACTATTTCGCCCTGTTTCACATCGTAGCTCACGTCGTTGACCACTGTGCGCTTGCCATAGCGCTTGATGAGTCCCTCGGTGCGCAGCACGAGGTTTTCGGCAGGCTCGGCAACGGCCGTTTTCTGTTCCAGATCGTTGATGTTTTCTTCCATCTTGCTAATTTTGTGGCAAAGGTACAAAAAAAGTTCAAAGTACAAAGTTCAAAGTTCAAAGTTTTTTCGTAATTTTGCAGAGAAATAAGGAATTTTTATGTTTATCATCAATTCTCTCCATACATTCGGACGGTATCTCATGCTGATGGGACGCACGTTTTCGGTACCAGAACGGTTTCGGATGTTCTGGAAACAATACGTGAAGGAGATGGCCCAGCTGGGTGTCGACTCCATCGGCATCGTACTGCTCATCTCGTTCTTCATCGGTGCGGTGATCTGCATTCAGATGAAGGTAAACATCGAGAGTCCGTGGATGCCGAGATGGGTGGCGGGCTATACCACGCGTGAAATCATGCTGCTGGAGTTCTCGTCGTCGATTATGTGTCTGATCCTGGCGGGCAAGGTTGGCTCGAACATCGCATCGGAGTTGGGCACGATGCGCGTCACGCAACAGATCGACGCACTGGAGATCATGGGCGTGAACTCCGCTTCGTACCTCATCCTGCCGAAGATTCTCGGTCTTATCACCATCATGCCCTTCCTTGTCATCTTCTCTTCGGGAACGGGCATCCTCGGTGCCTATGGTACAGCCTACATCGGGCATATCCTCTCGCCCGAAGACCTCACGGAAGGTCTGCAACACTCGTTCGTGCCTTGGTTCATGTATATGTCGATTATCAAGAGCCTGTTCTTCGCATTCATCATCTCGAGCGTGTCGTCATTCTACGGCTATACCGTAGAGGGTGGCTCGGTGGAGGTGGGCAAGGCCTCGACCGATGCCGTCGTTTCCTCTTCGGTGCTGATTCTCTTCAGCGATGTGTTCCTCACTCAGATCCTGTCATAGTAAAAAAAAGGAAAGAACCATGATTGAAGTCAAGAATCTATATAAATCGTTCGAGGACAAGGAGGTGCTCCACGATATCAACACCGTGTTCGAAGACGGCAAGACAAACCTTATCATCGGACAGTCGGGATCGGGTAAGACCGTACTCATGAAGAACCTCGTGGGACTGCTGGAACCCACTAGCGGACAGGTGCTCTACGACGGTCGTGACTTCGTTCACATGACGAAGAAGGAGAAGGTGATGATGCGACGCGAGATGGGAATGATCTTCCAGAGCGCAGCACTTTTCGACTCGCTGTCGGTGTTGGAGAATGTGATGTTCCCGCTCGATATGTTCTCACCGATGACCTATCGCGAGCGTGAACATCGTGCTATGGAATGTCTGGAGCGCGTGAACCTCGTCGGGGCAGAGAAGAAGTTTCCGGCTGAAATCTCAGGCGGTATGCAGAAGCGTGTGGCCATCGCCCGTGCTATCGTGCTGAACCCGAAATACCTGTTCTGCGACGAACCGAACAGCGGACTTGATCCGAAGACTAGTCTCGTCATCGACGAACTGCTGTCGGCCATCACCCACGACCTGGGCATCACCACCATCATCAACACCCACGACATGAATTCCGTCATGGGCATTGGTGAGAACATTATATTCATTCATCAAGGTAGGAAAGAGTGGCAGGGCGTATCGGACCAGGTGATGAAATCGAATAACAAACGCCTTACCGACTTCATCTTCGCCAGCGACCTACTGAAAAACATGCGCAATCTCGTTATCGAAAACGACATCGAGTTTGAACATAAAAGCCACGTCGGGGAAGAGGGATGAAGGAAGAGGGATGAAGGATGAGGGGCTTAGCGTAGATACCAGATTCCCTTGCTTTCCACCATCGGCACGAGCACCTCTTCGACCGTGCTGTCTCCGTAACAGAACACCAGAAACACATTGGCCTCATGGCGGGCGGTGTCGGCTTCGGCATTGACGACGCGAGTCTCCTTGATGCCGCGGTGCTCACGTTCCTGCTGACCTACGAACATCTTCATGTTCATGATGAGCTGATCGCGATAGCTTCCTGGAATGCTATCAGCACGATACTTTCCGTCGACAAAAGCCTCATACTTGCCTTTGAGCAGATAATCATAATACTGCTTTGCAGCCTGAGCAGCCACGTCGGCAGGGTCAGGCTTGGCACAACCCCACATCAGCCCTGCCAAAAGCGGCAAGGCAATCAGGAGGATGTGTAATCGTCTGTGATTTCGTTTCATGTTACTTTTGTCTGACGAATACATTGATAGGACAGCCCGTCAGTTGCCAGTTCTCACGAATCTTGTTCTCAAGGAAGCGCTTGTAGGGATCCTTCACATATTGCGGCAGGTTAGCATAGAACACGAAGGTCGGAATCTGCGTGTTTGGCACCTGCGAACAATACTTGATCTTGATGTACTTTCCCTTGATGGATGGTGGCGGATAGGCCTCGATGAGCGGTAACATCACCTCGTTGAGCTTCGTCGTACCGATCTTTGCCGTGCGGTTTAGGTAAACCTGCTTGGCCGTCTCAAGAACCTTGAAGATGCGCTGTTTTGTCACTGCCGATGCAAAGATGATGGGGAAGTCGACGAACGGTGCCATACGCTCGCGGATGGCATTCTCGAAGGTCTTAATGGCAATCTGCGACTTGTCCTCGACTAGATCCCACTTGTTGACGACAACGACGAGCGACTTCTGGTTCTTCTGGATGAGCTGGAAGATATTCATGTCCTGTGCCTCGATGCCGCGTGTGGCATCAATCATCAGGATGCAGACATCGCTGCTCTCGATGGAGCGGATGGAGCGCATCACCGAATAGAACTCCAGGTCTTCGGTAACCTTGTTCTTGCGGCGGATGCCGGCAGTGTCGACGAGATAGAAGTCGAAGCCGAACTTGTCGTAGCGTGTGTAGATGGAATCGCGAGTCGTTCCGGCAATCTCGGTCACAATGTTCCGGTCTTCGCCGATGAAGGCATTGATGATGCTCGACTTACCGGCATTCGGACGACCCACCACCGCGAAGCGAGGGATGCCCTCCTCTACGACCTCAGCCTTGACACTGGGGAGTTTCTCGAGCACCAAGTCGAGCAGGTCGCCGGTGCCGCTGCCCGTTGCCGAGCTGATGCACACGGGCTCGCCCAGACCCAACTTGTAGAACTCATAGGAGTCGTAGATCTGTGTATTGTTATCAGTCTTGTTGGCTACCAGGATAACGGGAAGCTTAGATCCACGCAGAATCTGAGCCACATCCTCGTCGAGATTGGTCAGACCCGCGGTGACATCAACCAGGAAGAGTACCAGGTCGGCCTCCTCGGTTGCAACAAGTACCTGTTTGCGGATTTCCTCCTCGAAGATATCATCGGAATTCACCACCCAGCCGCCGGTATCGACCACCGAGAACTCCTTACCACACCACTCGCACTTGCCATACTGGCGGTCGCGGGTTGTACCAGCCTCCTCGCTGACGATGGCGCGACGCGTCTTCGTCAATCTATTGAATAAAGTAGACTTTCCCACATTCGGGCGTCCAACGATTGCTACTAAACTTGCCATACTCTTGTCTATTTGGGTGCAAATATACAAAAAAAATCCGAAACTATTGCACGTTTCGGAATTTTAGTTCATCAGCCATCACAAATCTATCGTTCTTGGCGGCTTTAACTACTAGTTTTCACGTTCAGTCCGGATTATATCCGAAGGCTGAGAGCTCGCGGTCGGACGAGCGCCAGTCCTTGTCGACCTTGACGAAAGTCTCGAGATTGATCTTCTTGCCGAAGAACTTCTCCAAGGCCTTACGGCTCTCGACGCCCACCTTCTTCAAAGCAATGCCCTGATGACCGATGATGATGCCTTTCTGCGATTCGCGCTCCACATAGATGGTAGCGTGGATATCGATATGCTTTTCGGTTTCCTTGAACGAGTCAACACGCACCTCAACGGCATACGGAATCTCTTTATCATAGTAGAGCAAAATCTTTTCGCGAATGATCTCCGACACGAAGAAACGGGCGGGCTTATCGGTCAGCTGATCCTTGTCGAAGTAGGCAGGGCTCTCAGGCAACAGTTCCTGGATACGCTTCAGCAGCATGTCAACACCGAACTTGTTCTTTGCCGAGATGGGCAGGATCTCCGCATTCGGAAGCAACGAATGCCACTTGGCAACGATGTCGCCCAGTTTCTGCTGGCTGCTTCCTTCGCCCTTTGACGTTGAGTCGGAGGTGAGGCTATCAATCTTATTGATGAGCAGCAGCACGGGAATCTTCATCTTCTGCACCTTCTCCAGGAAGTCCATGTTCTTCTCGGGGTTCTCAACGACGTCGGTGACATAGAGCAGTACGTCGGCATCCTGCAGAGCGCTCTCCGAGAAGGCGAGCATCATCTCCTGCATCTTGTAGTTCGGCTTCAGCACGCCCGGCGTGTCGGAGAAGACTATCTGCATCTCCGGTGTATTGACGATGCCCATGATACGATGGCGTGTGGTCTGCGCCTTGAAAGTGGCAATCGAAATACGCTCACCAACCAACTGATTCATGAGCGTACTTTTTCCTACGTTTGGGTTACCAACGATATTTACAAATCCTGCCTTGTGCATGATTGCTACCTTTTTTTACTTAGTTATTTTTGCCACCTTGTCGCCGTCATAGGCCCACTTGTAGTAGCTGGCACCATGGGCAAAGCCGGCACCGAATGCCGTGAAGATGACGTTATCGCCCTTCTTCATGTTCGGTTCGTTATCCCACATGGCCAGAGGAATCGTGGCACCTGAGGTATTGCCGTAGCGCTCAATGTTGACCACCACTTTTTCCATTGGCAGATCAACGCGCTTCGCCACAGCCTCGATGATGCGCAGGTTCGCCTCATGCGGGATGACCCACTTCACATCGTCCACCGTTAAGCCATTGCGCTTCATCACCTCAGCCACATCGTCGCCCATCGAGGTCACGGCATAGCGGAACACCGTGCGTCCCTCCTGGTAGATGTAGTGCAGGCGATGCGACACTGTGAAATGGCTGGGCGGGCATACCGAGCCACCAGCTTTCAGGTGGAGGAACGGCAATCCCTTGCCATCCGTACGGAAGAAAGCATCTGTTGCACCGATGCCCTCCTCTTCCGATGCTTCCATGAGAACTGCTCCTGCACCGTCGCCGAAGAGTACGCATGTCTGTCGGTCCGTGTAGTCGGCAATCGACGACATCTTGTCCGCACCGATCACGATGATCTTCTTGCAGCGGCCGCAGCGGATCATCGATGCCGCTGTGTCCATAGCATACATGAATCCTGCACACGCTGCCTGAATGTCCATGCTGAATGCATTCTTCAACCCGAGCTTTCCAATCACCACCGAGGAGGTTGTCGGAAACTTATAGTCGGGCGTCGTCGTCGCCAGCAACACCGCGTCGATGGTATCGGGGTCCACGCCAGTCTTCTGTATCAGCTGCTTGGCAGCCTTTCGCGCCATATAGCTCGTGCCCAGTCCTTCCTCCGTGAGGATATGACGCTCCTTGATTCCAACGCGTGCCATGATCCACTCATCGCTGGTGTCCACCATGCGCGACAATTCCTCGTTAGTGAGGATATAGTCAGGCACATAGCCGCCAACACCACTGATGATTGCGTTAATCTTTCCCATTCTCTATCACAGACGATAAATAAATAAAATAATTAGTAATGAACACCCTCCGCGCGGGAATGGCATTCACTACTAATTCTTTCTACATTTCATTTCGAAAGCGAGCAAGCTCGAGTTCTCATTTACAGGTTACTCACTCAGCTTTATTCGGCTGCGTCCATCACGATAGCAACCTTACCACGATAGTAGCCGCAAGAGGGGCAAACAGTGTGGTAGACATAATAGGCGCCACAGTTCGGGCATACTGCCAATGTGGGAGCCACAGCTCCGTCGTGAGTTCTTCTCTTCAGGGTACGAGTCTTCGACTGTCTTCTTTTTGGATGTGCCATAATGAATTTTACTTTAAACTTTTAACTTTAATCTCTTAACTTTCTCAGTGCCTCCCAGCGTGGGTCTATCTGGTGCTCGCCTTCCTCTTCGCTGCTTCGGGCAGCGCTGTGCTCATCGAGCAATTTCTTCATCGCCGCGTTGCATTTTCCAGGTGCATGAACGTGCTTGATGGGAATAGCCAGGCAGATAAACTCATAGATGAGCCACGACGTGTCGAGTATTCCTTCGTTCTCGTCAACTGTCACGACATCATCGCCTTCGTCAAGGGAAGTATCACTGAACCGTGCGACCAAGTGGTCGTCGCTGACAATGGGTTGTTCCATGTCCTCGAGACACAGGTCGCATGTAACATGCACAATTCCCTCAGTGTGGAAATCCAGCTCAAAGAACTCCGATGCCTTGCGGACAGTCAGAGTCACATCAAGCTCTCCTTCCCTCACGTCGGAAGCGTCGATGGCCTCAAAGTAGTCATCGGTGAGATGGTAGCGGAACACTGTCACAGCCTCCTGCAACCCCTTCAGATCTATCTTCAAGTCGGCTCTTGTACACATTTCGGGCTGCAAAGTTACGAATAAACGAGCAAAACACAAAATAAAATCGGTTTTATTTTCGATTTCGAGCGAAAGTAACCTCTCTAAAGCTTCGAATAAACGCTCAAAGCACAAAACAAAACCGGTTTTTTACCTTGTTTCTACTCTCTCTCGAGGGCAGCAAACAGACGATCGAGAGCCAGGTCGGCATCCTGTGTCTCGTCGAGCAGGGTGACGAACTTCGAACCGATGATGGCACCTGTGGCATGGCCCTGAGCAGCCTTCAGCGTCTGCTTGTTGCTGATGCCGAATCCGATCATGCGAGGGTTGCGTAGGTTCATCGCGTCGATACGACGGAAGTACTCCTGCTTCTGTTCATCGAAGCTCTTCTGCGCACCCGTGATAGCAGCACTGCTCACCATATAGATGAATCCGTCGGTATTGTCGTCGATGAAACGGATGCGCTCCTCAGAGGTCTCAGGCGTAATAAGCATGATGACACGAAGACCGTAGCGGTCGGCGACGGGCTTCACGCTGTCCAGATAGTCGCGGAAGGGCAGGTCGGGAATAATCATACCACTCACACCACTCTCCACACACGACTGGCAGAAGGCCTCGATGCCATATTTCAGGATGGGATTCAGATAACCCATCAGGATCAGAGGAATGCGAACCTGTTCCTTCACCTCGCGCAGTTGGGCGAAGAGCTTGCGCAGCGACATGCCATTGCGCAAAGCCTTGGTGGCAGCGGTCTGAATAACAGGACCATCGGCCAACGGGTCGCTAAACGGGATGCCCACCTCCACAAAGTCGATTCCCCGGCGCTGCATAGCGAGGATGACATCACCCGTACCTTCAAGGGTTGGCGCTCCAGCACAATAATACAGGCTGAGCAGCTTCTTGTTGCCGCGACGGGCAAACACTTCATTGATTTTGTTCATATAGAAATTGTTTGATGAGTTCAACATTTTTCATTGCGGGGGCAACCTCGAAACGACTATTCAAGTCGATGCCTGCCAATTGCGGATGACTGAAATCCCTGATGCGGTTGGCGTCGTCAGGTCCGATGCCGCCACTGAGCAGGAAGGGCGTGGCTCCTTCGTAATGGGCAAGAACACTCCAATCGAACTTCGTGCCGTTGCCGCCTACGAGTTTTGCCTTCGTGTCGAAGAGAAAATAGTCGGCCAACCCAGCATAACCACTCGTCAGCTGCAGGTCGTCGCGGGTGGCGATGTTGAAAGCCTTCATGACGGCTATCTGGTCACCCAGCAGAGCACGCAGGTCGCGAAGATAGACAGGTGGCTCGCTTCCATGCAGTTGCACGATGTTGAGTCCGAAGGCATTCACCTTTTGGCTTATCACTTCGAGCGGCGCATCGACGAACACCCCTACCCTCTTTGCCTTCTTGGGCAAGTAGGCAGGGAGCCGACCGACATAACGACTCGAGTGTTCCCAGAAGATGAATCCCATCCAGTCAGCACCGAGTGCCTCAACGGCGCGAATGTTTTCGGCATCGCGCATGCCACAGACTTTTACAATCATAGCTGTGCAATGAATTGCCGCAGACTGTCTCCCGGCGAGGCTGCCCGCATGAAGTTTTCACCGATGAGGAAGCCGCGATAGCCCACCGCCCGCAACTCCCTGACCACCGCAGGATTAGAGATGCCGCTCTCGCTCACCTTCACCACGTCCTTCGGCAGTAGTTCGGCCAATCGGAACGAGTTCTCGACATTGGTGACGAACGAACCGAGATTGCGGTTGTTGATGCCATAGAGGTCGGGCTCAAGCTCGGCATAGTCGAGTTCCTCCTCGGCATGCATTTCCAACAACACCTCCAAACCGAGGTCGTGAGCCTTGCCGATGAGTTCCCTGCACTTCTGCCTGGTGAGACAAGCTGCGATGAGCAGCACCGCCGATGCCCCGCAAAGCACAGCCTGCATGAGTTGCAGTTCGTCGATGACGAAGTTCTTATAGAGAATCGGAAGCGTGACTCCACTTTCGCGAGCCGTGCGAATGAAATTGTCGCAGCCGCCGAAGTAGTGGCTATCGGTGAGGATGCTCACGGCTGCCGCTCCTGCCTTCTGATAGGCCAGTGGAATCTCGTCGGCGCGGCCGTCTTCCTTGATCCAACCCTTCGACGGCGATTTGCGTTTGAACTCGGCGATGATGCCTGTGTCGGAAGCCAGCAATGCCTGTCGCAGCGAAGGCTTGTCGCTTCGCAGGGCTTCCATTTCCAGCCGCTTATGGGCAACGATGTCGTGAAGTATATCGGACATATTAGTTGATAGTTCTGATTATTCTTGCCAATTGATACATAACTCCGGGAACCTATCAGGAGTTCAGCTCAGCGAACTTCCAAAAGGTGGCGAGGGCAGCACCGCTGTCGATGCTTTCGCGGGCAATGGCGATACACTCCTCGAGGCTCTTCTTGCCTTTCTCCAATACCTGTATGCCAAAGGCGGCGTTGGCCAGCACGATGTTCTTCTGAGCAGGCAGTGCACGATTCTCCAACACCGCATCGAAAATCTGAGCAGCCTCTTCTTCCGTTGCACCGCCGACGAGTTCTTCGGGCTTTGCATAGTCGAAGCCAAGGTCTTGCGGCTTGAACACCCGCTCGTAGTCGTTGGTGGTCACCTTGAATTCACTAGTGAGCGAAATCTCGTCATAGCCATCGATAGAGTTCACAATGCCATAGTCGATACCGATGCGCTGATACACATTGCTATAGAGACGCATCTGGTCGAGATTGGCAACACCGAGCAACTGGCAGGGAGGCTGGCTGGGATTGACGAGTGGACCCAACAAGTTGAAGATGGTGGGGAACTGCAACGCCTTGCGGATAGGACCGACGAACTTCATCGCACGAGCGAAGAGTTGTGCGTGCAGATAGACGATGCCCGCCTCATCCAGGCTACGGTTCAAGCGGTCGATGTCGTCGGTGAAGCATATGCCGTGATGCTGAATCACATTACTGGCACCACTCACCGACGTAGCAGCGTAATTTCCGTGCTTGGCAACCTTGTAGCCGGCACCCGCGATGACAAAGCAGGCAGTTGTGGAGATGTTGAATGTGTTCTTGCGGTCACCGCCCGTGCCCACTACGTCGATATAGCGGTCGGCATTCAGAATAGCTGGTACGCCCGTTTCCAAGATGCCATCGCGGAAGCCCAGCAGTTCGTCAACGGTCACCCCGCGCATCTGCAATGCAGTGAGCAAGGCTGTTACCTGCTCGGTGGGAAACTCATCCTGCGTGATACCCACGAGGATATTCTTCATCTCCTGACGGGTGAGCACCTCATGATTCAGGAGTTTCTGTAAGATTTCTTTCATATAGCTAAAAAGTTTTTGATGATTGTTTTTCCTTCAGGAGTTAACACGCTCTCGGGGTGGAACTGTATGCCGTGAACCTCGTATTGACGATGGCGTAACGCCATGATGTGTTCCGTCTGAGGGCCGTCATCGCTCACGGCGGTGATTTCCAGACATGAGGGGAAGTCCTCCGGCGAGACCACCCACGAGTGATAGCGGCCAACTGTGATCTCGTTCGACAGACCGTCGAAGATAGGATCGCTGGCCACAATGCGACAAGGCGTTGCCACCCCGTGAACGACATCGTCGAGATTCAACAGGCGTGCGCCAAACACCTCGCCAATGGCCTGATGACCCAGGCAAACGCCCAGAATGGGTTTTGTCGGCGCATAGGTCTTGATGACGCTCAGCAGCAGGCCAGCCTCAGAAGGGATGCCTGGTCCGGGACTGAGCACTATCTTATCAAACTGCTGCAACTCCTCCAGCTGGAACTGGTCGTTGCGAATCACGGTTACGTCTGCCCCGGCCTCTTTCAGCAGGTGACTGAGGTTGTACGTGAACGAATCGTAGTTGTCAATGATTACTATTCTTTGCATGGTCGTTACATTTTTTCAGCCATCATAATTGCCCTGCGCAGCGCGCCGAGCTTGTTGTTCACTTCCTGTAGCTCGTATTCCTCGTCGCTCTTTGCCACGATACCTCCGCCAGCCTGGAACCACAGTTCGCCATTGCGGCTGACGAAGGTGCGAATGGTGATAGCCTGGTTCAGCGAGCCGTCGAGGCCGATGATGCCGACACAGCCGCCATAGGCTCCACGGTTATGAGGTTCGTATTCCGAGATAAGCTGCATGGCGCGCACCTTGGGTGCACCGCTGAGCGTGCCAGCGGGGAATGTGTCGATGAAGGCACGGATGGGGTCGGCACCCTCGTCGAGCTCGCCCGAGACGCGCGACACCAAGTGGATGACATGCGAATAGTACTGCAGGTCTTTGAAGAAGTCAACTCTCACCCCGTGGCAGTTGCGGCTCAGGTCGTTTCGTGCCAGGTCGACGAGCATCACGTGTTCAGCATTTTCCTTCGGGTCGTTGCGCAGGTATTCAGCACCGCGGCGGTCGGCATCGGCATCGCCCGTACGGCGCGTCGTTCCTGCGATGGGATCTATATAGGCGCGGCGGCCTTCTATGCGGCAGTGGGTCTCAGGCGAAGAGCCGAAGATGCGAAAGCCACCGAAGTCGAAGTAGAACAGATAGGGACTGGGGTTGATGCTTCGCAGGGCACGATAGAGTTTGAAGTCATCGCCCTCATAGCGCTGCACGAAGCGTCGTGAGAGTACAATCTGGAACACGTCGCCACGCAGGCAGTGGTCAATGCCCCGGCGGATGTTAGCCTTGTGCTCCTCGTCGGTGAGCGTCGATGTGGCCTCGCCCAGCGGGTGGAAGTCATAAGTGCGCACGTCGCCTCTGTTCATCGCCCTGAGCACAGCATCAAGTCCGGATGCATCGTCGATCGTCACCAGTTTCAAAAGATTGTTATGGTGATCGAAGACGATAATAGTCTTATAGAGAATGTAGAGCATGTCGGGAGCGTCGTTCTTTTCCTGCGTTTCGTCTTTGATATTGATGCCTTCGAAGTAGCGCACGCTGTTGAACGACGTATAACCGAAAATGCCGAAGTAGTGCGAGTCGTCACCCTCAACATGCAGATGGTCGGTCAATTCGTGAATGGCCTTGTCGGCGGTGTAGTCGCGGCTCATCGTCTGTCGCAGTTCGCTTCCGTCGGGATAGCAAACCACAGCCTCACCATGACCGATGGCCACCGAAGCAATAGGGTTCAGTCCGATGAAGGAGCGGGAGTCGTTGGCGCGATGATAGTCGGAGCACTCCATCAGCACACTCTGCGGATAGAGGTCGCGTAGCCGCAAATACACTCCAACGGGTGTATACAGGTCGGCCAGGATAGTACGACTCTGAGTGGTATAGTTAAATTCTTTCATATCTGTTTTCTGAATATAAATTGTTAGTTTCTATCTTCCCTTCCTCAAAGCATTTAGCGGGTGGGCTCCTGCGGATTGGCCAGATATGTCTCAATATCTTTGTCGCCACGTCCGCTCACGGTGAGCACAACCACATCATC